>NZ_AZDU01000046.1 GCF_001434815.1 Lactobacillus equicursoris DSM 19284 = JCM 14600 = CIP 110162
CTCATAAGGTTGAGCCCTGGAATCGCACCAGGGCCGCTAGGGAAAGGTGAATGCACGGGCGCTTGCCTCAACCTACAAAAATAATGTGAGTAATGTACTTGGATCTAATGCTGCAAATACTTAAACATTCGCCTGGAACGCCCAGACTATGAGATTTACACGACTCGAACGTGCTGACGGCCTGATCCGTAATCTCTAAGATGATAGATAGCAGTAAAACTATTCATTTGCTAACGCCGGTAAATAATTACTTGATTTTTTGGAGTTTTTTATGGTCTGAAAAAATATAGAAAAACGTCATGTAGTTTACGGCTATCAATGTGTCGTTATAGTTGTAAGTGTTTTTTCCAGAATTGGAGGAACATCAATGTGAAGAGAGAAAAGTTTTTCATTTTGTCGCCACCATCGAAAACCTAAACTTTCGACACTACCATAGTAGCGCATTCAAGCTTGCAGTTGGTTAGGCGTTTCCTGGCAGAAAGCTGTTAGTTTGGGCAAGCCTTTAAGCCCATATAAACCCTTGGAAAAATCGTAGTTCTCAGCGAATTCGCACAAAGCATCAACCTTGTGCGGAGCCAAACTGTCTACTTCCCAGCCAAGGCGCGGGGCTACGATCTTGTCTGGCTTGCGCTCGATGTAGCACTCAACAATGATTGTTTTATGAAAGTGGTAAAACTCGCTATCAACCATCACTCCAACTGCATGCTGGATGCAGTCAAATAACCGCTCATAGAGTTCTCGATCGTTTAAGTGGTTAACTAGACTGATTTCCGTCGCATTTTTGGGCGATCCACTACTCCCACCAGTCGAAGTTGAATAGTCAATACCAGTTAAATCAGTCAGTGGTCTCCCAGCTCTAGCCATGATGTGCGGTAAGTCCTTAATTAGCAATTCCCTGGCGTTGGCAGCTGTCGCTACTCGGTCGATAGGTGCAAACAAGCTCATTTTTCGCCCTCCTTCCCTGATTAATTAATTCACTGTAAATAGGTCGATGTACAGCCAGGGAACTCGCCATTCTTGCCCAGTCAGCTCGTATAAGATCAATTCATCGGGCTTTCGCTTGTACCAAAGCAACATTTTTTCGTGATCCATCAGTTTTCTCAGTGTCTTCAGCGGGCACTGCCGGCTTGGAGTGATAACCAGCCTGGTTGCTGAGTTATAAATGTTAAAGACTATCCGATTGCGCATGTTTCATTACGTCCTTCAGCATGATTTCAATTTTTCTAATTTCCGTAAAGTCCAGTTCCTTAGCGGCCTCTGGGCTGATATAAATTGACAGAGTGCCAGGCTTAAGCAAGGTATAGCCAATCTGCGGAGAATACTTCTGGTAGTATCCGTATCGTTTTTCGTTGTTAAATTCCATAGTTCACCTCCTCCAGACTGCTGCAACGTCTTCTGTGTCATAGTGGACGACTTTAACGTTAGCTCGTCCAATCTTCTTCATAAGCCTCATAGCGGCCCTCCTAGCGCTTTGAGGCGTTAGATATAACATTGGCCGGGTGCCGACTCTTCCCAGTCTCCAGCGGTCAGGAAACTTGCATACGCCGTAAGCTCCAACTCTTTCCCAGACTCCCCAGATGGTCTGCCCGTCATTAGTCCACATCGTCATGGCATTCATCCCATAGAAAAATAATAAAAAGAATTGCAGACAGCGCTAAGACAACGATAGCGCCAATTGCGAATAGTGCTTTGAACAGTTGTAAAATCATTACTTGTCCTCTCTTTCACTTGGCAGAGTATCTGCCAGGGCGTTGAGCGCCAGGTAACTCTCTTTCTTGTCCAGGCCCTCGTAACTGATAAAGTGGTCTGATTCCTGCCCGCATACCCAAGCCAGGGTGGTTGGCGGGTTCATTTCGAAGTCGGTTAACTTAACGATGTAAGTATCGCCGGTTTCTGGATCCAGCAGAGCTTTGATTGTGTAATCTTCTTTTCTGGCGATTGCCAGGAATTCTTTAGTCGTCATATTGTGCCTCACATTAGATAGCAGCTGGCAAAGCTCGTCAGCATTAGTGCAATAAACGCCGCCCATGATACCCGGTTGGGCTGGAAAAGAACCCACAGTGTGGCCAGAATCCAGCATCCCCAGGAAAGGGCAATGGCGAAAGCTTGTATCATTTACTCGTCCTCCAAGATTGTCCAGTGGTTGAACAGATGAGTTGCGCTGCCGTTTCTCATATATTTGATTTGGTTAACAGTACATCCGATTGCTTGAGCAGCGTCTGCTTCTGTCTCGCTGACAATTGTCTTTCTGCTTCTCATGTTGTAGAGAATGATCGATTTCTTCGGTTTCTGTGATTTCATCGTAGCGTCTCCCTCCAATCTCCGCGCATGTCTGGTGGTGTGGCTGCCAGCTTTGCCATTAATCTCAGCAAAGATGGTGACATAGTAAAGGTGTCATCTTCCACTTGCCACACGGAGCTTTCGCTTTCCAGCCGTGCCATCATCAAATCGTAAGTGCTATCGTAGATGTAAACATTTCCTTGTTCATCATATTCGGCATATGATGAATCTTCATCGAACGCATAAATAAATTCGTTAATAGTCATTCTTTAGTGCCTTCTTTGCTTCACCAACCGTTACAGTCAACAGGTCAACTGCGTCCTGTAGCTTCTTAGGCAGAGTGGCTTTCAATTGCTCCAGCTCTCCCGCAGTGTAGCCAAAGTTATTCAGGTCATCAAAGCCTACAGTGCTTGGTGAAAGGCTATTGTCGATAATCAAGAAAACTCTGTTCCAAATGCTGCCATCATCAAAGAACGGCTTGCCATTCAAGATCACGTACTTGTTATCATCTTCTCTGCTTTCTGCCAGCTCTACCATGAGCTTTAAGATTTTGGTTGGAAAGGTTATTTCAGACATTGTCCGAATATCCCAATTAATGTCATACTTTCCCAGTACTGCTACTGCAATATCAGCGTTTGTCCGCAAAAAAATATTGTCACGCTCGTCTTCGCTTGCATAAGCCTTGATTCCATCTCTGTTATCAATAGCATTTACAGCTTCAATAAATTCCTCAGTTGTCATAGTTCATCCTCCTCATCATCAGGAAACATCGTTTTAAATGCTTCTTCGTCTGGGTGCTCTTTAATCAATTGAGCCATCAGGTCCAGCTTGATCTTGACTACTTGATCAGATACTTCAAGTAGTCTTTTTGAGAACTCGTTGCCCTCTCCATAGTATTTATCAAGCTCTACTGCTGCCAGCGTGAAATCAAAAAAGTGGAGCTTATCAGCCACATCACGCCATTCTTCAATCGTCATTGTTAATCCTCCCAGTCCAAGCCAATGTGTTCGTCAACATCGCCTTTAGCATATTCAGCCATCAGCTCTAGCAACTTTGCAGAGAGTGGTAAGACCGAACGGCCGTCACCTCTAAACTCCCAGGTAGCGCCGTTGTAATCAAACAGAATAGTGTCCCTACGGTTCAAAATTTTTATGTTTCCATGATTGTCCGCAATTGCATGGAAGACATTTGGATATTGTTCGTTAAATTCATCTACAAAATCTTTACTAGTCATAGTCGTTTTCCTCCGCTAACAGTTCATCAAGCGGGACTGCTAGTGAGCCAATCGCATGCCATAACTCGATTGGATAACGATTCACAGTCCGCTCCTCTAATTCTTCTTTCGAGTAAGCATATTCTTGCAATTCATCCTCAAACGCAAGTGTTGTTTCCAAGCCGTTGGCTCCTAAGATAAAGATATGCCAGTACTTTCCTCTAGTGCCGATCTCTGGCTTACCGTTGACAAGAACATATTTCTTTCCAGCATGCTCATATTCAGCCAACGCCAGCATTCTTTGCATTAGCTGGATGTCAATGCCTTCAATGGAACGCCCGGTCTTATCAGAGAAGAGCCAGTCGTCACTGCCTTGAACATAAGAAGCTATTTCTCTGTTGTGGTGGCTGAGATGGAGCATCCCTCTGTTGTCCACTTCAGCTGACCAAGGATATGGCAGCTCTTTGATAAATCTTTCCGTTGTCATAGGGCTAAATTTCGGTGCAGTCCTATTCTTTCGTGATGGCAATTTAATTTTCACGGCCAACCTCCACATCATAGATGAAGTCCAAGCTAGTGTGGATTTCATGCAGCTCTTCCAACATCCAGATAGACACATAATCATCAAAGCTGTTTGCATATTCGCTAAGCCTTCTCAGTGCCTCATCAAACTGTTCATCATGCTTACTCATCGTTGCTCTCCTTTCAATGTCCAGCACTGCTTGGGTGTTTTCTGCCAATCATACGTCTAATGGTTTTCATTGGCCCGAACGGATTTGGATTTAAATCTTTAGTAATCAGTGAAAATACCTGGTCAATTGACAGTACAAGGTTTTCATCTAAGTCAATTGAACATCCGCCCAATGCTGACTGTCCGTTCTTCTTTCATCATGGTAATGTACAGATTGGGCATTCTGACGTAGTAGTATTTTGTTTTCTTCATCACTAATCATCCCTGCCCAGCGTGTAGTGTTCAGCACCTTCAAGTCTCCAGTAATAGCAGTTGAAACATTCTTCACTACAGAACACTTCGTCTGCAACGGTTGAAATGTATTCTTCACCAGTCCCGATTGTCTGGCCACATTCATCACACTTGATGGTTTCAATTACGTCGTAGCTGTTCATTTTGAGCCTCTTTCATATTTGATCAGCACCGTTGGAAGCCAATGGATTCTTTTATACGATCTTCCCGGCTTTGCAAGCGGTAAATCAAAATCTACTTCACTTAGCAAGAATTCAAAATTATCCATTGGGTAATAGGCAAGCCCTCTACTATTCATATAGTCACACAAGATTTGATACGCTTGATAATTCCAGCCATCCCAAATAATGACTCCAGGTTTTGGCCCTTTAATCGCAAGTGTTCCGTGAAAGTCGATTCCGAACTTTTCAAATAATCGTTCGAAGTCATGAAATTCTAAATTGTGATAGTGAGAAAGTTCTTCATCGAGTTCTTGATACAAATCCTTTTTCATCGTAAATTCTCCCGTGTTCAATCATGTCCTGTTTGCTGGCAAAGCCTAAGCGTTGCCAGATTGGTTTAACTTTCTTTAAATCCATAACCTACCAGTTCTCCTTCCACAACGGTGAGTGCTTCTTCTGGGGACCTAACCAGGCCGTGAATAACGTGGTAATTGGTCAGCGCCTGGTGAAAGGCAATCTGATCTTTCCTAGCCCGTCCAGTCTTGGACTTCACTTCCAGGAAATAGATCTTGCCGTTCACTGGCTTAAATCCGAAAAGGTCAGGAAAACCTCTCGGAAGGCCAGTATCGAACCAGCGGCCATCTGGTAAGCGAATTTTGCCCACATTGGCCCTGAAGTTGATATAACCATGTCTTGATAACATTAGTCTGATTTGATTTTGAATTTTATGTTCTTCTGCCATTTTTGGCTCCTAAATTTGTGTGGTGTGACGGAAGCGTGACCCATAAAAATTAAGCGTCACACTATCCATCGCCCCTACTCTTTCAAGGGTTTGAGGCTTGTTTTCATACCTGTTTTGTGACGGATAATTCCGTTTTTCTTAACTTTTATATACTTTTTATTTTTATTTTTTCTTTTCTCTTTTAAGAAAAATAAGAGTCACAAGCGTCACATTCTTACTCGCTCTAGGGCTTGAACGTTTTTTAAAGCGTCACATAAGCATCACAAGCATCACATTAAGCGTCACACTTACTTATTCCAAGCTAAACGAGGATCAGTTTTAATAGTGATGCCTTGGTAAAAAGCCCCAGCGCGGTTATGAACTTTCTCAAATTTCTTCCCCATCTCAATTCCAAACTTCCGCTTGCTCATCTTGTACTCGGTCGAGTCAGTAGCCCAGCTGGCGTACTTTTCGTAAAGCACAGTCGCTGACACTTCACCAGTCCCGACTTCGCAGCAGTCAGAGATGAATTCGCTGAGCACGTCCATTTCATTTCGGTAGTCATTGCCAGCATTAGCAATGGACTTTGGCAGGGCCAGGCCTTCAGATTGCCACATTAAGCAGCCGTCAACAGCCCATTTGAGAATTCCCATGCTCTCTGCTAAAAGCTTGTCCTTGAGTGATTTATCAACCTTTTCAAGCGGTACCTGGTGATTGAATGGAATGAGCACCAGTCTCCGCCAGATACCATCGTCAGTGCCTCTGATCAGCGGTTTGTGGTTAGTCGCCATCCAGATCTTGAATTTCGGTTCGAATTCGAATTCCTGGCCGTACAATTTCCGGGCAACGACTCTGTCTCCGCCTGTCAGCTGCTTAACCAAACCTTCATCTAGTCTGGCGCCTTCATTGGCTTCACTGGAAACCACAAACCGGGCACCTTCCAGCCGGGCTATATCTGAGTTGGCTGACTGGCCATATTTGACCATTAAAGAGCTGACGTTCATTGTTTTCGCATAAAGTCCAAAGATTGGCTGGATCGTGTCGAGAAAAACAGACTTACCATTTCTCCCGTTACCGTTCAAGATGAACATGACCTGCTCTTTGTTGGACCCGGTCAGACTGTAGCCAATTGCCTTCTGGATAAAGTGGATCAGTTCCATATCGCCTTCAAAGGTCTCAATCAGAAACTCGATCCAGTGTGGGCAATCTATGTTTTCGCTGTATTCACTGCCAGTGATCTGAGTAAACATCTTACCAATGTCATGGTCGTGCAGCTCCCCATTAGTCAGGTCAACCCAACCGCTGGGAGTGTTCAGCACCATGTCTTCTTTATCGAAATCAGCATGAGTAACTGGCACATGGTGGCGTAATTCTTTTATCAGGTCATTCTTGGCCTTATTTGACCGTTCGTGTTTCTTAAACTTATTCCAATTTTTCCGGGCCTTGTCTTCTTCGTCTGGCGTTGCGTCTGCTGGAATGTTGATCGGCTCAGTGTCTAGAGCATTGATTGTGTTGTCGCAGATCTGCTCAATCATCCCAGTGTTGTCAGCTTGCCAATACTGGCCATTGTAGATATACCAGTCCTTATCAGTGCTCAGGTATTTGATATGATCACCGTAAGTGTCTAGCACCCGCTGAGCCATACCCATGTCGTCCCATGATCTAGGCGGCAGATCTTCTGGTTTTTTCTTGCCATCTTTTGGTTTGTTAAAGTTGAAATAGACCTTGTAGCCATCACTAGCCTGGGCTTTTGGATTGTAAATCTTAGGACATTCATTAATCGCCTTGTTTAGCGTTGCCTTGCCGTAAGTCGTGGCCCCGTGTACTTCGTCCCACTTCTCACGGATCAGACTGGACATTCGAAAGATCTGATCCATCTTGTCATAGTCACGGCCAGTCCAGAAGGCTAACACGTTAGCGAAAGCCATGTCCGCTTCACTGTGAGAATTGTAGAACTCTTCCCAGCCACCCTGCATGAACAGTTTGATTCTTGGCCCTTGAGCTGATCCGTAAGCCCGGTTTAGGATTTCTTGGATAGACAGATCAATTGCAGGAGTTTTTTGTTGCATGACCGGGTGGAGTGGCTGGACATTATCCTTGCCAAACATGAACTCGTAAAGCTTGGTCATGGCTGGCTTGTCTAGGCTCTTAATCTGGCTAGGCGTGATTGTGTTGCCTGTTAGGGCAAAGAACCGGCCGGACTCGTACATTTCAAATTGGCCTTTTCTCCGGCGCTTGCCAGGAATCTTGCCTTTAAAGATTGCGTGAATGCCTTCTCCAGATTGGCTGATTTCCATGTAGGTTTTATCAGTCATTTCCTGGACCTGCTTGATCAAGCTACTTGGATCCCCACTCCAGTAGATGTCCAGGTCGTCTTGAATGTGGTCAATATCAAGCCCAACGTAGCCATTGGCAAAGTAAAAGGCGAGCCCGCTCGCCCTTTCTTGTTTGCCCAAAGCATAGAGTGCTGTTTGAAAGTCTGACCAGGTTGAAGGGTCGTTAGACTTTCCGGCCGTACCGTCACAGGGGTTGATTGGAATTTTGGTGTTCTTGCCCCGCTTTTCGTCATAGCGAAGCTCAAACAGTCCCCATTGCTTGAGTGCCTTTAATTCCTCTGGAATGGTCTTAACATAGGCTGAAAACTTCTCCATTTTCCAACCGCCCCTCTTCTAAATCTTAGAATGGCAAATCACTTTCGTTAATCGTCGTGTTGTTTGCAGTGAATGCTTGGCTTTGGCCAGGCGCTGCTGATTGTTGCATTGGGTAATGAGTATCTTCCCAAGTGTTAACCCATGAATTGTTACGCTTGGTAATCTTGCCCTTGTATTCGTTGTCGCTGACTTCAACCTTCATCCGGATTGGCTTATTTTCGCAGAGCTTAACGAAATCATCTGCACTGTCAATCTGAGTGCCGTCTGGAATCTTGATCAGCTCTGCAATTCTGGACAGTTGAGCATTGTCAAATTGGTCAGTGTCCTTATTGGTCCAGATTGCTTGGAAAAGGTGACGACCATGTGCCTTAGCATTGGTAGTAGCCAGTTCTGGAACTGCGTCTAAGTCCTTGCGAACAACAAAGTCAAAGGTGATGTTTTCGTGACCACCCTTAGATGCACCGTGAGTGGCTGACTTCATAATCATTTCGTAAGTGCCTGCTGGCAATGGTTCGTTGTTTTGCTTAACTGATTCTGCTTCCTTGTAGTTAACGTTTAAAAATGACATTTTGTTTCTCCTTTATTTAATTAATGGATCCAGCCTCTTTGTTTGGCTTGGTAGTAAACCCAACCGGGCTTGTATCCTTTTCCTTTTGCGTATTCTTTGAGTTCATCCATCGTGGTCAGTTCTGCCGGGTTCTTCCCCAGCAGATAAGAGACCTTGAAGGGCTTAATTTCTGTTAATTTCTGAGTCTTATTTTCGGTCGGCCCTTCACGTTCTGTTTTCTTAACCTGGATAACATTACGAGAAGACACTTCGGGCACGTCTTAACTGCTGGCCCGTTGTCTGTATTCTTGCCTTTCTTCCGGTCTTTTAATGTCCAGTGTCTGTTGTCGGTTGGCAGACCAAAGCGCTCAAAATTCCGGACCTGGTCGATAATGACAGCCTGTTTGCCTGGCTGGTATCTCATACACCGCATCGATTGCTGGATGTAGAGAACTAGCGACTTGGTTGGTCTTAATAGAACTACACATGAGCAGTCTGGAACGTTGAATCCTTCCGAAATCAAGTCACAATTTGTCAGAACCTGAATTTTGCCAGATTTGAAATCCGACATAACCTGCTCTCTCTGTTTGGCTGGTGTCTTGGCGTCTGCTTCGGCTGCTGGAACTCCGGCCTGGTTGAACATCTCTGCGACTTTCTTAGAGAAGGCGACCGTTGAACAGTAGACAATTGTCTTCCGGTTTCCAGCGAATTTTTGCCAGCTTTCCACGATACCGCCGTCGATAGTCTTCTCAAACTCTGCTAAGCTTGAGCCGGTAAAGTCACCCGTTGAAGACTTTCGCAGCACTGACTGGTCACCCAGCTCTGCTCCGAAGACTTTAACTGGCGCGAGGCGGTGGTGATCGATCAACCATTGAACCTGCGGCCCTACTACCATGTCGTCATAGGTTCGGCCTAAGCCTTCCCCGGACAGTCTCCACGGTGTGGCAGTAAACCCCAATCTTGGCACCTTATCCCAGAATTGATAGATCTTCTGGTAGGTCTTGGCTAGGGAATGGTGAGTCTCGTCAGTGATAATCAGACTAGGTTTTGGCAGCTGGCCCAATCGGTTCTTAATCTTGCCAACCGTCATGATCGTTGTCTGCTGGTCAGGAATTCCGGCCTGCTGAAACGTCTCTTTAATCTGGTTGACTAATTCTTTGCGGTGGACCGTAAAGAGAATATAACCACCTTTCTCAGCCGCTAGTCTGGCAATTTCCGCAATAACTACCGACTTGCCAGACCCTGCCGGGCTAACAATCAAGACAGATCTATTGCCCGTTGCCAGGCTCTGTCTGGCTTGGTCCACCAGTCTTTGCTGGTAATCGTAAAGTGAATAGTTCACTTGCCACGCATCCCTTCCTATTATCTAGTCGGTTCTTGGCGTAAGTCCCAACGTCGCCAGCAAGAATCACTCCTCTGGTTCCGTCTTCCTTACTAATCAGCCGGCCAACTACATCGCAGTTGCCCATGACATAGTCCCTAACCTGCTCTCTTACATCTGGGCCGTATTGCTCGAACTGCTGGCCGTTGGCGTCTGTAATTGGCCGTCTGGCTTCCCATGCGGTAACTAAGACATTAACGTCATAGCTGAACAGTTTGGAGAATAGCCGAATTGCCCAATTAGAATATTCATTGTAGTGGGCCAGCTGGTTATCCAGCCCGTTCTTTGACTCCTTGGCTTTCTCCACAAACCAGAGCTTTTGGAGATTGCTCAAGTTATCAATAACCAGATTGTCGTAATTCTTTGCATTGTGGTTGAACCAGACAACGAACCGGTTTAAGTCCTCAATCGGCGTTCCTGGATCAATCAGCCAGATGTCCTGGCTTCCTTGGTAAGCCTTAATCCGGGTGAATGACCCGTCCAGACTTAACATGTAAGTTTTGCCAGGCAAGCTGGCAGACAGTGTGGTTTTGCCAACCCCTGGCACGCCGTAGATCAGATAGCGATAGCGCGGGGTTTTCTGTTCTTCCCATTTAAACGCTGGCATCGTCAGTTCCTCCTAATTTCACCTTGTCCAGTTCCCGGTTAAGATCCTGCCGGGCCTGGTTCCAGATTGCTAACTCTAGCGCCTGGATAGCCCCGTCGATTGTCCCTGTGATTGAGCTGTCCCAATCCGGCTCATTGTCTTTCATGAGCTTCCGGGCCTTGCCTACAGTGGGCTGAGCGAGTGCTTGCTTAACCAGGTTGTTGGCTTGCTTCTGGGCTTCAGCATTCAGGCTGTCAGCCCATTCCTTATTTCTTGCCATTGTGGTATACTCCTTTTAGATACTGATTTTTGTTGCTGGTAAAAGCGTTTGATGCTTTGACCAGCTTTTTTATTGTCTGAGTTTTCGTGATGCTCACCTCCTTTAAATCTTGTCGCGGTAAACCCAGTAGATTAATAGTTGCCCAGCAATAAAGCTGAACCCGATGATGCCCAATAAGTCATGCAAGTGTAAACTGATGATCATAGCTTTTCACCCCAATCAATGTCGTACATGTGGCTTTCCAGCCACTTGGCAGCTTGTTTCTGCCAGATAACTGTTTTCTTACCTTGCCCATGTGGGTTAAGTACCCACCCCGTGTGCTTCACCGGGTCAAAGACAACTTCCGGATAGCGGTCGAAGATCTTCGTCCGCACCCACTCGGCAGATTTCCCCTGGCAGTAGTCCCGCCGGAATTCGTTGATCCCGATGGTTTTCGCTGTCAGGTCCTCCTCCAGCCGAGGCTTAGATTCTTTGACGATTTGAAACATCATGTCCCGGAGAGCTGATTCGTTTAAGATGTTCATTTTTGGTTCTCCTTTTTCTCTGATTAATCCGGAACTTTATTTCAAAAAAATTTGTTTTTTGTCGATCTTGTAAATCGAGTACATTTTTTCGAGTGTAGCCTGCTTGACCAACCCAGAGTTCTTTTCATAGTGGCTTAAAGTTTGGTCAGAGATGCCAAGCTTTTCAGCCGCTTGCTTTTGCGTCAGTCCAGCGTTTACTCTTGCTGCCTTGATGCTGATTTGAGGCATTGGCTTTCCTCCTTTCTCTTGTTTCTTTATTGCTGTTTCAAGCTTATGCCTATATATTAGCCCGGTTTAATTCGAGAGTCAAGTATTTTTTCGAGTTTTTTCTAAAAAAAGCAGATTAAACCAGAAAAAATGCTAAAATTAGGGTATCGAATACATACAGAAAGCTGGTGTACTAATGGCTAGAGCAGAATTAACCCCACAAGAAAAGCAACTTAAAAAAGAAATTTCAGCAACTCTTAACCGCCTTTTAGAAGCCAAGGGATGCAAAAAGATTGATGTCGTCAACGGCACCGGAATTAACAACAGTACGATTTATGATTACTTTAATGGTAAATTTTTGCCAACTCAAAAGAATGTTATCAAGTTGGCTGCTTTCTTCCATGTAAAACCAGAAGAAATTGATCCACGGCTGGATCCAACCCCATCTAACGCTATTCCGATTAATCGTATTGAACTACACCGCATCCCTGTGATTGGCACCATTGCATGTGGTGATCCAATCGATGCAGAGCAGAACGTTGTCGACTACTTGGAGCTGCCAGGCCACTTGCCAGATGGTGCTTTTGCCCTAATCTGTGAAGGCGACAGCATGGAGCCTGGCCTGCAAGACGGCGACCGGGTCGTAATCGAACCTACTCCAAATGTTGAAGATGGTGAAGTGGCAGCAGTTTTAGTTGATGGCGATACGAAAGCTACCTTAAAGCAAGTCAGACATGTAGGCGATACAATCTGGCTTATGCCAACTAACCCCGCTTATTCGCCTATTGTCCTGGACAAGGACCACCCCGGCCGAATTCTAGGCAAGAAGATCCAGATGATCAGATATGGCAGTAGATAAGAAAAAAGCCCGCGCTTGCGGGCCTGAATGGATATAGAAAGAGAAAAAAGAAAAATGGAAGGAAAGAAAACTACTCCAACTAAACCGGAAGAAAA
>NZ_AZDU01000047.1 GCF_001434815.1 Lactobacillus equicursoris DSM 19284 = JCM 14600 = CIP 110162
ACTTGCGTCTTAGCGACGCAACGTTTAATATCTTAGCAAGTTGTTAGCGCTTTGTCAACAACCATTTTCTAAAATATTTTCGTTATATTTTCGTGTCTCCGGCGAGCTGCTTGCTTGCCGCGACAACAAATATAATTATACTTACTTTTCCTAATTCGTCAAATTCTCATTTTTGTTCGAATTATGCTGTGTACACCAGGCGGTGTTGCTAAAGCTGCTTTTTACTTTTCGCTTATATTTCTTAAAGAATTCCTGGCTTATTTTCTCTTAATCTTTTTAAAGTTCGGTTTCACCTCTTTTTTACGGTTTTTTTCTAGAAATTTTTTTCTAAAATTTTTGCTTTTTTCTTTATTTTCTATCTCATAACTACCTTTCTTGATCTATTTGCACATTTAACTAAGCAAAGAAGCAATCTTAACTAAGCTTTAATGTATTTTCCCCATATTCATGGTAAAGTTATCTTAGTTATTTTTCGAAAGGAGATATCCATCATTAAAGAGTATGATCTAGCCATCATTGGCGCCGGACCGGTCGGCCTCTTTGCCGCTTACTTCGCCCGCCTGCATGGCTTAAAGACAATCGTTTTAGAATCCTTGAGCGACTTGGGCGGCCAGCCTGAAATGCTCTATCCCTTCAAAAAAATCCTGGACATCCCGGTTTTTAAGGAAATTACCGCTTCTGACTTAACTAAGCAGCTAATTGCTAATTTGGATGGCCAAGTAGATCTCGTCACTAGCCACCAGGTTCAAGACGTGGAGAGTGCCGGGGACAACTTAATCATTGACGGTGAATACCAGGTTCGCTCCATCATGATTGCCACCGGCAACGGGGCCTTTAAGCCGAAAAAGTTTCCGCTGAAGGCCACTCCGGAAATGGAAGACCGGATCCATTACTTCTTTAAGGATCCGGCCCAATTTGCTGGCCAAAAGCTAGGAATTTTTGGCGGAGGCGACACAGCCTTAGACTGGGCTAATGAATTAGCCAACATCGCTGACGTTTCCTTGATCCACCGGCGCAACGAATTCCGCGGCATGGAAAGCAGCGTTGATGCTTTAAGAAAAAAGGGCCAAGTTAACTTCTTAACCCCCTACCTGCCCAAGAAAATGACCGAAAAAGATGGTCAATTAATCATCGACTTAAAGGAAGTCGGTGGCGATACGGTGTTAGCTGAAAGCTTTGACCAAATCCTGGTGGCTTACGGCTTTCGGGCTGACAACCGCTTTGTTAAAAAGTGGGGCGTGGAGCTGGAAAATGGCCTAATCGCCGTTAACCGGTCCATGCAAACCAACGTCCCCAAAATTTACGCCATCGGCGACGCTTGCGGCTACGAGGGCCGAGTGCCAATCATCGGCATTGGCTTTGGCGAAGCCCAAATCGCTATCAATTCCATCATGCGGGACCTTTTCCCAGAAAAGAGTCTCACCATCCACTCTACAAGTATCAATTAGGAAGAGAGAAAAAATGCAACTAATCGACTTTGTCCTCCATATTGACGACCACCTGGTGACCATCGTCAACAACTTTGGGGCCGGCAGCTATTGGATCATTTTTGCCATTATCTTTATTGAAACTGGCCTGGTCATCTGCCCCTTCTTGCCCGGCGACTCCCTGGTCTTTGCGGCAGCGGCCATGGCGGCCAACCCTAAGTATGGCTTAAACATCTGGCTGATCTACCTGATCACGGCAGCCGCCGCCATCATTGGCGACAGCGTCAACTATGAAATCGGCAAGTGGTCCGTCCACTCCGGGGCTAAGCACGAATGGTTCAATAAATTGATCAACGAAAAGAACCGGATCGCCGCGGAAAAATATTTTGAAAGACATGGCTCCATCACCATCGTTCTCGGCCGCTTCATCCCCTTCATCAGAACTTTCGTCCCATTCGTTTCAGGCGGCAGCAAGATGCACTACCGCACCTTCATCATCTACAACTGCCTGGGCGGGCTTCTCTGGACTGGGCTCTTCTCTGGCCTTGGCTACTTCTTCGGCAACTTCCCAATCGTCAAGGACCACTTCTCCTTGGTCGTGATCGCCATCATCCTGGTTTCCGTTTTGCCAGTGGCCATCATCGGTCTGAAGAAGAGAATGACCCTGAAGCGGGAGCAGCAATTCGATAAATAAGACAGCTAAAAAGCAGTAAAAGAAAAAGAAGGACCTTTGGTCCTTCTTTTTTGGTCGATTTTTTAATAACTACTTGTCCAGCAAGAAGCGGGCAAAGTAGAGCTCGTAAATGACGCCGCCCACGGCAAAGCAGGCCGCGAAAAAGCCCTCGGTCAAGACATTAATCACTGGATCGGTCTCCGGATCAAAGAGCCAGTTGCTGTTGTGGAAAATCAGGGTGTGAAAAGCTCTAAAAAAGCTGTCAAAGTTGGTCAAGGCAAAGGGCAAGACCACGATGGGCAGGATCATTAATAAGAGCGCCCAAGTCTGGTTCAGCTTAATGGACTCCTTCTTTTGCTTGAAGTAGCAGCCTAGTGCCAATCCCAACAAAAAAACAATCTCACAAAGAATAAAGAGATTCTTGACTTCCGCGAAATGACTAGCTGCCGAAGCAGAAGTTGGCAAGTTGGTCATCAGCAGCTTCTTTTTCCAAGGCCAAACTAAGTACCACAGGAGCTGGTTGTAGTTGGCCATGACCTGGCCAATGGTTAAATTGACGGTCTGGTAGCTTTTTTCAATGAAGGTGAAAAAGAGCAGGAGCGGCCAGCTGACGATGATGGCCCCTAGAACTGCACTGGCCAAGGCAAAAAAGAAGTGGCCAAAGGGGAGCAAGATTTGTACTAGCGACTTGTTCTGCTTTTTCATAATTCTACCTCGTCCAAGTTACTTACGATGTAAGTTGGCGGCGTGAGGCCGACCAGCTCCTCTTTCTTGGTCACCCCGGTTAAGGTCAAGAGCGTGTCGACCCCGCTATTGATGCCGGCTTCGATGTCGGTTGGGTAATTGTCGCCGACGATCAGGGCCTCTTCAGCCTTGACGCCCCACTTTTCCAGGGCCTGGTCAACGATGACCTTAGACGGCTTGCCGATGTAAAAAGGCTCCTGGCCACTGGCGACAGCCAGGGCCGCACACAAAGAGCCATTGCCGGGACGGAGCTCATCCCCAATTGGGAGATTTTTGTCAGCATTGGTCCCGATAAAGGTGGCACCCCGGTGAATGCAGCGGGTGGCCACCATCAGCTTGTGGTAGGTCAAATCCGTGTCCATGCCGACAATGACATAGTCAGGGTGCTCTTCATCATAGGAAAATTCTGGGTGCTGGAGGAGTTCTTTCCATAAGCCTACCTGACCAATGATGTAAAGGCCGAGCTTTTTCCCCGGATTGCGGTCTAGCAGGTAGCTGGCCGTGGCCATACTGGGCGTATAGATCTTGTCAACAGTGGTTTCTACCCCGTGCCCCCGCAATTTTTCCACCACCATCTCCGGCGTTCTGGTCGTATTATTGGTCAAAAAGAGGTAGTCAAGGCCGGCTTCGTCTAGCCGCTTGACAAAGCGGACGCCGGATTCGATGGTTTCCTTGCCCCGGTAGATGGTGCCATCCAGGTCAATCAGGTATAACTGGTACTTTTTCAAGATTGCTTCTTTCTAATTACAAAACTGCCACGGCGGTTTGGCTTTTTCTTCCGGCGCGCAGCATAACTCTTCTTGCTAAACTTGGTCTCCTTAACCCGCTTTTCTGTAAAAGCGGGCTTTTTCTTGGGACGAGGACGCCGGCGTCTACTTGGCTTAGGCCGCTTGCTTGGCGTAGCTGACTCCAAGATAAAGTAAGGAGCACCCGGATTGCAGTATTCGTAGAGGTAGTCCACGATCGTGGACTTTTTCCGGTCAATCGAGGTCTTGATATAGTCATTGTAAAAACCCCGCAGTCGCAGGTGGTCGCTTGAGACATCCCCGACTAAATAGTCATACTGATCAAGATATGGGTCATATTTTTCCCGCAGGACATCCCGGTCCAAGGCCTCTCTTTCATTGACCACGATCCGGTACTCTCTTTGGTTGATCAGCACCTTGTCGCCCAAGATGGCGACTTCTGCTAGCGGGTGGAGGGGCTTAGCTTCTTGTTCAGCTTTTTCACTTGCTTGATCCGACTTCTTCACTTTCTTCAATCAAATCACTTTCTTTTGGTATTGGATATTTTTTGCTAAGGTAATCGCCCACAACTTCTCTTAAGAATTGTGGGAATAAAAACTTGTTTTCGCCCACAATGGACAAGGTTGGAAAAAAGGGAATCAGGACGTAGTGGTCCAAGACCGCAATCTCGTATTCCTTAGCTGGGTCCAGCAGCTGGCCGTTAACGTAAACGTTCCGGGTCAGCATGTCGTACTTGATTCCCTTGTAGTAGACTTGGCCAAAAATCTTCCCTCTAAAGCTCATCCCGACCAGTGGGTAGTGCTCTAAGAAGTGGCGGTTCTTCTCCACTTCCATGACCAAGCGCCAAAGATCCCGGCCTAAGAGAGTCGACCTTACTACATGCATCGGGTGCGGCAGAGCATGCTGAAGGTCAAACTGGTTGATCACCCCGCTCTTAAATGGCGTTAAAAAAAGTCCCGTGCTCAGCATGGCCAAGTCGGTACCGGCAAAATCGGCAATGGCGTCAAGCGACACGTCTACCGCCGCCATCTTGTCCTGGTTGAACTTTTCCGGCAAAAAAGCCACCTTGTGGTTTTCCAGCATTTGCTGGCCCAGATCATAGAGCTTGGCGATTTCTGCCTCATCGCCTTCTTCTTCCGGCAAAGAGGAAGTTGGAATGGTGTGCGGCTTGATCGACAAGAGATGGTGGTCATCGTCTAGGGCCAATTCGATGTCGCCAACATAATAGCCCCACTTGCCGGTCTGGGTAATCCAGGTTTGTCTCTCTTTAATCCCCTTAGCTAAAAGCGTGTGACTGTGGCCGCCGACAATCAGCGAAATTTCTGGATAGTGCTGAGCCAGCCACTTGTCCATGCGGACGCCGATGTGGGTGACCAGGATCAAGAGGTCGTACTGTCCCTTAATGTCGGCCATGACCCGGTCCATGGTCTCGCCCAGCATTTTGACCTGCCAGTGGTTGGGGCCATAGGTCATGGGATAAGCTGCCGTTAGGCCAACCAGGGCAATCCGGGTGCCCTTTTTCGTAGTTAAAAAAAGATGATCGTGGGCCCAAGCCGGCCTTTGCCCATCTTCTTCTAAAAGGTTAGACAAGATGACCGGAAACTTGGCTTGGTCAAAAAGGCGCTCTAGCACTTCATGCGGATTAGAAATCCCTTCATTGTTGCCGATGGTGATGGCATCGTAGCCAAAGTCATTCATTAAGCGGATGTTAGCCTGGCCTTCGGTAGCGTCAGACAAGGGATGCGACCGGTCCATGAAGTCGCCGGCGTCAAAGGTCAAGACCTGGTCTTCTAGCGCGGTCTCTTGAACCTTTTTTAAATAGCGACGGATCTTCGGGAAATTCTCAAAGTGGGAGTGCAGGTCATTCGTGTGCAAAATTCGCAGGGTTTCCATCTCCGTCACCTAACCTATCTTGTTGGCCTTCAAAACCATTTCGTAAGCATCCCGGACAGCGCCCTTAGGCTTGTCCCATTCCACCCACTCGGGCTGCTCCCAGTTTTGTTCATTCATCAAGGTCTGGAGATCGTAGGTCTTGTTGATGTACTGCTCATAAGTTTCCAGCGCCTTGGTCCGCGGAATGTTGATGACCAGGATGCGGACGGCCTTGATCAAGCCGTTATTAACGGCCAGCTCGGCAAAACCGTTTTGGTCAATATTGGAAATCTCATAATATTGACTGCCGTCATTTCTGGTAATTTCTTCAATCAAATCTAATTGTTCATATTGATGATTCATTTTCTGCCCCCATGTTCTCTTACCAAAAATTTTACCATACTTCGGCTGGAACTTTTCTTTGGAAAAATTGGCGCAAAAAAACCCGCCTTCGCGGGTCTTTCAGATTACTTGTTTAAAGTACTTTGCTTCTTGATCAATTCGTAAGGCAAAGTGATGTGCTTTTCTTCCAAGCCTTCGTCATTCATCAGCTTGGTCAGCATCCGCATGGCTACCGCACCCAAGTCGTAAAGCGGCTGCTTGATGGTAGTCAAAGCAGGACGGACAACTGAGGCAATTTGGGTTGCGCTAGCAGTAATGATTTCGAAGTCTTCTGGCACCTTAGCGCCGCGGTCAAGGGCAGAGTTCAAGAGACCAACTGAGGAAACGTCCTTAGTTACGATAGCCCCGTTGATGCCCTTCTTGGCTAATTCTGGGTACAGGTTGTAGCCATCAGAGTAGTCCTTGATGCCGTCAAAGACTTCGCAGCCTTCCAGTTCATTGTCAGCAACGAACTTTTCAAAGGCTGGAATCCGGTTGTCCCGGTTGATTGGCGCTTCCTTGTCGCCAACTACCAGGGCCAGCTTCTTCTTGCCGTCGTTTAAAAGCAAATTCAAGGCTTCCGTGTCCGCCTTCTTGTAGTCAATGTTGACTGAAGGGAATTCGGAGTTGCCAGAAACCGTACCGGCCAAAACAACTGGCGTGTCGGTCCGCTTAAAGGCTTCCGTTGCTTCTTCTGACAGCTTGTTGGACATGTAGATGACCCCGTCAACTTGCTTGTTCAATAAGCCTTGAATCACGGCATCTTCTTTCATCAAACGGTTTTCCACGCTGGAGATGATGATGTTGTACTTGTACAAAACCGCAATATCGTCGATCCCCTTGGACAATTCAGCAAAGTACAAGTTAGTCAAGTCTGGCACGATCAAGCCCACCGTTGTGGTCCGCTTAGAAGCCAAGCCTTGTGCCACTGCATTTGGTTGGTAGTGAAGGCGCTTGATGACTTCCATTACCCGGTCGCGGGTTTCTTTTCTAACATTGTTGTTGCCGTTGACAACTCGAGAAACGGTGGCCATGGAGACCTTGGCTTCCCGGGCGACGTCATAAATAGTTACATCTTGTTTGTGCATGATAACAGCCCCACCTATCTTTAATACTAATTACTAAGTAAATGATACCATCTTTTTTCAAATGGTGCAATCGCTTACAGCTAATTTTTCATCATTTTTTACATTTTTTAGTGCTATACTTGATTTGATTTCATCAATAAGGAGAAAATTGCTATGAATTTGGATAAATTGCAAGCTTGGTTGCAAGAAAATGGGGCTGACGTTGCCTATGTTTCAAGTCCAACCACGATTAACTATTTTACCGGTTTTACCACTGATCCGGAAGAGCGAATTTTTAAACTTTTTGCCTTTAAGGAAGCTGAGCCATTCCTCTTCTGCCCAGCCTTAAACTACGAAGAAGCCAAGGCTTCTGCTTGGGACGGGGACGTTGTCGGCTATTTAGACGACGAAGACCCTTGGAAGAAGATCGCTGCCGAAATCAAGAAGCGGACTAGCGATTACCAAACTTGGGCTGTGGAAAAAGACGGCTTGACGGTCAGCCACTACCAAGCCCTCCATGCAGAATTCCCAGATGCTGATTTTTCTAAAAATCTTTCTCCATTCATCGCCCACATCCGCCTCTTTAAGACAGAAAGCGAATTGGTTAAGATGCGGGCAGCCGGCGAAGAAGCCGACTTTGCCTTCCAAGTGGGCTTTAACGCTCTGCGTAACGGCATCACTGAACGGGCCGTGGTCAGCCAAATCGAATACCAATTGAAGCTGCAAAAAGGCGTCATGCAAACCAGCTTTGACACCATCGTCCAAGCCGGTGAAAACGCCGCTAACCCTCACCAGGGTCCAAGCATGAACCAGGTTAAGCCAAATGAACTAGTTCTGTTCGACCTGGGGACCATGCATGAAGGCTACGCTTCTGACTCCAGCCGCACCGTCGCTTATGGCGAACCAACTGCCAAGATGCGGGAAATCTACGAAGTCAACCGGGAAGCCCAACAAGCGGCCATCGACGCTGCCAAGATCGGCATGACCGCCAGCGAACTGGACGGCGTTGCCCGCAAGATCATCACGGACGCCGGTTACGGTGAATACTTCATCCACCGCCTGGGTCACGGGATCGGGATGGAAGTTCATGAATTCCCATCTATCGCAAACGGCAACGATGTGGTCTTACAAGAAGGCATGTGCTTCTCCATCGAACCAGGCATCTACATCCCTGGCTTTGCCGGCGTCAGAATCGAAGACTGCGGCGTCTTGACCAAGGAGGGCTTTAAGCCATTCACCCACACCGACAAGGACTTGAAGGTTCTGCCAGTTAAGGAATAATTTTTAAAAAGCAAACAAAAAGCCAAGGCAATTAATGCCTTGGCTTTTTTTAGTATCATAATTCTTATTCAGCGTCCTTAGGTTCAGTTGGCTCGCTTGGAGCAACTGGCGTTTCTGGTTCAGCATCAGAGTCGCTTGCTTCAGCGTTGTCTAAGTCGCTGGCCGTTTCTTCTGAGTCCTTTTCCTTGCTTTCGGAATCGTCGATCACGATGTCGTCGAAGTCCTTGATTTCAGAATCGTCTTCAATATTCTTTGGGAAAGAAGCCAGTTGGTTCTTCAAGATTTCGGTCCCGTTGTCGTACTTTTCCTTCAAGTCTTCTACGTTAGGATTGCTCTTGATCTTGTCTTTAACTTCTTTAAGCTTGTCGTCTGAAACCAGGCTGGCAGCAACCACGCCAGCAGCTGCACCAAAGACAGCCCCTAATAAAAAGCTAGTAAATTTCTTCATTTTCGGTCTCCTTTTCTAATCTTGACCCTTGCGCCGGAAGTGTCTAGCAAAAGCAGAAGTGATTACAGAAGTAATCATCCCGGTTCTAGTAAAGTGAGCGTTAGATACCTTGTTGATCATCTTCTTGGATGATTCATTGATATCAGATACGCTTTGCCCCAAATCAGCTGCAGCTTGGACCACTGGTTCGATGGTTTCCATCTTGCCGTTAACATCAGCCAGCAAGGCATCGGTCTTGTCCAATAAGGAGCTGGTTTGCTTGAGCAAGCCATCTACGTCGCTGCTCAATTTTTCCACAGAGTCATTAGTCAATTGCACCGTCTTTTCGGCTTCTTGCAAAGTTTTTGACAAGTGGTGCAGGGTTGGAATCGTGAATAATACAAGTACTAAAAAGGCGATAGCCGCAATCAGGCCGGCTAAGGCACCAAAGGAAATTTGCATGATTTTTCCCCTTTCTATCTAAAAAAAGTCTATCATGAAAGCGAATTATACTCAATCAAAAGATTTTTTATGCTATTATCTGCTATGCTTTAATCATAACCGAAAGGAGCCTTTTTTTACATGAAAAATCTTGAATTTAAGATCGGCGGCATCACCATCGATGCCAGCAAACTCTTTGCCAGCGCCGTCTCGGTGATCTGGCAGCTCTTGATCTCGACTCTGGTCTTTTACCTGGTCATCCACTTTGGCCGCAAGCTGATCAACCGCTATTTGGCCAAGCGAACCGATCAATTGTCCAAAAGGGCCCAGACCATCTCGGCCCTGATCAACAGCCTCTTTCGCTACACCATGATCTTCTTCTACGCCTACTCCATCTTGACCATCCTCGGCGTGCCCGTGGGGACGCTTTTGGCCAGTGCCGGAATTTTTTCCGTAGCAATTGGTCTTGGGGCCCAAGGCTTCATGAGCGACCTGGTCAACGGCTTTTTCATCCTGAGCGAAGGCCAGTATGATGTGGGCGACAACATTGAAATTGGCGAGCAAAGCGGAACGGTGACCCAGCTAGGCCTGCGGACCACGCAGATCATGACGACCGATGGCACCTTGATCTACATCCCCAACCGGCAGATTTCCATTGTCAAAAACCTGACCCACGGCGGGATCGGTCTGGCCCTCAACCTGAACCTGGACGCCAAAACCGATTTAAAGGTGCTGGAAAAATTGCTGAAGCAGGCTGACCAAGCCCTGGCCGACCTTCACCCCTACCTGGTCAGCGGCCCGACCTATGTGGGCGTGGTCAGTCAAACCGGCGAAACCATCACCTACCGGGTCAGCTTCCAGATCAAGCCGGGCTATGAGGTCAAAATCCGGCAGAACTATTGGGCAAAGTACCTAGAGCTGCTCAACCAAGCTGGAGTCAGCTTCAGCCACAATCAGTGGCTCCCCCTGAATAGCAAGTAAAGAAAAAATGCTGAGCCTAGCGCTCAGCATTTTTTGCTTTATCTCTTAGTTAAATTGAGCAAGCCAAGCTGGCAATTTTTCAATCAAGGCCTTAACTGCCTTGCCGCGGTGAGAAACTTCGTTCTTTTCTTCAGTGGTCATTTGGGCAAAAGTCTTGTCCTTGCTTGGTACGTAGAAGAGTGGGTCGTAGCCAAAGCCGTTGTCGCCGCGAGGGATGGCCAAAACTTCACCTTCGCAAACGCCCTTGACAACCAAGTCCTTGTCTTCTTGACCAGGCCAAGTCAAAACCAGGACGCTTTCAAAACGAGCAGTCCGCTTGCCAAGTGGCACGCCGCCCAAAGCTGCCAACAGCTTAGCGTTGTTACGGGCGTCGTTGTGAGCTTCACCGCCGTAGCGAGCTGAGTGAACGCCAGGAGCACCATTCAACTTGTCAACGCGCAAGCCGGAGTCATCAGCCAAAGTTGGCAGCTTGCTGTATTCTGCCAAAGCGTGAGCCTTCAAAGCAGCGTTGGCTTCAAAAGTTTCGCCCTTTTCATTTACATATGGTGGGTTTTCAAGGTCTGCGTTTGACTTGAGTTCGATGTCCAAGCCAGCCTTGTCAAAAGCGCTTTGTAATTCTTTAACTTTGTTTTGGTTATTCGTGGCAAATAATAATACTTGAGTCATTAGTTAGTACTCCTATCATTTCAAAAATATTAACTTCCTAACTCAAATTTTACCACTTATTGCGACTATTACGAAAGCTTAAAAGGAAGATCTTACTTTTAATTTGCATTGCTTTCATTTTAAATGTCAAAATTTCTTAAACTTCTTAAAATCTTTTACCATCAATAGGCTATTTAAGGTAAAATTAAGCTATCGAATAAGGATGAGGATTATGTCAGAACACAACGAACACGTATATTTTGTAAACCAACTATACCGCGATTTCTTGTTGCCTACCATTTTGGGCGGCGATACCCCAGCGATTCTTTACTGGGCTGGCAAGAGAATTACGCGCAAATATGACTTAAGTGATTTTGCAGACTTAGCCGAATTCTTCGATATGGCAGAATTTGGCACCTTGAAGCTGGTTAAGGAAAGACGGGCTTCCCTGATTTTCGAATTAAGCGGTCAATCCGTGACCGACCGGTTAGCGAGTGATAGCAAGGACTTTTCTTTAGAAAGCGGCATGATTGCCGAAGCCGTGGAAAGAAACCGCGGCCGCTCAGCAGAAGCTGAGATTAACGTTGATGACAAGCATCAACGGGTAGAAATTACGGCCTTTTTCTAAAGATCGGTATGACGCCGAAGCAGCAATGCTTCGGCTTTTTTGTTTTGGCGTGATGTGGGTGGTGGACGCGGCGAAGGTGGCAAGGGGACTACTACGGGATGGTTGGTGGACGCGGCGAGATTTTTGCCCAAAACGATATCAGCTTGGTGATGCATTCGCACAATTTAATACCAACCAGACGGCATACCTGCACATTTTGATATCAACCGGGTAACTCCGAGTTTTGGTTGACATTGTTTTGGGCAACACTTATTTATTGAAGTAAGATTGTGTACAGCATTCCCCCAAGTTGACTCAACCGGACCACTTTTTCCGAAAATTCGCCCCCAAGTTG
>NZ_AZDU01000048.1 GCF_001434815.1 Lactobacillus equicursoris DSM 19284 = JCM 14600 = CIP 110162
GTTTGTGTGAGGCTTTTTTAAAAAAGGGGCTTCGGTTGAGTAAATTTTGGGAGGTCACTTCCAACAGTTGAGTCAGATTTTGTGCATCCCTCCCCCCGTTTTGACTCAACCGGACTCTTTTTGCCGCTTTTTTGCCCCCGTTTTGACTCAACCGGACTCTTTTTGCCGCTTTTTCGCCCCCGTTTTGACTCAACCGGGCTCTTTTTGCCGCTTTTTCGCCCCCGACTTGACTCAACCGGACTCTTTTTGCCGCTTTTTCGCCCCCGACTTGACTCAACCAAACAATTTTTCCAAAAATTATGCCCCCAAGTTGACTCAACCAGATTTGGTTGACATACTTCGGGGGCATATTTCGCCTAAATCCACACCGGTTGACATACTTTGGGGGCTTTTTCCGCCTAAATCCACACCGGTTGACATACTTCGGGGGCTTTTTCCGGCAAAATCCAGACCGGTTGACATACTTCGGGGGCTTTTTCTGGCAAAATCCAAACCGGTTGACATACTTTGGGGGCTTTTTTCGCCAAAATCCAAACCGGTTGACATACTTTGAGGGCATATTCCGACAAAATCCACACCGGTTGACGCCTCACAGCGCACGCCTACCCTAGCAGCTTCTGATAAAAAGCATAGTCACTATCGCTATAAGCCACCATGATTACCCGCATGTCGTAATCCGCGTGCTCCCGCAGCCACTTGCGCACCTCGGCAAAGGCCACCTTGCTGGCGTCTTCAAAGGGATAGCCGTAGGCGCCGGTCGAAATCGCCGGAAAAGCCACCGAGTGAAGGCCGTGCTCCGCCGCCACCCGTAGGCTGTTCCGGTAGCACGTCCCCAGCAGCAGCGGGTCACTGTGCGAGCCCGTATAAATCGGCCCCACCGTGTGGATCACGTACTTCGCTGGCAGGCGGTAGCCCTTGGTAATCTTCGCCTCGCCGGTCTCGCAGCCGCCCAGGCCCCGGCATTCCGCCAAAAGCTCCGGCCCAGCTGCCCGGTGGATCGCCCCATCCACGCCGGCGCCGCCTAGGAGCGACTTGTTGGCCGCGTTCACGATCGCGTCCACTTGCAGCTTGGTAATATCGCCTTGCCAGATTTCTAACTTCATCAAATCCTATCCTTCCAAATACATTGCGCGGAACTTTTCCAAGTCCTGCTTACTAAAGCCTAATTTACTGGTAAAAAATTTGTCAAAAGATCCCCAGCCCTGCCGGATGGTCTCCGTTACGCCCAGCACCGCCGGCCCCTCGCCCTTGGTCACGTTCATCTGCGCAATCAGCTGCGACAAGGCCTCGTTAGTCGGGTGCTGCTTTTTATAAGAAAAGTCATACAGGTCATCGGTCAACAGGTAGTCCTGCGCGATCGTCTTGTCGTCAACGCCCAGGGCCAGCAAGATCAAGATGCTGATAATGCCGGTCCGGTCCTTGCCGGCCGCGCAATGGTAAACCAGGGCCTGGTCCGCCGGGAGCCTAAGCAATTCGTTAAAAATCCGCCGGATCCCCGCTTCTGAATGGTCATTCAAGAGGACCTGCTGGTAGATCTTGGCCAGGTAGTTGTCCTCAAAGTCCGGTATGTGGTGAAAGAGGCGCAAAAAAGGATGGCTCTGGTTGAAGCGGGCGCCTTCGGCATAAAGGCCGATGTCGACCAAGCGGGCGCCGGGCCAAAGCAGATCCGGGTAAGCCGTCTGCTCATGCCGGGTCCGGAGGTCGCAGTCGACCGTAATCCGCAAGTTGCGCAGAATAATCTGGTCCTTAAGCGTCAATTCGTTTAAAGCCGCCGACCGGTAAATTTTGCCCCACTTGACCTGCCGGCCGCCGAGGCCCCGGTAGCCGCCGAGGTCGCGGAAGTTGACCGCCTGGTCCAGCTCAATCACTCTTTGCCTTTCTCTCATGTTAAAAAGCCTCCCTTCACCTAAAAGACAATCAATTTTATTCCAAAAACTTGTCCCGCAGCCGGTCCAAATCGCCAGGCTCAAAGCCTAGGCTTTCAAAGTAGCCGGCAAAGCCGCCCCACATCTGCCGGATGGTTTCGGTAATCCCATAAAAAGCCGTCTGGCTAACCTGCGTCTCATTCATCTTGGCAATCTGCCGGCCCAGCTGGTCATCGATGTCGGCTTCATTAATCGTGCGCGGGTTCTCCCGACTAAGCAGGTAGTCCCGCATGATCTCCCGGTCATCTAGGCCTAGCGCCATCAAGACCATTACGCTGACCATCCCGGTCCGGTCCTTGCCCATGGAGCAGTGGTAGAGCAAGGCCTCGCCCTCTGGCAGGTCCAGCATTTCGGCAAAAATCAGCCGCATCACTTCACGGGTTCTAGGCGCGAGCATGTTTTGCTGGTAGATCACGCCTAAATAAGACGGCAGGTGCGGCAGCTTTTTCCGCCCCTTCCGCCAAGCTTCCTCAGCTTCGGCCTCCTCTTGGCCAGACTTGCTGTAAAAATGGGCATCAATCTGCCGGGCGCCAGGCCACAATTTATCTGGGTAATTGTGCTGCTCATTGCGCGAGCGCAAATCGCAATCCACCGTCACCCGCCGCCTAGCAAATTCGACCTGGTCCTTCGCTGACAAGTAGCTCAGTGACCCTGACCGATAGAGCCGGCCCCACTTGATGCGGCGGCCATCGCTAGCCCGGTAGCCGCCCAGGTCCCGGCAGTTGTAGCCGCCGTCTAGTGGCACGATTCGTTTGTGTTCCATCTACCTCATCTCTTTTCCATGGGCAAAAAAGCGCGTTGCGGCCACGGCCCGCTGCCAGCCCGCATAAAGGCGCTCTTTTTCTTCTTCCTCCATTTTACCCTCAAAACGGGCGCCGGTTTTGGCAATTGCTTGGAGATCATCGATACTGTCCCAATAGCCCACGGCCAGTCCCGCCAAAAAGGCAGCGCCAAGGCCCGTCGTTTCTAAGTCCGCGGCTCTTTCGATGGTCTTGCCCAGGATGTCGGCCTGGAACTGGAGGAGGTAGTTGTTGTTGGACGCGCCCCCGTCAACCCGCAAAACCGGAATAGCGATGCCAGAATCTTTTTCCATGGTGGCAACCACGTCCCGGGTCTGGTAGGCTAGCGACTGCAAGGTGGCCTTGATCAAGTCCTTGTCGCTGGTCCCCCGCGTCAGACCAAAAATGGCCCCCCGGGCTTCCGCATCCCAGTACGGCGCCCCCAAGCCGGTAAAGGCCGGCACCACGTAGACTTCGTTGTCGTCAGTTGACTCTAGTGCCGCCTTTTCAGAATCAGGTGCTGACGAAAGCAGCTTGACTGAATCCCGCAGCCACTGGATGGCCGAGCCCGCCACAAAGACCGATCCTTCCAAGGCATAAGTCACCTGACCGTTAATCGCGTAGCCAATCGTCGTCAGCAGGTTGTTTTCTGACTTGACCGCCTTGTCCCCCGTATTCATGACGATGAAGGAGCCTGTCCCGTAGGTATTTTTGACCATGCCGGGCCTCAGGGCCAGCTGGCCAAACAAGGCCGCTTGCTGGTCCCCAGCCATGCCAGAAATTGGCACCTTGCCGCCAAAGAACTGGTAGGGGTCGGTTTCCCCGTAAATTTCGGAATTAGATTTGACCTCTGGCAAAAGGCTGCGCGGGATATTCAGCAAATCAAGGATTTCCGCGTCCCAGGTTAGGTCATGGATGTTAAACAGCATGGTCCGGCTGGCGTTGGTGTAGTCGGTCACGTGAACCTGGCCCCGGGTCAGTTTCCAGACCAGCCAGCTGTCGATGGTGCCAAAAAGCAGCTCGCCTTTTTCCGCTCGCTCTTGGGCGCCTGCCACATGGTCCAAAATCCAGCGAATCTTGGTCGCAGAAAAGTAAGGGTCCACGATCAGCCCAGTCTTGTCCTGGATCAGCTGCCCGTAGTCCTTTTTCAACTTTTCTGCTAAGGCCGTACTCTGCCGGGACTGCCAGACGATGGCGTGATAAATCGGCCGCCCCGTTTGCTTGTCCCAGATCACGGTCGTTTCTCTTTGGTTGGTGATGCCGACGCCGGCGATCTGGTCTGGCCGCAGGCCCGCGTTGATCAAGGCCGTGGAGGCCGTAATCTGGACGGCATGCCAGATTTCTTCAGCGTTGTGCTCCACCCAGCCAGGATTAGGGAAATATTGGGTAAATTCCCGTGCAACGCTGGCCACTTGCTGGCCCTTTTTGTCAAAAATAATGGCCCGGGTTGAAGTTGTCCCTTCGTCAATGGCCATGATGTACTTGTCGATTTGGTCTGTCATTGTCTTTTTCCTTTATAAACTCAGATTTTCGTAAACGCTTACTAACTTTATCCTCTTTAAGTCTATGCTAAAGGAAAAAACAAGTCAAACGTAAAATGCCCTGGCAAAAGCCAGGGCATTTTTTCAATTATCCCCTCACCCCCTCAAATTACTATTTTTCCCCTTTTTGGTTTATACTTATTCTAAACAGATTTACAAAGGACGAAATTATGGCTGATAACACAATTCGAATTGCTTACCTGTACGAAGACCTGATGAACACCTATGGCGACTCAGGCGACGTCAAGATCCTGCGCTACTGGCTAGCCAAAAAGGGCTACCAAACCAGCGTTGATAACATCTCCCTCGGCAGCAGCTTTAATGCTGATGACTATGACTTTGTCTTTTTCGGTGGCGGTCAAGACTACGAGCAAAGCATCGTTGCTAAAGACTTGCAGCGCTACAAGGACACCCTAAACAACTACATCCAAGCCGGCAATCCCATGCTGGCCATCTGCGGTGGCTATGAACTGATGGGGACTTACTACAACACCATCTCCGGCACCAAGATTAAGGGCCTGGGCATCTTGCCCCTCCATACGGAATTTGACCCCGAAAAGCGGATGATTGGCGATACCAAGTACGAAACCGAATGGGGCCCAACCATCGGCTTTGAAAACCACTCTGGTCAAACCTTCCTGGATGACCGCGACATGCTGAAGCCTTTTGCCAAGGTGGTTGAAGGCTATGGCAACAACCACGAGGAAAAAGAAGACGGTGTTCGCTACAAAAACTTTATCGGTTCCTGGTCCCATGGTCCAATGCTGAAAAACGACAACGTGGCCCACGCCTTAGTAGACCTGATCTTGAAGCGGCATGAAGAAAGAGTTGCTGCTACTGTAGTTGCAAAATAATGATCTGAAAAAGCCCCAGCTTGATTCTTAAGTCAAGCTAGGGCTTTTGCTTTCTACTTTATTATTAAGCATTTCTGTCGTTTGAGTTTACTTTTTAAGAAGTATCCCCCACCAAATTTTTTCAAAAAAATATTATTTCACACTTGTGGTATATCACAAACGTGGTATAATAATTGATGTAGGGAAGTGAGAACGATGAAGATCGATATCATTCGGTATCTCGATAACCATCACCTGACCATCTACCGCGTAGCGAAAGATTCAGGATACGGCTACACTACCCTTCACAAGTCATTTAACAAGCATCAATCCAACGCGACTTCCATAAATTTGCGCGACCTGGACGCTCTCGCCCGGGCTCAGCACAAGGCCATGTGGGAAGTCTTGCGGGAACTTGAGAATTCCTATCTCAGCGATGACAATGATGACAAATAATAAGGAAGGTTAGTTAACCGCTGAGAAAAGTCCTCTTGTATTGTTTCAATGCATAGGGCTTTTTATCTTGCTTTAAATAACCTATCTCGCGATCATTAAACCTAGAAAGAGGTACAAAAGATGGCTTACGATGAATTTAACGATATGGACGATTTGTTTAGACAATTAATGAATGGCATGGGCGGCTTTAATTCAGAAAACCGCCGCTACTTGATCAACGGCCGCCAGGTCACCCCAGAAGAATTTGCAGAATACCAAAAGACTGGCCAGCTCCCTGGACAAAAGACCGCTGCTCCTGCTAAGGGCCAAAAGGCTAATGGCATTTTGGAAAAATTGGGCCGCAACTTAACTGAAGAAGCCCGTCAAGGCAAGCTTGACCCAGTCATTGGCCGCAATAAGGAAATTCAGGAAACGGCCGAAATCCTTTCTCGCCGGACCAAGAACAACCCAGTTTTGGTTGGGGACGCCGGGGTTGGTAAAACCGCTGTTGTTGAAGGCTTGGCTCAAGCCATTGTTCACGGCGACGTGCCAGAAGCAATCAAGAACAAGGAAATCATCTCCATTGATATTTCCAGTCTGGAAGCAGGGACCCAGTACCGGGGCTCTTTTGAACAAAACATTCAAGACCTGGTCAACGAAGTCAAGGCTAAGGGCAACATCATTCTCTTCTTTGACGAAATCCACCAAATCTTAGGTGCCGGCGGCATGGGCGATGGCAGCGGCTCCAAGGGCATGAGCGACATTTTAAAGCCTGCCTTGTCTCGCGGTGAAATCACCGTGATCGGTGCCACCACCCAAGACGAATACCACAACACCATCATGAAGGATGCTGCCTTGGCCCGCCGCTTCAACGAAGTTACGGTTAACGCGCCAAGTCCGGAAGACACCTTCAAGATCTTGCAAGGCATCCGCTCCTTGTATGAAAAGCACCACAATGTGGAATTGCCAGATGATGTCTTAAAGGCTGCGGTTAACTACTCCGTTCAGTACATTCCGCAAAGAGCCTTGCCAGACAAGGCCATTGACCTGCTTGACATGACGGCTGCCCACCTGGCTGCTCAGCACCCAGTAACGGACGCCAAGACTTTGGAAAAGAAGATCAAGGAAGAAAAGAAGGCTCAAGAAAAGGCTGCTGAAAAAGAAGACTACGAAGAAGCCTTAAAGCACAAGGTTGAAGCTGAAAAGCTGCAAAAGCAGCTGGACGCTGGCCATGACGAGCGCAAGACCGTTGCTGCGCCAGCTGACGTGGCTGCTGCCGTTGAACGCTTGACCGGCATCCCAGTTTCCAAGATGGGTGCTAGCGACATTGAACGCTTGAAGGGCCTGGCTGGCCGGCTCAAGGGCAAGGTCATTGGCCAGGACGAGGCTGTTGAAGCTGTAGCCAAGGCCATCCGCAGAAACCGGGCCGGCTTTGACGAAGGCAACCGGCCAATCGGCTCCTTCCTCTTCGTTGGTCCAACCGGGGTTGGTAAGACGGAACTGGCTAAGCAGCTGGCTTTAGACATGTTTGGCTCCAAGGATGCCATCATCCGCTTAGACATGTCCGAATACGCTGACCGGACGGCCGTTTCCAAGCTGATCGGGACCAGTGCCGGCTACGTTGGCTATGACGACAACTCCAACACCTTGACGGAAAAGGTTCGCCGGAACCCTTACTCCATCATCTTGCTGGACGAAATCGAAAAGGCCGACCCACAAGTTATTACCTTGCTCTTGCAAGTCTTAGATGATGGCCGCTTGACCGATGGCCAAGGCAACACGGTTAACTTCAAGAACACCATCATTATTGCTACGTCTAACGCCGGCTTTGGCAATGAAAAGCTGATGGGCGAAGCTAAGAAGGATGAAAGCTTGATGGACCGTCTGGCTCCTTACTTCAGACCAGAATTCTTGAACCGGTTCAACGCAGTTATTGAATTCAGTCACTTAACTAAGGAAGACTTGAAGGAAATCGTCAACTTGATGCTGGACGATGTCAACAAGACCTTGGCTAAGAAGGGCTTGACTTTAACAGTCAGTGAAGATGCTAAGGACTACTTGATTGAACAAGGCTACGATGAAGCCATGGGGGCCCGTCCACTCAGAAGAGTGATAGAACAAGAAATCCGCGACAAGGTAACGGACTACTACCTGGACCACTTGGATGTCAAGCACCTGAAGGCGGAAATGGTTGACGGGGCTTTAAAGATCAACGAAGATACTGAAGCTAAATAATATATAAGGAAGAAAGCAGTAAGTAAAAACACCTAGAATAAAAAGCACAATATACACAAAGAATATTAGTGCATTAATGCTATAGAAAATATCAAAAAGAGACAGCAAGAAATTGCTGTCTCTTTTCTTTTGGGCCTGAAATCGTTCGGAATTTGTATTATAATTAAACTATAATTGCGCTTACAGATGAAAGGACGTTTTTATGGCTGCATCCCTGTATCAGTTCGATCAGCAAAGCAAAAATTTTTATGAAAAATCGCCTTTTCCAATTATGATCTACCAGTTGGTAGACGGCCAATACCAGGTGCTGCTCTTATCGGAAGGCTACTGCAACATGGTCAAATCAGGCAGGGCGTCCATGATGGCCTACCTTGGCCAACATAACCTCAGCCGGGTTCACCCAGAAGACCGGAGCCGCCTGTATAATTTTATCCAGCAGGTTGACCAGAAGAAGGCACACCGCTTGACCTACCGCCTATCGATTGAGGGTCACTACCACCAGCTCCTGGCCTATTGTAAAACGCAAATAGATAACGGCATCAAACTTTTTATCGTCCACTACTTCGATATCACCACCAATGGACAGAAGCTGGCTGACCAGATTAGTCCTTATGTTAGGCAAAAAGCTGACCAGGTTGACAAGCTGACCGGACTCAAGCAGATTGGGTACTTTGAAGCTTATGGGGCAACTTTTTTAAAAAAGCTCCTGGCTAAAAACGAGTCAGCCGCCTTCGTCCTGGTCGACGTCAACCATATGCGAGCATATAATGAAAAATTTGGCTACGAGCAAGGCGACCAGCTCCTCCAGCAGCTGGCGCAAAGCATGCGAAGCCTTTTTCCGCATGCCCTGATTGCCCGCTACTTCCAGGACCAGTTTATCATTTTGACCGCCAACCACTACTTAAGCAGTCATCTTAAACAGCTGGCTGATTCGGTCAAAAAGACTGCCGCCGACCAAATCACTTCCATTCGTTGCGGGATCTACGTCACTAGCCAGGCCGAGCTGCCGATCGCGGCTCTCGACAAGGCCCGGGTGGCTTTGATCTACAACCCAGCTGCCAAGCCGCTACACTACTATAGCCCGCGCCTGCAAGAACAAGTCAGCCGGCGCGACTACGTCCTCGGCCATTTCATGGAGGCCCTCGAAAAAGGCTGGATCACGGTCACCGTGCAGCCGATCATCAACCTGATGAGCAAGAATACTGCGGCCTTTGAGCTCTTGTCCCGCTGGAACGATCCGGTTTACGGTACCCTCTACCCCAAGGACTTTTTGCCAGTTTTAGAGGAAAACCACCTGACCGATTACCTGGACAGTTACATCATCAAGGAAAGCTGCAAGATTTGGCACAAGCGCTACCGTCAGCAGCTGCAGAACCTGCCGATGGTCTTCAATTTGACTATCACGGACCTGGAGAACAAAACCTTTTTTAACCAGGTGAAAAAGATCCTGCAAGAATACCAGCTGCCGCGCCAGTTCTTCTACTTTGACCTGGCCATCCCCAACAACGCCGACCCAGATTTGGTGCAAGAGCAGCTTTTGTCCTTACGCAAAGACGGCTTCAAATATGCCTTTGACCTGGCCAGCAGCTCTTACCCAATCACCGATGCCTTGATCCAGTTTACTTTTGACTTCCTCAAGTTTGACATGACGACTTTTGACGTCCACGATCCCAAGTCCACCACGCTCTTGGCCTCGATCGTCACGGCTTGCAAGCACCTGGGCGTCCGGCCACTTTTTAAAAATATCGAGAGCCAAAACCAGGTTGACTTTATTCAGTCGATCGGTGGCATCATGATGCAGGGCAACTACCTAGCTAAGCCCCTGCCTTTTGCCAGTTCCATCCACGATCTATCTCAGCAGGGCTTCCCGCCGCAAAGGCTGGCTGACCGAGACTTTTACCGGGAGCTCAACCTGATCAATGTGCTGGACCCAAACGCCCACTTTTTTGACCAGGAAAAAACCGGCCTGATGGCCCCAGTGCCAGTCATGGTCTACTTGGTGGAAGACGGGCACGTTAAATTGGGCTACATGAACGGTGCCGGGCAAAAGTTGCTGACTAAACTGAACGGCAACTTGACCGACCACCTGGCCCTACTCAATGGGCGAAAGTGCAATAACGCTCTCCGCTTCTGGGATACGATCGCAAGCTGCACAGACACTGGCGACACGGCATCGTACACGATCGTTGACCAAAGCTTCCGCTACCGGATGGTTATGCAACTGGTAGCCAAGAGTGACCGCTGCCAGGCCTTTTTGTCTACAATCAGCGAGCAGCCAAGTCGCCTGCTTACTTTTGCCAAAAAGGACCAGAAGGAGCTGGCGCCGGAGAGTCTCTGGCAGACCCTGACCCACAATATCAAGATTGGTCTCTTTTGGAAGGACCAGAACTGGCGCTTCTTAGGAGCCAACCAGCAATTTTTGGACTACTATGGCGTGTCGCTCCTGGATCTGGTCGGCCGCACCGATGAGGAGCTCGGTTTTAACATCAACCCGGAGCATTTCCGCAGCAGCGAGCAGCAGGTCCTGGATGAGGGCGTGTCGGTGCGGGAACGCGGCAAAACCCTAGCCCGGGGCAAGGTGCGCGACATCCTGGCCTTCAAGGCGCCAGTTTACCAAGACGGCAAGATCGCTGGTTTGATGGGACTTTTTATCGATACGACTAAAAATAGTCAGCGCCTGGCCCAGCTGGAGAACGAGGCCTCGCAAGATGCCTTGACCAAGCTGCAAAACCGGCACAGCCTGAGCCACAACTTTGCCTACCTGACCGGGCGGCCGCTGTTTGTCTTGATGATGGACATCGACTTTTTCAAAGAGTACAATGATACCTTCGGCCACTGCTACGGCGATGAGATTTTGAAAAAAATCAGCCAGAACCTGCTTAAGATCTACGGCATCGGCAACTGCTACCGCTACGGGGGCGACGAGTTCCTGGTGATTGGGGACTTTAGCAAGATCGAGGACATCAAGGCTAAGGACTGGCAGCTGCGGCAGGCTTTGGAGAAGATGGAGATTTTGGATATCAACCTGACCATCAACATTTCGGTTGGCTACTGCTACGGCAAGGCTTTGACTAAGGATGAGCTGGAAGGCATGATCCACCTGGCTGACCACAACTTGTACAAGGTCAAGAATCACGGCCGCTGCGGCATCGACGGCAGCCGGTATCTAGCGGAATATGAGTAATTTTGTTTTGAAGGAAGCGAATCTTCGTGATTCGCTTCCTTTTTTGCGTTGGCGGGCTCTCATAAACTTACTCAAATACGGTAGAGGTCGCTCATGATCTTACTCAACTACGGTAGAGGTTGCTCATGATCTTACTCAACTACGGAAAATGCTGCTCATGATCTTACTCAACTACGGAAAATGCTGCTCATGATCTTACTCAACTACGGAAAATGCTGCTCATGATCTTACTCAA
>NZ_AZDU01000049.1 GCF_001434815.1 Lactobacillus equicursoris DSM 19284 = JCM 14600 = CIP 110162
TGAGCAGCTTTTGCCACAGTTGAGTAAGATCGTGAGCAGCTTTTGCCGGAGTTGAGTAAGATCATGAGCAGCTTTTGCCACAGTTGAGTAAGATTGTGAGCAGCTTTTGCCACAGTTGAGTAAGATTGTGAGCAGCTTTTGCCACAGTTGAGTAAGATTGTGAGCAGCTTTTGCCACAGTTGAGTAAACTTGTGTGCAATCTAGAACCGGCTGAGTCACTCTGCATCTCAGCCGCCGCGCCGCCCCAGCAACAAAAACCGCGCCATCACTGGCGCGGTTGTACCTAACTATTTAAAATTGACAAGAGCTTAGACGACACCATGTCGATGGCGACCTGGTTTTCCCCGCCTTGGGGGATGATGATGTCGGCGTACTTCTTGCTTGGCTCAACAAATTGGTTGTAGCTTGGCTTCACGGTTGCCAGGTACTGAGCGATGATCCAGTCAATCGATCGGCCGCGTTCTTGCGTGTCACGCTGCAGCCGCCGGATGAAGCGGATATCGTCGTCAGCGTCGACAAACAGCTTGATGTCTATGAACTGGCGCAGTTCTGGCGAAGACAATACCAAGATGCCTTCCAAGATGATGATGTCGGCGGGCTCAACGTGGATCGTGTCTTTGGCCCGGGACAAGATGCTGAAGTTGTAAGTCGGCATCTCTACGGCTTCCCCGGCCAAAAGAGCCTTCAGCTGCTCAATCAAGAGGTCCGTATCGTAGGCGCTTGGGTGGTCGTAGTTAACTTTTTTCCGCTCTTCCATGGTTAAAGCGGAATTGTCGTTGTAGTAGGCGTCTTCTGGCAAAATCAAGATCCGGTCTTGGGGCAGGCGCTTGCTGATTTCCTTGGCAACCGTGGTCTTGCCAGACCCGCTGCCGCCGGCTAGTCCGATAACTAGCGGTTTTTTACCCTGATTCATGTCCGCTTAGCCTTCTTCCTCTGCTAAATCGTTGCGGCGCAAGACGTCCCGCACCTTGGTCGTCAGCATGTCTAGAGCCACGTCGTTTTCGCCGCCTTCAGGCACGATGATGTTGGCATAGCGCTTTGATGGCTCAACGAACTGGTGGTAGCTTGGCTTCACCGTTGCCAGGTACTGGGTGATGATGGAGTCAAAAGACCGGCCCCGTTCAGCCATGTCCCGGCGCTGGCGGCGGATCAAGCGGATATCGTCGTCGGTGTCGACAAAAATCTTGATGTCCATTAAGTCCCGCAATTCTGGTGAGGCCAAAACCAAGATCCCTTCCAAGATGATGATGTCGGCGGGCTCAACGTGGACTGTTTCTGGGCTTCTGAGGTGAGTGGTGAAGTCGTAGATCGGCATTTCAATCGCCTTGCCGTCAAGCAGGTCTTTCAGTTGGCTGATCATCAGGTCTGAATCAAAGGCATCCGGGTGGTCGAAGTTGATCTGGTTTCTTTCTTCCATGGTCATTTCCGGGTGGTTCTTGTAGTAAGAATCTTCCGTAATGATCCGGATGCGGTCATTCTTAAACTGGTCATATAGTTCATGAGCAATGGTCGTCTTCCCAGACCCACTGCCCCCGGCGATCCCGATAATGATCGGGTGTTTCTTCTTTGGCATTGTAAAAAAACTCCTTTAACTATTTATTATAGAGGCGAATAAAGGTAGGGTCTAGTGAAAGTTGCGGAAAAAGCGATAATTCTCGCCTTTTTGCCGGCGATTTTTTGAAAAAATCATAAAAATAGCGTTACCATTTTTTGCAAAATGAAAGTTAACTAATATAATTATCTTTAGTAAGAGTAATACTAAAGAAAATAAACTTTTTCCCAGCAAAAAGCTAAAAAAGTAAAGTCTTAGACTAAAAAAGATTAAAGAAAGATAAAGAAATTTAGCATTTGCAGAGTTTTCACTTGCTAAATATCTTGTTTTTTGGTAAATTTAATAAAAAATTAATCGTAATCAAGATTGTCTACTGGCAATTTTAGGGCGAGAAATCCGAACAATCTCACATCTAGCGAACGCGAAGCGCTGGGTACTTTTTAATTAAGCGTTAATCAAAGGAGAACACGATGGCTGCAATTATCGAATTTAAGAAAGTCAACAAATTTTACGGAACCTACCACGCTTTGAAAGACATCAACCTGTACATCGACGAAGGTGAAGTTGTCTCAATTATTGGGCCTTCCGGGGCTGGTAAGAGTACTTTGATCAGAACCATGAATGGCCTAGAAGGCATTTCATCCGGTGTTTTAGATGTTGACGGCTATGACTTAGGCGACAAGAAGACTGACTTAAACAAGATCAGAAAAGACGTCGGCATGGTTTTCCAGCACTTTAACCTTTACGAAAACCACACGGTTTTGGAAAACGTCATGTTGGCTCCGCGGATTGTTTTGCACCGTGACGAAAAGGAAAACCGCGAAATCGCCGAAAACCTCTTGAAGCGGGTTGGCCTTTTGGACAAGGAAGACTCATACCCAAGACAACTTTCCGGTGGGCAAAAGCAGCGTGTCGCCATCGCTAGATCCTTAGCCATGAAGCCCAAGGTCTTGCTTTTTGACGAACCAACCAGTGCCCTGGACCCAGAAATGATCCAAGACGTGTTGGACGTTATGAAGACCATTGCTTCTGAAGGGATGACCATGGTCGTCGTTACCCACGAAATGGGCTTTGCCAGAGAAGTGAGTGACCGGGTGATCTTCTTTGACCAAGGGCAAGTCTTGGAAGACTCCCACAACCCTAAGGAATTCTTCGAACACCCACAACACCTGCGGGCCCAAGAATTCTTAAGCAAGGTTATCGATCACTAATTTCCGGAAGGGAGTGGTTACATGTTTAAAAAGAAGATCCTCCCCAAACTGGCCCTGGTGATGACGGCTCTGGTCGCTTTAACGTTATCGGCCTGCTCAATTGAAACGGACGTTTCTAGCAAGGTCTACAACCACGTTAAGGCAAGTAAAACCATTACTTGGGGCGTCAAGTACGACACATCCTTGTTTGGGATTAAATCTGTCAAGACCAACAAGCTGGAAGGCTTTGAAATTGATCTGGCGCGCCTGTTGACTAAAAAGATCGTCGGCAAAAATGGCAAGGCCAAGTTTATCGAAGTTACGGCGCAAACCAAGATCCCGCAGCTGAAAAACAACAACATTGACGCAGTTTTGGCCTGCATGACCATTACCGATGAAAGAAAGAAATCAGTTGATTTTTCAACGCCATACTTCAAGGCTGGGACCAGCCTTTTAACTAAGACGTCCAGCAAGATCAAGTCCATTAAGGACCTAAATAAAAAGGGCAAGGTGGTCATCGTGGCCAAGGGGACCACGGCCGCTGAAGATATTGCCCGTTTAGCGCCCAAGGCCAAGATCAGACAGTTCAACGACTACGGTTCATGTACCAACGCCCTCTTAGCTGGGCAAGGGGATGCTTTTGCCACTGACAACGGCATCTTGGCCGGGATTGCGGCCCAGCACAAGAACCTGCACTTGGTTGGTGGCACCATTGCCGTTGAACCTTACGGGATCGCGGTTAACAAGGGCCAAACGGGGATGCGGGATGCCATTAACCAGGCTCTAAAGGATGCCAAAAAAGACGGCAGCTACCACCGCCTGATCAAGAAGTGGTTCGGCAAGATTCCAGGATTCAGTATTAAGGAGGCTGAATATTAATGATAAGTTTATTTGCGGCAAATTGGTCCACCTTTTTGCTGGGTTTTTGGAACACGATTCTCTGCAGTCTGATTTCCCTGTTCTTTAGTTTAATCATCGGGTCAGGCTTTGCCATTCTTGAAACCGTTCCAAACAAGTTCTGGCGGGGCGTGGCCAAGGTTTATGTCGAAATCTTTCGTAATATTCCGCTTTTGGTCGTAACCATGGTCTTTTACCTGGTTTTGCCAACTTATACGCCATTAAAACTGACCGGTTTTCAAGCCGGGACGATCGGTTTGTCCATCTACTCTTCTGCCTTCATCGCGGAAACGGTTCGCTCCGGGATTCAATCCGTGGGCGTAGGCCAAATGGAAGGGGCCCGGTCAAACGGGATGACCTACTGGCAAGCCATGCGCTACGTCATCTTGCCGCAAGCCTTTAAGATCGTGATTCCGCCACTTGGCAACCAGTTCGTCAACTTGATCAAGAACTCCAGTATCTTGGCCTTCGTTGCTGGCTTTGACCTGATGTACCAAGGCGACATCGTGGCTTCTAATACTTTCCAAACTATTCCGAGTTATGTTTTGGTTGGGATCTTCTACTTGATCTTGACCCTGCCGCTCAGCTACTACATGCAGTATTTGGAAAAGAAGGGTGTTTAAGGGGGAAAAATAAATGAGTAATTTAGGACAAGCCCTTTCTTGGGTGAACATCCACTTTTTGCTGCAAGGCTTTTGGGTAACCATTGAAGTCTCAGTGATTTCAATCATTTTGAGTTTTATTATCGGCCTCTTTTTAGGCTTGGTCCGCTTTACCAGAGTGGATGCCAAAACAACTAGAATTTCTAAGGTGGTCGGCGTGATTATTGACATTATCCGGAACCTGCCGCTGCTTTTGATCATCTTCTTCTCTTACTTTGGTCTGCCAGTCATGGGCCTCAGAGTGGATGCCTTCCAGGCTTCCGTCATCGCCATGGTAGTCTTTGAATCAGCCATGATTGCCGAAATCGTGCGTTCCGGGATTATGGCGGTTGACCCGGGGCAGATGGAAGGGGCCCGGTCAAACGGGATGACCTACATGCAGGCCATGACTCACGTGGTTTTGCCTCAGGCTTTGACCAAGATGATTCCAGCGCTGCTATCGCAGTTCGTGTCCTTGATCAAGGACACGTCTTTAGCAACCATCATCGTTTTGCCAGAGCTGCTCTACCACGCCGAAATCATCTACAACCAAAACACCAGCTACATGATTCCAATGTACTTGGCAGTAGCGGTAATGTACTTCATCATCTGCTTTGCCTTGTCAACTTTTGCTAACTACATCAGCAAGAAGATCAAGTACTAATTTTTAAAAAGCTAAAAAAACCGTTAGAAAGAAAAGAAGAATATTTGAAATGAAACCAGTTCAGCCTTGCCAAGGAGGAAAAATGGCACGTAAACTGCAAAAAATGACCGCCTTAATGGCGGTTTTGCTGTTATCCCTGTTTTTAGGTGCCTGCTCAAAGAGCAGCGACTCTACGGGAGAAAGCACAACCACCTATAACCGGGTGCACTCATCTAAGACCATCACCTGGGGGATGCGGGCAGATACGCGCCTCTTTAGCATGATGGACGTAAAGACCGGCAAAGCCAAGGGCTTTGAAGTCGACCTAGCCCGGGCCATCACCAAGCAGATACTGGGCCCTAGCGGGAAGATGAAGATTGAATACATCAGTGAAAAATCCCGGATCATGGACCTCAAAATCGGCAATGTGGACGCTGTCATGGCCACCATGACCGACACGGCAGACCGGGAAAAAATCATCAACTTCTCAGACACCTACTTTATGGCCGGAGAAACCCTGATCGTGCCCAAGAAGAGCAAGCTGAAGTCGATCAAGGCTTTTAACAATTCTAAGTACTCTATTGCCGCTGTTAAGGGGTCAACTGCCGACGCCGATGTCCACAAGTACGCCCCAAAGGCCAAGGTTATCTTCTACGATGACTACGGTTCTGCCTACAACGCCTTCAAGGCAGGCAAGACTAATGCCATGGTCAGTGACAACGCCGTTTTAGCAGGGCTGATTGCCGATGATAGCGATAAGTTCACCATGCTGGACACCACCTTTACGGTGGAGCCTTACGGGATCGGGATTAAGAAGGGCGAGACCAAGTTTACCAAGGAGGTCAACCAAGCCTTGGCTATTTTACGGAAAAACGGGACCTACCAGCGCTTGATGAAGAAGTGGTTTGCTGGCGTTCCAGGTTTCAACATCAAGGAATCGTCCAAGACAACGGTTAGTGACAAATAAGGAACTAATTTTTAGTTTTCAATTTTTAATAGATTAAACGATGAAGATGCATTCTCTTTGAATGTGTCTTTCTTTTTTAAAAGCAAGTTAAATCAAGCAAAAATTACCTGAATTTTTAGCAAAAAAGGGTCCAAACAAAGTAGTTTTTTGTATAATTAAAACTAGATACTCAGCGCTTACAGCTGAACTTTTTTGCTTAGAAAACGTAGGAGATAAATATGAGCAAAAGACAATTTGGTCTTATATACATATCATCATATCAAGCCAGATTATTTATCGTTGACTTGAAAAAAATGACGATCCTTGAACAATTGAACTCAGCCCAATTCGTTCAAGGCGGGAAAAAATTCGAGGTTTATGAAAACGAATTGCCACGCCTGACTGATGCCCTGATCGGCTTCAAGAGGAAGCTCGCCGAATATGGGATCGACAACTGCAAGGTTTACGGGAACAGACAGCTTTTAGACAAGATTTCTGCCCGCTACCTGTCTGACCAGATCAAGATCCGGACGGGGCTGGACGTAGAATGGCTGAACGGGGCGCAAATTGCCTACTACAAGATCATTGCTGGGATGGCCTTGCCGCAATTTAGTGAACTGGCACCAGATGAATCAACTTACCTGCTCAGTACCGGGAGCGCCATGCTCAACTTGACCCTGTTTAAGGGGCAAAACTATGTCTCAACCTGGGACTTTGCCTTGGGGCCAGAAGAAATCGAAGAAATGTCGGCCATGACCCGGGACACCCCAATCGACCCGATCGACATCATCAGCGACTACATCTCTCGGAAACTGGTTTCTTTCAAGACCATTGAAAAGCCGACTGGCAAGTCCCGGCTCATCATCCAGCACGTGTCTAGCCAAGGCGAGCAGAGCCTGAAGCCCCATGAGCGGGCCCAAGTCATTGAGCAAGAGACTTTTGCCAAGGTTTATAACGACTTTAAAGAAGCACCAGACCAGTACCTGATGGAAAAGTACAACTTGACAGTCGACTCTTTGGCCCGGATGAAGCCAACTATCGTCTTGGTTAATCAGTTAAACAAGGTGATCAAGCCAGAAAAGATAACCCTGACCGAGTCTTCAGCAATCACGGGCTTGATGCTGCAAGAAGCGGCGCGCCTGAAGTACCGGCCAGATGAATACTCCACCATTGTTTTGACGGCGACCAAAAATATTGCCCGCCGCTACGAATCAGGTGGCAAGCACAGCAACCTGTCTAATAAGTTTGCCCTGCACATTTTTGATCGCCTGGCCCATGCCGGCATGGTGGACAAGCGTGACCGTCAGCTCTTGGAAATTGCGGCGCGCTTACATGATATTGGCAACTTCATCAACTTCCACAACCATTATGAGCATGCAGCTTACATCATCGATGCCAACCAGATCATCGGCCTGTCTGACCGGGAAAACGCGATGCTGATCAGCATCTTAAAGCACCAAGACATCACTAACTTAAACGATGAAGAACAGGGCTACCGGAGCCTGGACCCAGCCGTCCAAGTCCGGGTTGCCAAACTCGCTGCCATCTTGCGCTTGGCCAACAGTCTAGACGCCTCCAGAAAGCAGAAGATCAGCAAGATCGTGGTTTCTATCAAAGACGACCAAATGCTGATCACCGTCACCAGCAAGAGCGACCTGACCCTGGAGCGCTGGGTCTTTGAAAAGAACGTACCGCTGGCTCAAGCCGTGTTTGGGATGAAGATTGCCATGAAGCAGAAGAGGGGTAAATAATAATGGCTGAAAGCAAAAATAAGCAAAAAAAGAACAAGTTTTCTGATCCAAAGTATTACATCAACCGGGAACTCAGCTGGCTGGAATTTAACGATCGCTGCCTGGATGAAGCCCGAAATCCAGATGAGCCGCTTTTGGAACGGGCTAACTTTTTAGGCATCACCCAGTCTAACGTCGACGAATTCTATATGGTCAGAGTGGCTTCCCTGTCTAAGTTGGTCGCAGCCAAGGTCAAGAGCCATGATGCTAGCGGCATGACGCCTCTTGAACAATTGACGGCCATCAACAAGAAGGAACACGAAGTCGTAGAAAAGCGCTACTCCACTTATTCACGCTCACTCTTGCCACAACTGAAGAAAAACGACATCAACATCTTGGAAATCGATGAACTGTCTGAAGACCAAGAAGAATACATCCGCCGCTACTTCAATAACGAGCTCTACCCAGTCTTGACCCCAATGGCTGATGACCAGTCTCGGCCATTCCCATTCATCAACAATGATTCCTTGAACATCGCCTTGCGCCTCAAGGACCAAGAGACGGGCGAGCACCAATTTGCCACCGTCAGAGTGCCTAACATCTTCCCGCGCTTGATCAAGTTGCCAGATGGGGAAAACGACTTTATCTTGATTGAAAACATCATCAAAGCCTTTGCCGACCGCCTCTTTGATGGATACGAAATCCGCCAGGCAGCCTGCTACCGGGTAACCCGGGACATGGACTTAGACGTTTCAGAAAGCGACACTTCTGACTTCTTGCTTGCCGTTAAAAAGCAACTTGAAGACAGAGAGCACGGTCACGTAACCCGCCTTGAAGTTGAAACCTCAATGAACGTTAAGCTGCTCAAGCACCTGATGAAGCGGCTAAAGGTAGAAGAAGCCAGCGTCTTCACCATCAACGGGCCAATCGACTTGACCTTCTTGAAGAAATTGCCAGGCATGGTGGAAGGCCATGATGACCTGCGCTACAAAGCAATGACCCCATTTGTCGACCCAGCCTTGCGCAGCGACCACAACATTTTTGACTCCATCAGAGAAAAAGACTACTTAGTGCAGCACCCTTACGACAGCTTTGACGCCGTTTTGAATTTCGTTAAGCAAGCCGCTAAGGACCCAGACGTTTTGGCCATCAAGATGACCCTGTACCGGGTGTCCGGCAACTCCCCAATCATCAAGTACTTGGGCCAAGCCGCCAAGGCTGGCAAGCAAGTTACGGTTTTGGTTGAGGTGAAGGCCCGCTTTGACGAAGAAAACAACGTCCACTGGGCCCGGACCCTGGAACAGATGGGCTGCCACGTCATTTACGGTTTGGTAGGGTTAAAGACTCACACCAAGGTTACCTTGGTAATCCGCCGCGACGAAGACGGCATCCGCCGCTACCTGCACCTGGGTACGGGTAACTACAACGACGTCACTGCCCACTTCTACACTGACATCGGTCTCTTTACCTGCGACCGGGACCTGGGCGTTGATGCCACCAACCTCTTCAACATGCTGTCAGGCTACAGCAAGCCGCCTTACTTCAGTAAGCTGCGGATTTCGCCAAACCTGATCCGGCAATTTATCTATGAAAAGATCGACAACGAAATCGCCATTGCCCAAGCAGGCCGCCATGCGGAAATCCACATGAAGATGAATTCTCTGTCAGACCCAGGCGTTATCGCCAAGCTGTATGAAGCCTCCGCTGCCGGCGTCAAGATCCACTTGATTGTCCGCGGGATCTGCTGCTTGAAGACCGAAATCCCAGGCATTTCCGACAATATCGAAGTCCACTCTATCGTGGGCCGCTTCTTGGAACACAGCCGGATCTACTACTTCTACAATGACGGCAAAGAAGAAGTCTACTGCGCAAGTGCCGACATGATGCGGCGGAACCTGAACCGGCGGGTGGAAACCCTCTTCCCAATCCTGCAAGAAGATTTGAAGGAAAGAGTCTTGGACATTTTTGCCAAGATGTGGCAAGACAACATCCAAGCCCGCATCCTGCACGGGACTGAATGGATCCACGCTGATCGAAGAGGGCAAGTGGCCTTCAGCAGCCAAGACTACTTCATCGAAGAAGCAGCCGAAAAGGTTCGCATCGTCAAGGAACAAGAAAAAGAAGAAAAGGCCAAGGCCAAGGATGCCTTTGAAGCCATGAAGCCGCAAGAAAGCGAGCTGGAAGACCAAGAAGAAAAGTAGTTAGGCAAGGGTGATCAGATGAAAATGGATAAGCATGAGCTGGAGACCTTTAAGATCGACCAGATGGAAAAAGATTTCCAGGCCTTTGGCAAGTGCTTGCTAGGCGATGATGACGATGATTAACGAGCTTTTAACCGACTATGACCGGGTCTGCTTAACCAAAAAGGCCTATGAGGGGTTGAATGTTGGCGATGACTTCGTCGTTAATGGAAAGCTGATCGGCCGCATTGTCCGGGACGTTTATGCCCAAGACGGGATGCAGGCCTACGTGATCGAAAATCAGGCAGGTCGCCGCGACGAAGTCACGGTCCTGTTTAAGGGGTCGTCGGGCCTGCGTAACGGCAACGCCACTACTTGGCGGGATGAGTGGCTGAACACTAACTGGCCGATTTTTGTGGCCATGCTGACCAGCCGCCCCAAGCTGCCTAGTGCCTTAAAGACGGCATCCAGCTACTTAAACAAGTGGCTGGTGGAATTCCCAGATGCCATTTTTTACATCTATGGGCATTCTCTGGGCGCCATCAACGCCGCCTATGCCCTGGCCAACTGCCGCCACCCCTCCCAGATCGGGGCCGCCTACCTCTATGAGGGGACCAATATCTGGCGACTTTTGACCAGACGCCAGCGCCAGGTTGCTGGCCAGATGCGGCATAAGATCAACACCTACGTTGACATCTATGACCCCGTGACTCTAGGCTACACGGCTACCCACAAGATGGTTGGCAAGCTTCACTATGTCGACAGTCTCCCGATCAGCCCCATCAAGCAGCACATGTGGGGCGGCTACCGCTTTGATGACCAGGGACGGCTTTTAGAAAAAGAAGTGGACAGCCGCTTTCTGCAGTCCAGCCAGATGCAGACCCGCTTTTTAAGTGGGACCAGCGAACTGGCTCAATTCTTGTCCGGCAAAGACGAATACCGGGTTAGCGACTGGAAGAAGATCACCAGCCAGAAACTGACCCAGGTCAAGGACCGGGTCTTCAACCAGACTTTTTTGAAGGACTTTGAAGGCCAGGACCAAAAGCTAAAAAAAGAAATTGACCAATTAAAGCAAAAAGACGAAAAAGACGAGTAATTCTACTCGCCTTTTTTGTATAATTGAGAGAGATAGGGTAGCCAACAGCTGTAAAAAATTGTAATCAAAAATATCAATTTAAGTTTACTAGTATCT
>NZ_AZDU01000005.1 GCF_001434815.1 Lactobacillus equicursoris DSM 19284 = JCM 14600 = CIP 110162
AATCCTGTACTCTCCTTAAAAATATCCCTTAAAACGCTGATATTTCAGCGTTTTTATTTTTTCCGGGAACCTAAACGGGAACCAAACAAAAAGCCCCAGTCAAAAATCGACTGAGGCTATTTCTTTACCTTAAATTTCCCTCTACACCAAACCCAAATGCTCAAAAGCATGGAGCAACCCGTCAGCATCAACATCATCGGTCACGTAGTCAGCGGCCTGCTTCACCGGCTCTGACGCATTACCCATGGCCACGCTATACCCGCAGCATTCAAACATGGACAAGTCGATCTGAGCATCCCCAAAAGCGATGGCATCCTTAGCATCCATCCCCAGATAGTCCAGGAGCGTCTCCACGGCATACTTTTTGGTAATCCCCTTAGGGCCCAGGTCCCCAAACAAGGCTTCTTCACCCTTGCCGCCCCAAGTATTGGCGATAAGATCCGGGAACTCCTCTTTAGAGTCCAGGTGGTCCTGGTAGCTGTGCAAGACGAAGGAGACCTTGTTCACGTCGTCGCGGTAGAGGTCCTCGCCATGTTTCAAGATGTAGCCCTTACCAAAATTCTCTTTATATTCACTAATGTCGCCGATCTCCTTACCCTTGCCGGCAATGTACTTGGCCATGGCCACTGGGCCGTCTTCTAGGTAGTAGTCGTTAATGTACATCCCGCTGTTGGCTTCCAGGTAAAAGCCGATGTGGCGGGCATTGCACCAGTCGACGATGTGTTTGACTTCGGCTTTGGACAGGCTCTGGTGAAGGATCACCTTGCCCTCGCTTTCGACATAGCCGCCATTAGCACCGATCATCCCGTCCAGCTGCATGGTCCGGAAGTCCCGCTGGGCAATTTCGGCCTTGGAGCAACCGGTGCAGATGTAGACCAGGTTTCCCTTTGATCTGGCCAGGTTGACCGCTTTTTCCGCTGATTCCGGCAAAATTGCCTCGTAGTTGATCAGGGTGCCGTCGACGTCTAATAGAATCAGTTTACTCATTTTTTTGCTCTCTTTCTTACTTATCTACTTAAAATTGTAACCGATTTCCATGCTTGAAAGCAATTTTTCTGCAAAAAGAAAAAGCTGCCTCAGGCAGCTTCAACTCATATTTCAACTAAAGAGCAGCTATTTTTTCTCTAACCTCGCCAACCTGCTTTAAAACAGATGCTGGCGTTGGTCCTCCTAAAGACGTCCGCTTCAAGAGGCAATTCTTTAAATCGATCGCCTCAAAGACGTCCTCGTCAAATAAATCGCTTTTTGCTTGGTAAAAATCTAACGGCAAGTCTTCCAAAACCGTATCATGGTCGATGCAGTAGGCTACAAGCTGCCCAGACAGGTGGTAGGCATCTCTAAATGGCATCCCCTTCTTAGTCAGGTAGTCGGCTAAGTCGGTGGCGTTGATAAAGCCTTTTTGGGCAGCCTTGTGCATGGCCTCTTTGTTGGCCTTCATGGTCTGGATCATCGGAATAAAGGTGGCCAAAACCATCTTGACCGTGTCGATCGCATCAAACAAGGCTTCCTTGTCTTCTTGCATGTCCTTGTTATAAGCCAGAGGCAGGCCCTTCAAGGTGGTCAGGATTCCCATCAAATCGCCATAGACCCGGCCGGTCTTCCCCCGGGCTAGTTCGGCCATGTCCGGGTTCTTCTTTTGCGGCATGATGGATGAGCCGGTCGTATAGGCATCATCTAAGCGGATAAAGTGGAATTCCCAGCTGGACCACAGGATCAATTCTTCACTAAGCCGGGACAGGTGCATCATGGCCAAGGACAGGTCGCTGATCATTTCCACCACGTGGTCCCGGTCACTGACCCCGTCCAAAGAATTGGCAACCGGCGCCGTGAAGCCTAAGAGCTCAGCTTCATAGACCCGGTCGGTGGGATAGGTGGTCCCGGCTAAGGCACATGACCCAATTGGGGAATAGTTCATCCGCTCGCCCATTTCCTTTAGCCGGTCGATGTCCCGCAAGAACATGTAGCTATAAGCCATTAATTGGTGGCCAAAAGTAATCGGCTGGGCCCGCTGCAAGTGGGTGTAGCCGGGCATGAGGGCATCCTGGTTCTTTTCAGCTTGGTCACAGAGTGCTGCAACCAATTTTTTTAGCAGGTCTACCAAGGCTGCGTTTTCCCGGCGCATGTAGAGCTTCACATCTAGCGCTACTTGGTCGTTCCGGGACCGGGCTGTGTGGAGCTTTTTCCCATCAGCACCAATCCGGTCAGTCAAGACCTCTTCGATAAACATGTGGATGTCTTCAGCTGCTGGGTCGATAGCCAGCTTGCCGCTGTCTAGGTCTTCATTGATGCCCTCTAAACCTTGGATAATGTTTTGACTGGCCGCCTGACTGATAATGCCCGTCTTAGCCAGCATCTTGGCATGGGCGATGGAGCCTTGAATGTCTTCTGGGTACATTCTCTGGTCAAAGCGGATGGAAGAGTCAAAGTCGTCTGCAATCTTATCAGTTTGGCCCATGGTCCGGCCAGCCCACATTTTTTCCATATTACCACCTAATGTCCCTTAATCAAATTTCTAGTTATTTTCCTTCTTCAGCTTTTGGTCCAGCTGGGCCTGCACCTTGATTGGCAGACCGAACAGGTTGATGAAGCCAGCAGCTTCAGCTTGGTCGTAGTCTGATTCGTCAAAAGTTGCCAGGTCCGTGCTGTACAAGCTGTATGGTGACGTTACGCCAGCCTTGATGATATTGCCCTTGTAGAGCTTCAGCTTGACGGTACCCGTTACCTTTTCCTGGGTTGAGTCCATGAAGGCATCCAGCGCCTTCTTTAACGGCGTAAACCATTGCCCGTCATAAACCAGTTCACCGTAAGTGATGGCCAGTTCTTCCTTCTTGTGCTGCACTTGCTTGTCCAAAGTGATGGTTTCCAAATATTCGTGAGCAAAGTAAAGGATGGTGCCGCCTGGGGTTTCGTATACGCCTCTTGACTTCATGCCGACCAAACGGTTTTCGACCAAGTCAAGAATGCCAATGCCGTTTTCCCCACCCAGCTTGTTGACTTTTTCCAAAATTTCCATAACTGGCATCTTTTCGCCATTTAAGGCAACTGGGACTCCTTGTTCAAAGTCCAAGCTGATATAAGTTGGCTTGTCAGGCGCGTCAATTGGAGAGACGCCCATTTCCAAAAAGCCTGGCTTTTCATAAGTTGGCTCAAGGCTTGGGTCTTCCAGGTCTAAGCCTTCATGGCTTAAGTGCCACAGGTTCTTGTCTTTAGAGTAGTTGGTTTCCTTGCTGATCCGGAGCGGTACGTGGTGGACCGCTGCGTAATCAATTTCGTCTTCTCTTGAGACGATGTCCCATTCCCGCCATGGGGCGATGATTGGCATGTCAGGAGCAAAATGCTTGATCCCCAGCTCAAACCGAACTTGGTCGTTGCCCTTGCCAGTTGCCCCGTGGGCAATGGCGTCGGCACCTTCTGCTAGTGCTACTTGAGCCAAGGCCTTGGCGATCAAGGGACGAGCGTTGGCCGTACCCAGCAGGTAGCCTTCGTACTTGGCATCAGCCTTCAGGCATGGGATCAGGTAGTCATTCACGTATTCTTCTTCCAGGTTGGCCACAACCAATTTGGAAGCACCGGAATTCTTGGCCTTTTCTTCCAAGCCGTCCAGTTCATCGCCTTGGCCCACGTTGGCGGAAACCGCGATGATTTCTGGGTCATTATAGTTTTCCTTCAGCCAAGGAATGATCACGGACGTGTCCAAGCCGCCGCTGTATGCCAATACGATTTTCTTGATCTTGCTCTTGTCAATTTTCATTATTCAATTCTCCTTATATATTCTAATTACTCTTTAATCTGAACCCGTGCTTTGCCTCATTTTTTCCACCTTTTCTATAAAAAAATCGTCCTTTTGCTCATGCAAAAGGACGACAAATATCGCGGTACCACCTTAATTCCTGACTTAGTCAGGCACTCGAGATCTTTAACGCAGACCTACGGCGACCGCTACTCGGCCACTTTCCCGGATGCGTTCCCTGCGCTGGCTCTGTTTCCTCTCAACTACGAAACTCGCTTGAAGAGTCAGGGGAGCAGGTACTACTTCCTTCGTTTCTTGATATTTGCTATTCTAACACGTTTTTCATTTAATGCAAGCTATTTTCAAAAATATTTTGAAAATAGCGATTTTATGCACCTTTGTTAAATCTTAATCATCATATGCTTTGACTTGGATATGGCTAGATAGTAACATTATCAGTTAGATTATAATAGATGAGGTTAATCAGTAATACTAACAATGAATACAGATAAGCTTAAAATCTTTCTCAACCTGGCTGAGAGCCTCAGTTTTTCTCGGACTGCCCAAAACTTAGGCATCACCCAATCAGCCGTTTCTCAATCAATTTCTTCTTTAGAAGACTATGTTGGCACCAAGCTTTTTTACCGGAGCCGCAAGTCCGTGTCCTTGACCCCTGCCGGCAAGCTCTTGGCGGGCGGCTTAAAGCCGGTTATTACCCAGTATGACAAGGCAGTGACCCACGCTAGAGAGGTTGCCGACGCTAACGGCAACCTGCTGACCATTGGCTTTAGTGGGTCTGGATATGACAATTACGCCATTAAAAAGCTGGTCACTGGCTTTCAAAAGGACTATCCAGAAGTCAAGATTTTCCTAGAAAACTATGACCACCGGACCCTGATCAACCGCTTAAAGCAGGGCTTTTTAGACGTAGTCTTGACCCGGCCTGAATCTTTTGGATCAGTGATGGGCCTGACTTATGAAAAAATGCTTGAAGGCAAGTTTTATGCCGTTTTTTCTGATGCATATGAATATACCGGTGAAGTCCCGGTTACCCGCGAGGATCTAGCTAAAGAGCGGATGATTTTTCTTGATAAAAACTGGTGCCTGACCAAGCAAGCCAACCTGCAGCAATACTTGATTGCAAAAGTCAGCCACTTAGATTATGCAATTGCCAACAACATGACCGACTATACCCAGATGATTAATGCCGGGCTAGGAATTGGCATCTGCACCGACTTTGTCGTTAACCCTAAAGAAGCAAACCTGCATCTGCTGCCTTTGGCCAAAGAGGTCAACGATGAAATCGGTCTAGTACGCTTGACAGACGGCCAGATGCCGGCCGCTGAATCCTTTATGACTTGGGTTAAGCACCGCGGCTTGCCAACTACCCACCCAGTAGACCGCTAGAAAGGAGCCTGCCGTGAACACGGAACATATCGCAATTTTTCTCAATCTTGCCAATACCCTGTCTTTTTCCAAAACAGCCATGAACATGGGCATCTCCCAATCAGCTGTTTCCCAAGATATCTCGTCAATCGAAAAAGAGCTGGGTACTGAGCTTTTTTACCGCACAAGGAAAAAGGTCGCTCTAACCAAGGCGGGCAAGGCATTTTATGAAGACATACTACCCGTTTACCAGGACTATATCGATACCTTCAGAAAGCTGGAGGCGATGAACGAGCAAAATCACATCGAAATTCACCTAGGCTTTTCTGGTACCCCATATGAGATCTTTGCTTTAAACGAAGTGATCAAGAAGTACCGACGTGAACACCCAAAGGTCCAGTTTGTAGTTAACCACAACTCCCCGCAAGAGCTAGCCGCCAAGCTAAGCGAAGGAATTCTCGACATTGCCTTTTTGACCAAGGACTGTCTGTCAGATTCTGGCTTGAAGTTTAAAGCCCTGACTCAGGGCAAGTACTGCGCTGTTTTTGCAGATGGCGTACCGGTTCCGGCTGGCAAGAGCCTCAAGCACTTGGACCTAGCCAAGGAGAAAGTGCTCTTTTTAGATGAAAATATTTGCTCGCCGCAACAGGCAGCCTGGCAAAAAGCACTTGATCAAGATCAACCTCAGCTAAGTGTAATTAATGCCAATTCCATAGCAGCTGAGTTTTTCAACTTGAACGCTGGCCTGGGCATCGGGATCCTGCCAAGTACTGCATTACCGAAACTAGCCAGGGTGACCTGCCTCCCCCTCTCTGGTAAAAACGAAGTTACTTACGGTGTAGCTATTTCCAAGCATCCTTTTTCTAATCTAGTTGTTGACTTTTTCAACTGGCTGGATGCCGAGCAAATGCCAGAAACGATTGCTTATTAGCACCATTTAGCAAAATATCAGACGAAAGAAAAACGGAAGTGACTTACTATCACTTCCGTTTTTCTGCGTTAAATTTTCTTTTGCTGTCAGGGCCTCATCCCAAGTCAGCCAGTCTTGGTCGCTTTCCAGCCACTTTTTAAGCTTGCCAGCGCCAATCGGCACAATCTGGAGCCAGGCAGCCGGCGTTAGGCCATTGGCCTTGATTTGACCGGCTGGAATTTTGGCCAAAAAGCGCAGATCCTCTGGATCAAATCGGGCTTCTGATTTTTCGCCAAAAAACTTGACCTGGATCCCGCAAAAAGCGATTAGGTGGGCAATTGCCGCCAGCTCTAGCTGGTGTCTCTCGCTTAGCTCGGTTAAAGTCAGGCAGTCTGCAAGCTCTGTCCCCTTGAGCGGCCAAAAGTAGCGCTTGTGCCAGTCGGGGCAAGGAGAAAATGCATCCTCATCCCGGTCTTTTAGCTCTTCCGTGATCAAGGCGATATCTTCATCGTACTGGCGGACCTGGTCTGCCTGATAGGCCTTGAGCTTGATCAGGGTCTTGGCATTGACCCGGATCTCTTCGCCCCGCTCTTTAGCGGCATCTGCCGCCGTATCGGTCAAGAGGCTGCCAAAAATAATGGCCCACCGCCCCTGCCTTTTTTCTAGCAGAAGTTTTTTTAATTCACTGCTCTCATAGTCAGCTAATTCAGACATAAGGCACCTACTTCAGGAGATCCTTTAGTGGCTTAAATTGCCGGTCGTCTGCCGAACAATCCCGAACCAGCCACATGAACTCCCCTTCAAATTTGCAGTAAAGGTAGCAATAGTCCAGATAGTCATCTTGAAAGTCGGTGGCCCGGTCAAAGACTTCGATATCTGGATAATTTTCCTTGATCAGGTCATCATGGCCGTCTCTGGCATAGGCATAAGACTTTTCAGGGCTATCCCCTAAAGTCTTCAAGTCGCCTAAGTTGACCAGGCTCAAGACCCTTTCATAGTCTTGGTAGTGGTCAAGGAGGGTCTTGCCGGCTTTAGCCAATTCCCCATCGCGGTCCAGTAATAGGCTGGTGATGGTGTTGTCTTTTTCCTGAACGGCAATCATGCTTTGCTTGTCTGTCATGAAACGGATCTTCTTTTTCTCTCAATACTTAATAAATTACTTGAAGAAGCGGTCGAAAAAGCCCCGCTTCTTTTCTTCGTGCGGCTTTGCCAATTCTTCTTCCTTGGCTTTGGCCTTGGCCAGCTCGTCTTGCAGCTGGTGGATCTGGTCAGCCTGCTCTTGGTTCTTGGCCGCTGCTTCTTCGTTTTTAGCAGCTTGCTCTTCTTTTTCCGCCAGGAGCTGGGCATTTTGCTCGGTAACCTTCATCATCCGGTCCATCATTTCTGCATTCTTCTTCAGGTAAGGCGCGATATTGGCCCCCATGGTCTGGCCCTGAACTTCGGCAGCCGCCTTGGCCTTTTCCATTTCAAAGCGCTCCGCCGCAATCCCGGTCGCCTGTTCATAGCGGTCAACCAGCAAATGGTTGCCCTGCCACAGGTCCATGTTGGTAATATTGACGACTAAGCCCTGGCTGTCAAAAGTCTTGCAGATCTCGGCACTGGCCGGCAGGTAGCCAAAGTAGCGCTTGATGTCATTTCCCTTGTTCGGGAAGACCCGGGCCGGAATAACGCATTCTTGGCTTTCTCTAGCAAAAGAAATCTCGCGCAGAGTTGCTTCATCGTGCAAGAGGATAGACCAGTTCCGCCGGCCTAAGTCTTCCACGATAGAGTAGTTCTTCATGGAGAAGTAGTGGCTGGTTTCGGTGTTGACCAGGCCATATTCTTCCACCAGCTGCCAGAAGGCATGCTTGACCGGGTAGAGGAAGTCCCGCTTCAGCTTCAAGTAGTCGTCTTCGCTCATCTCGTCTAGCCAGCGGTCGATTTGCCGGGTTAGGTAAAGGTAAAGGGTGTTATTCAGCCAGTGACCGTGGTTGTCGATATTGCCATCCAGGTATTCAAAGAAGTGGATGTCGGCGTCGGTCTTTTTCCTAAACTGGTTGCCCTGGCTGATCACGTAACCGCGTCGACCCACTTCGGCCAAGAGCTCAATGTCCTTGCCCTTGGAGTTCATGGAAAAAATAGCCACTGGCTCAACTCCCAGCTTGTCCCCATGCCGGTTAGACCGCTTTTTCAAAAAGGTTTGGGCAGCCGCAGAAGAAAAGAGCGACACTTCTGGGTCATCGATGCAGATTGGGGTAATCACCTGAGCTTCATCCATGTAGTGGTCGGTGAAGTTCCAGATGTTCTTGTTAATGACCTTAGCGTTTGACGAGTAGGCATTGACCTGGTCCTGCTTGGTCAGGTTCTTGCCGGCCAAGAGCTTCTTGCGCACGGCTGCCGTCATGCCAAACAGCTTTTCTTCAGAGCTGGCTTGAACGATGGCCTTGGTGTTGCCAATGGTCAGGTTAGACGCAATCTTGAGCAGGGTCGACTTGCCCGTTTCCCCCTGGCCCACCAGGCCAACCACGATCGGAACGTCTTCGACGATACCGTTTCTGGCGTCAATTGCCTTGCGGATCTTCCAGATGCTGCCGCTTTCTAAGACGTACATCAAGAAGGAGAAGGCCGCTTGAGATTCGTTGTCCTGCTTGCGATCCCGGTAGAAGCGAATAATGTCAAAAATAGCTGAAACGTCTTGCCGGGTCGGCTTTTGAACAGGGGCTGGCTCTTCTTCATAAGAATCAACGGCTGGCTTTTCAATAATGGTGCCGGTCGCTTCATCTTGGAGGTAAAGCGGGCGCGGGTAGTAGGCAGCTTCGTTTGGCAAGACGAGAGCTTCGCCTTCCCCGCCGCCTTGGCTAAAGGCAATCTTGGCCAGCTGGTCGCCAATTTCCCCCTCTAGGAGGTCGGAAGCAGACAGCTTTTTGCTGTCAGCGGCTTCTTTTAAGCGCAACAACTTGGCAGTCTTCTTAAACTCGCTCCCCTCCTGGCTGTGCTTGACCTGGCCGAGGCGAGTAGCTTCTTTAAAAGTCTTGAGCGATTCTTTTTCTAAGGCATCAGCTAAGCCAGAGACTTCAAGAACATACTTTGGCCGGTCTGCTTCTTCCAGCTCTTCGTACTTTTGGCAGATTTTGTCATCTAAAAGCGTTTTGGAAGCGGTCAATAGGTCCGCCACCAAAAGCTCGTCTACTGCCCAGGCCTCGTTTTCAGCACTTTTGGCCCCGTAATTTAGCCAAAAAGTCTCCCCGTACCCCCAGTAGAGGCGGTAGTCGCTCTTGCTGGTCAAGAGCAGATAAGTATTGCCTTGACCGAGGGCCTGCATCACCTTCAGCTTGCCCTCTTTAATGGCCTGGTACAAATCCGGATGGTCTTGGGGCAAGAGGGCGAGAGCCTGGGCCAGGTCTTCAGCTAAGGGCAGCTGCGGAATTGCCCCCTCCTTGGTCAAAACCAGGGTGACTTGCCCAAACCTAGGCAAGTACTCTCTTTCCACCAAATTCCAGTCAATGTCGCTGGTAATTAAGGTCATCTGGTCATACTTTTCAGTTGCTTGCTTTAAATCTTCCAGCAGGCTGTGCTGGAGGAGGATCTTTTTCTGATTATCAATAATTTTTGCCATATTATTTCCTACTCATTTTCTTTTTTGGCCAAAAAGGCGAAGCGGTTTTCATTATTAATCCTAAAAAAGATTATAGCACTTGTACCGGGATTTGAGACCGTTTGCGGCCCCTTTTCTCCCGAGTAAAAAAAGTATTTTTCCATTATTTAAGCAAAGGATCTAGAAATAGTTTACTATAAATATGAGAATCAATGAAATGAGGAATGTTCAATGACGATCATGCAATACTGGATTGTCGGCTGGATCGCGGTGGGGGTCTTCGCTATTTTCGCCATGACCTGGCTGATTGGCCTGATCACCGACCAGCCAAGTCTCCGCTTTTTCTGCGACTTCTTGATGGTGATTGCCCTCTTTGGCATGCTGGTCGGCTTTGGGGGCCGCTACAAGCAGATCCGCCTAGCCAATGCCCGCAAAGAAGCTGCAGCCTTAAAGCGGAAAAAGCTGACTAAGGCCGAGACGACTTTTAAAGACCGGGCTCAAGAGGCCTACGACTTAATCAGCAGCTCAAGCAGCGATATTTCTGGTTCTTGGTCAAAGGCGGTCAGTGATGCCAAAAAGGCTGCCAAAAAAGCTGCCAAAAAAGCGAAAACCAGCAAGAGTAAAGGCAAGACTAAGAAGACAACGACAAAAACCGTTTCGCCTAGTGAAGCTGTAAGTTCGGCTTTTAAAAAGCACAAAGACGACATCGCAAAGGCCCAGAAGCTGTTAACTGATCAAAAGACCTACTTAACCCGGATTTACCAGTACGGGGCAAAGGCCAACTACCAAAAGTACCAAACGGCCGAGAAAAAGGAAGTTGCCTACTATAACGCAGTCGTCTCGATCAACAAGCTGACTTTGCCCAAATATCAGGAAAAGGTTAAGACGGCCAAAGCCGAATACCTAGCAGCCTGGAGGCTATTGATAAATAGTTAGTATTTTTTAACTGTTTGGCATTTTTTGAAAAATCATGATTTTTCAAAAGTTTTTTCGCCGAAAATCACAAACGATAAGGTTCAAATTATAGGATTTTTTCTGAAAGCCACCGCTTTCATGCATGTTTAGCTATCAAAAAGCCATTTTTTAACCTGAAAATACTAATTATTATTTGCTTTTCGCCCTGAGTATTCCAAAAAAGACTAGAATTAATATTCTTTGACTAATACGAAAAAGGCGTTATAATAATCTTATTGTGAATTTGAATTTGCAAATCAATTCACTGATTAAAGAGAGCGTGTAAGATGAAACAAGACGTACTTTACCAAATCTTGACAACTGCAGAAGAATGTCAAACTGTTAGTGATATTGCTAAGAAGCTATTTCTTAGCCAGCCATACGTCAGCCAGGTGCTGAGCAAGGCTGAAAAGAAGTATAATGTCGTTCTTTTGGAAAGAAGAACTCTGCCAATCGAACTGACCGAAGCCGGCAAGACCCTGTGCGAAGGCTTGGCTAAGCTGCACAGCGATCAAATGAAGATTGAACAAGACTTGCGCCGCTACACGGAAGAAGAACAATCTTACATCAAGATTGGTTTCTCTCCAATTTGGTCACCAGGCGAAAGTGGTCGGATTATCCCAGTTTTGCAAAAGCAATTCGAAACCACCCGCTTTGAACTGATCAAGACCTTCTCCACCAACTCTGCTAAGCGTTTGATCGACAACCGGATGATCGACATCTATATCGGTCCGCTTTTAAGAGGTGAAGACTTGAAGAACTACCTGCTCTTCCAGCCTAAGGTTTACCTGATCATCCCTGAAACCAGCAAGCTCTACCAACCAGGTAAGAAGGAAATCGAATTTAGCCAACAACTCTTAACTGACCTGAGCGAAGAAAAGATGGTTTCTTTAAGTGAAGATTCCGGCTTCCAAAAGACGGTTGACCACTTCCTGGAAGACCAAAACCTGTCCGTCAACAAGGCTATCAAGGTTAACGACTACGACGTGGCTGTCCAAATGGCAGTCGGCGGCTTGGGCTGGACGGCAACTTTGGAATACATGCTGTCTAACTTAAAGACTGACAACAAATTCAACCTGGTAGAATTGCCAAATACCACGATTCAATCCGACAACGGCTTGACCATTCACACTGAAACCAGTGAACGGGCTAAGGAAGTTGCTCACGTGATGAACGACTTGATGAAGGAAAGCGTTGAAAAGAATCGTTCCTTCAATGCCTAATGGCAGAGAAAAAGCGCTGAAAATCAGCGCTTTTTTTGTGCTCTTTTTGCTTTTTCCAGTTCTAGGTAAAAGCAGGCAAGCAAGATTAATGCCGCAAGAGTAGAAATAATCAAGCCGGTCCGCAGTCCTGGCGTTTGGTAGTACAAAACCAGGCGATGCTTGCCCTTTCTTACCTGGATGCCGACAAAGGCTTCATTGGTCTTAATGACCTTGACTGCCTTGCCGTCAAGCGTGGCATGCCAGCCGCTTGAATAGGGAATGGTTGACGTCATGATGCTGGACTTTTTGGCATTTAGCATCCCCGATAAACGGTTTTGACTCAATTTCAGCTGCTTGATCCCCTCCTGCTGAATTTGCCGCACCTCTTTGACGTAAGCGTGATTCAGCGGGATGGCCACTACCTTCCACTTTAGGCGGTAAGTGCCCAGCTTGCTTGGCTTCAAAGTAAGTGAAGATGGCAGAGTTTGGTAGCTGCCCAGGTTCAAAGTCCCGCCGTCAACCAGTCTAAAGAAGGAGGTCATCTCCTGACTGGGCTGGGCCAAAGTCTCAGTCGTCTTTTTCGTTGAAACTGATAATTTGTAGCTAGGATCAGGGCTGCCGGCCAACAGGTGGTAGCGCCAATACTTGTATTTAGTCTGGGTCTGGTTAAAAGCCTTACCCGTCAGGTCAGCCTGCTGTTTGGCTTTTTTCAGCTCAAGATCCAGCTGCTGAGACAGGGCCAAGGGCTGGTAAGACACCTGACTAAGCTCTACATGCAGTTCGCACTTGCCCAGTTTGGCCAGGGCCTTTTTGCTCAGCTTGATAGTGTATGTCTCCTGGCTATCGGTATAGTTGATTTTGTTCTTATTCACCTTTTGTCCCTGGTTGTTGACCAAGCTTGCTTTAACCGTCTTGACGCCGGACAATTTGGCCTTTTGGTAATTCCCCTTGGCGCTAGTCACGACACCACTGGCCAGAGCCCGCTCTTTTTGGCTGTCTGACAGCTTTTGGTAGCGGCTCGGGCTAATCACCTTATTCGTCAGCCAAACCAGCGGGAAGGCCTCTGTGGTCTTATAGAGCCGGGCCTGGTAGCTGATGGCCGTGTCTGGGTCGGTGACTGCCTTGGAAGCCCCAATCAGGTCATAGGTACCAGGAGTTTTTTGCGCATTCACGCTCCCCTTTTGGCTAAATATGTAGCGGACGCCAAAGAAATTGTTCAAGATGGTCCGGTCATCCAGCTGGTGGAGCGGGATGTTATTGTCATATTGGACATTGCCCAGGTCCATACTAAACTGTCCTAGGTATTTATTTTGGATGGAGTAGTAAGACGACACATTAGCCAGGCCACTGGTCAGGTCATTCCACAGCTTCTTTTGGCTGACAAACTGGTTGCTTGAGACGGTGTTGACCCGGTAAAAGCTCCCCGTCGGCAAAATTTTGTTTAAACCGCCGTACCGCTTTTCCGCAATCTGCTCATACTCACCTTGGGCCAGCATGCTGGAGGCAAAGGAGCCGTTATATGGCAAAGCGGCATAAACGGCGTTAAAGGCCAAATTAAGGACGACCACGCCGCTGATCGCCTTTTCCGGGGCAAGCCCCTGGGTATATGCTAAACAGGCGGCTAAGCTAAAGAATAAAAAGACCACCGGCAAAAAGAGATTGTAGTCGTTTTCTAGGAAGGACAAGACCACCAGGTAGATGAGGTAGATCCCGCATACTAGCAAAATGGTCCGCCATTCCTTTTTCGTGACTGCCTTTTCACTGACCGCCTTGAGGAAAATCGTGACCGTCAAGGCCAGCGGCAAATACAAAAGCAGGGTCCAGCGGTTTGACGGGGACATCCCCCCGTTAAATAGCGCCCCAATGGCCGGAATCAGGGTAAAAATGAAGCCCAGGATCAAGCTGGCCGCAATTACCCGGTACTTGCGCCAATTGGCAAAAAGATAGGCCAGGGCCGGCAAGATGATGCTGGCTAGGCCCAGCGCTGACCAAAACATCAGCTGCCAATTGTCCCCGTTGATTAGTTGCTTGGGCAAAAGCAAGTAGTAGTAAAAGGGGTAAAAGACCAGGCCATTGGCGAATTCTGAGCCGGTTCTAGTCGAATTCATGACGGCAATCAGTTCTGGGATCAGTAGGCCTGCCGACAAGGCAATGGCACCCACCGCCGCAAAGAGCAGCTTTTTAAAAGTAGCCCAAAAGTCGATCTTTTGGTAGTAAACCAGCCCATAGCGCAAGGCCAGGTAGAGTATGGCCCCAAGGCCTAAGACAAAGGCCAGATAGTAGTTGGAGACCAGCATCCAGACAAAAACGGCCAGCAGGCCCCAGGACTTTTGTCCGGTTAAGACTTTTTCCAGTTGGACGACAATGATCGGGAAGATCATGAAGGTCGTCGCAAACATGGGCTGGGCAATGGCCGCATAGAGTAAGTAGGCATTGACCATGTAAACGCCGCTCCCGACCAGGATGATCCAGTTTTTAAAGGCAAAATGTCTAGCAAAGTAGACAAAGGCTAGCCCTACGCAGTAGAGGCGCAAGACCAGGATCAACTGGTAGGCGAAGACCAGATGGCTGGTTGGAAAAAGCAAGGCGATATAGGCAAAAACATCCCCGATCGTGTAGTAGGAAAAAATCGAGAACAAGTCGCTCCCGACCCCAGCCGTCCAGGACCACTCAGCCGGCCCTTGGCTAAGGTGCCGCAAGAAGCTGAGCAAGTACTCCCGGTACTTGACCATCAGGGGCAGGTGCTGGTTGGCCGCATCCGTGTTCCAGATCAGGCTGTGCCCGGTTATTAGGTATGGGCCAAAGAAGCAGGCAGCGATCAAAAGGTAAAAAAGCGTGTACTTCCAGTAAATGTCGCGCTTTTTCTTGGTAAAGTCGAAGTGCATGGAAACCTCCAAATTTTGTGCTTATCTTTTATTTTACCGCTTGAAGCATTTTCTGTAAAAAAAGAACGCGGAATCATTTCCGCGCCCTAATTGTTCTATTCTTAAAATTTTATAGTTTCAACTTTGAGACTTTGCTCTTAAGCTAATTCTTGGTACAAAGCCTGCATCTCTTGGTCGTCTGGGACCAAGTCCAAGTAGTGCTTCAAGAGTTCGGCCGTCAAGTCCTTTTGCCCGCTGGCCTGGCCAAAGTCGATCATCTGTCTTAAGAAGGCTGGGTTGTCCTTGAGACTTGGATAAGCCAACAGATACTCGCTCTGAGCCTGTTTAAAGTCTTCCAGGCCCTGGTAGCTTCTAGCCATATTCAAGTGGCCTAGAGGCTCAATTTCGCCTTCTGCCAGGTCCTTAAAGAGGGCTAGGCTGTCTTCATACCGACCCTCTTTTAAGTAGAGGTCACTTAAAAGAAGCCGCAGGCTGGCGTTATCAGCGTTCACCTTGAGCCCCCGGGTCAGAAGGTCTTCAGCGTCGTCGTCTTTGCCCAGTTTCATGGCGGCTTGGGCCCCCATTTCGTAGAGCTCTTCGTCTAGCTCGTTATAGCCAAGACCTGTTTGCGCAGCATACAAGACTTCTTCTTGGTCGTCTTTAGCCTGGTAAGCTCTTGCTAAAAATGGATAGGCGTTAACGTAGTCAGGGCTTTGTTCAATCACCTGATCCAAAAACTTGATGGCGGAATCAGCCTGGCCAGCTTCCAGCATGATCACGCCGGCTTGGTACTTGGCATCAATGTCCAAGAGGTCTTCTTGGTGGGTCTTGATAAAGTCAGCCGCTTCTTCATACCGGCCGAGTTTAGCCAAGGTTTGGAAGATCCGCTGGTTCAAGTTGACTTCGCCAAACATGGACTGTCTGGTCGCCAGGTCCTGGTAAAGAGGCAAGGCTTGTTCGTTCAGCTCGCTCATGTAGTCTAGCTCTGCCAAGCCAAAGGTGATCGCATCTTCATCTGGTGCCAATTCTTTGGCCTCATTCATCTTGGCTCTGGCCGTTTCGATCAAGCCTTCGCTTTGGTAGTAGTCGGCCTGAACCAAAAGGCTTTCCAGGTAGGAATCAGAAGACTTTTTCACATTATAGAGCAGGCTTAAGCCATCGTCTTCTTCCCCATCATTTAAAAGGATTTCCGCTAGATAGACCTTAAACAGGTCTTCTTGGGGAAAGCTGCCGATCAGGCTGCGGTAGACTTCCTTGGCCAGGTCGGTAAAGCCTAAATCTGTCAGGTTTTCCGCTAAAGAAGCCAGGATTTCAGGATCGTCGTGGTTTAAGGCTTGCTTAAGCAGGCCCTGGCTTTCGCTAAAACGGTGTGCCTGGATGGCATCCAGCAATTGTTCAGAATATGTCATGTCAACCTCACTAGCTCAAAAAATTATGTCTTAAATACAGTCTGCATTCTATCTTTTCACATTAGTGGAATTTTTGCAAACAAAAAACGCTAGGAAATGCCTAGCGTTCTTTGTTTTAAAGCGCGTCAATTACTTAACAGCGTCCTTAAGAGCCTTACCTGGCTTAAATGCAGGAACCTTGCTTGCTGGAATTTCGATTTCAGCACCGGTTTGAGGGTTGCGACCCTTACGAGCGGCACGGTCACGAACTTCGAAAGTACCGAAGCCGATCAATTGTACCTTTTCGCCCTTAGCTAAGTCTTCTTGGATTGCTTCAAAAACTGCGTCAACAGCTTCAGCAACGTCCTTCTTAGTCAACTTAGTCTTAGCAGCTACTTCTGAAACTAATTCTGCCTTATTTGCCATGTGGAATTCACCTCCTATAAATTAGACCCAGGTCTAATTACTTCATCTCTTGAAAAGAAATGAGGGACACTGAGCGCTAGTGCATTCAATTAATTCCCTGTTCTCTAAAATATCACAAGAATGCGATCCCGACAAGCTTTTTCAAGCTTCCAAGGTTATTTTTCTTATCTTTTTCAAAAATGAAAAAAGTTCCGCTCACTACTTGCGCTTGCGTGGCAAAATCTTGATCGGCGTACCCGTGAAATCAAAGTTTTCCCGCAGCTGGTTGATCAAAAAGCGCTGGTAGGAGAAGTGCATCAGTTCTGGGTCATTGCAGAACACAACAAAGGTTGGTGGATTGGTCTTGACCTGGGTCATGTAGTAAACCCGCAGACGCTTGCCCTTGATCATTGGGGCTGGCACCAGGCGGCTGGCTTCCAGCAGCAGATCGTTTAAGACGCTGGACTGGATCCGCTGGTTCTTGTTCTTGTAGACCTGCTTGACCATTTCTGGCAACTGGTCGATGTTCTTGCCAGTCTTGGCGGAAACAAAGACGATTGGTGCGTAGTCCAGGTATGAAAATTCGTCCCGGATCACGGCTTCAAAGTCCTTGCCACTTGAAGAATCCTTCTTTGGCAGGTCCCACTTGTTAACAGCAATAATCACGCCTAGGCCCGCTTCATGAGCGTAGCCGGCAACGTGCTTGTCTTGCTCTCTGATGCCGGTTGAAGCATCTAAGACCAGGATCGCCACGTCAGACCGCTCCATGGCAGACATGGCCCGCATCACGGAGTACTTTTCGGTCTTTTCGTAGACCTTGCCCCGGCGGCGGATCCCAGCCGTGTCAACGACTCTAAACTTGGTATCGCCTTGGGTAAAAGGCGTGTCGATGGCATCTCTGGTCGTGCCTTCTTCGTTAGCCACGATCACCCGGTCTTCGCCAAGCAGGCGGTTGACGATGGAAGATTTGCCCACGTTTGGTCGGCCGATTACACAGAAGGAAATCACGCCGTCTTCGGTCTTTTCGCTGTCAGCTGGGAAGTTTTTCACGACTTCGTCCAGCAAGTCCCCGATCCCGGTCCCATGAGAACCAGAAACCGGAATTGGATCGCCTAAGCCCAGGCTGTAGAAGTCATAGATATCGTTTCTTTGTTCAGGGTTGTCGGCCTTGTTGACCGCCAACAAGACAGGCTTCTTGGCTTGGTACAAAAGGCGAGCAATCCGCTCGTCCAGGTCGGTTACGTGCTTGGTCACGTCACAAAGCATCACGATGACGTCAGCTTCCTCAATGGCGATTTCGGCTTGGGCCCGGATTTCTTCGTCAATCGTGCTGTCTTCCCAGGTAATTCCACCGGTATCGATGATGTTAAATTGGTGGCCCATCCAACTGGCTTGGGCATAGTTCCGGTCACGCGTTACGCCTGGTTGGTCTTCGACGATGGCCACCCGCTCATTGATAATGCGGTTAAACAGGGTTGACTTGCCGACGTTGGGCTGGCCAACAATGGCAACTACTGGTAATGGCATAGTATCACCTCTTTTATTTTCTCTTATTTCATAAATAGTCTTCTCATCAAAACAAAAAAACCGACCTGCGGTCGGTTTCTTGTTTGATTAACGGTTCTTCAATTGGTCACCGATCATGTCACCAAGTGAGAAGCCGTTGTCGTCGTTGTTCATGTACTTACGAGCAACTGAGTCGTTGTTTGATGAACGACGAGCGCGAGGTCTGTCATTTGATGAAGAAGCGTTCTCTGGGTCAGCTTGCTTGATTGACAGGGAGATTCTTCTTTCACTTGGGTCAACGTTAAGAACCTTAACCTTAACCTTTTGACCAACAGTTAAGACGTCGCTTGGCTTGTCAACGTGCTTGTTAGAAATTTCTGAAACGTGTACCAAACCTTGGATACCGTCAGCAACTTCAACAAAGGCACCAAAGTTAGTCAATGACTTAACTTCACCTTCGATAATGTCGCCTTCGTTTAAGTTAGCAGTAGCTTGTTCGAATGGTGATGGTTCAGTTTGCTTGATTGACAGGGAGATCCGGTTACGGTCGTTGTCGATGCCGATAACCTTAACCTTAACGTCTTGACCTACCTTCAAGACATCGCTTGGCTTGTCAACGTGCTTGTATGAGATTTCAGAGATGTGAACCAAACCGTCAACACCGCCGATATCAACAAAGGCACCAAATTGGGTCAAACGTGATACGCGACCTTCAACAACGTCACCAACAACTAATTGTGAAGCAACGTTTTCAAAGGCTTGTTCGCGTTCTTCTTCGATCAATTCCTTGTGTGAAAGGATTAAGCGGTTCTTAGCTGGGTCGATTTCAGTGATCTTAACCTTAATAGTCTTGCCGATGTATGGCTTAAGGTCTGAAACAAAGCGGTTTGAGATCAGGCTAGCTGGCAAGAAGCCACGAGTGCCAACGTCTACGAGCAAACCACCACGAACTGAAGAAGTAACCTTACCTTCGATGGTCTTGCCTTCTTCAAAGTCCTTTTGCAACTTGTCGTAAGCTTCACGTTCCTTAACGCGAGTTACTGAGAAGAAAAATTCACCGTTTTCCTTGTCGCCACCTGCACGGCGTACTACGTAAGCCTTGAAAGTGTCGCCTGGCTTAACGGCTTCACGCAGGTTAACGCTGCGGTCGTTAGTGAAATCACGGCGAGTGATTACACCTTCAACGCCGGCGCCTTGTACGCCAACGTTAATTTGCCCATCTTCAACGCTTAAAACATTAACGTCAACGATGTCGCCTGGCTTAACTTCTTGCATTTGAGCAAGAGCATCTAAAAATTGATTGTTTTCTGACATAAATACAAAATGCCTCCCTGTTTATTCGTTCTCTATTTTACCGAAAAATAGAGGAATTTGCTACTATTTTAGCAGACTTTTTTCAATTAATTAAGATTATTTCTTTTTTTAGCAATTTCCGCCAAGATAGCGTCAACAACTTGGTCGATAGTTAAATTAGTTGAATCGATCTCGATGGCGTCGTCAGCTTTTTGCAGTGGAGACACTTCCCGGTGAGAGTCCAAGTAGTCGCGCTTAGCAATATCAGCTTCGATTTCTTCAACGGTTTGCTTGGCTTCAATCCCCTTTTGCTGCCAGTCCAGCATTCTTCTTTCGGCACGGGACCGTGCACTAGCTACCAAGAAGATCTTGACATCAGCATTTGGCAAAACGGTCGTCCCGATGTCCCGGCCATCCATGATCACGTCGGTTGAGCCCGCTAACTCTCTTTGCAGCTCAACCATCTTGGCCCGGACGCCTGGCAAAGCGGAAACTTCTGAAACATTGGCGGTAATTTCTGGCGTGCGGATTTCCAAAGAAACGTCCTCGCCGGCCACCAGCACCTTTTGGCCATTTTCGCCTGGCTCTAAGACGATGCCGTCTTGGTCAATCGCCTTCAAGATCCCGGCTTCATCGCTATAAGCCAGGCCGTGATTTCTGGCGATCAAAGTACATGCCCGGTACATCGCACCCGTGTCAATATAGACAAAGGACAATTTACCTGCAACAATCTTCGCTACGGTACTCTTACCTGCTGAAGCAGGTCCATCAATTGCAACTTGCATAACATTAAAATGAAGCGACCAAAATCGCTTCAACCCTTTCTTTAGTTTACTATTTTATGTTTTACCTGAAGGCTATTTACTGGTCTTGATCACCAGTTTTTGCCCAACGGACAAGGTTTGGCTGGTATCCATGCCATTTTGCTTGGCTAATTCATCGGCCGTTAAGCCATACTTTTCAGCGATGCTGGCCCAGTAATCCCCGCTTTGAACGTAGTAGGTAACGGTCTTTTCCGTTTTGGCCTTTGACGTCTTCTTAGCGGCTTGAGACGCGGTCTTAGCCTTGTCTTTTTGGCCGTCTGCCTTCTTAGTCTTTCGCTCTTCTTTATTGGGCTTTTGATACAAATCGGCACTGGTATTCAGCAAGGGCACGACCGCCAAAAGGGCAATAATGATGACCAGCAAGGCGGTCAGCCAAGGCGCGCGGCGGTTTTCCCGCTTTTCCCTGGCAGCTCTTTGCCGGGCCAGGCGTGAGGGCACTTTGCGTTCTTTTTGATCCATGGGCATCCCCCTTTGACTTTCCATTTTAGCATAAAATGCCGCCCTTTTTAACCAAAAACAGACTTCTCTTTTACCGAGAAGTCTGTTTTAAATTATTTACGATTAATTATTTTGAAAAATTAGCAATTTTAGTACTTGCTAGAAATGTTGAAGTGCTTGCTTACAAAAGGCTTGATGTTCTTCAAAACAGCTTCAAACAAGATATAAACCACAACTGAGTTGATGGCACCTTTGATCAGGTTAAATGGGGCGATAATGCCCATGATGTAGCTGCTCATGCTTGGAATGTGGAGCATCTTGCCCAGGTAAACCTTTTCCGTAAAGGTCAAGAGTTGGCCGTAGCTCATCTTCATGCTGGCTGCTTGCGGAACTGACGTGTAGGCGTAAACTGGCGTAAGCAGGAATTGGTTGGCTAGGCTCATGACCAAAGTCAGGCAAAGAGTCCCTAATACTAAACCAGCGATTGGCAGCAGGTAGCCCTTAGCCTTCTTGCGGTCTTCTTCTTTAACTGAACCAGCTAAGAAGTAAAATGGCAAGGCGAAGGCCATTGAGGCTAAGAACGCGGCAATTTCTCCAACCAAGGATGGCAGGGCAAAACCAGAGAAGATCAAGGACAGCAAGCACTTGATCAGGGCGACCATGGTCCCACCAACTGGACCAAAGACAAAGGTGGTGATGACCACGATAACGTCAGAGAAGTCCATCTTCAAGAAAGAAACACCAGGCATGATTGGAAATTCAAACTTCATGACCACAAAGGCGATGGCCCCGATCATGGCGTAGGCCAGCCAGTTGCTAATTGATTTTGACTTTGAGCGATGCTTGACAGCTTCCATACTAAAATACCTCCAGTATTTAAAAAGATCCGTTGCCTTGAAGAGCAACAGACCTTTCTTTACTATTCGCCTTAGCATGTCAAAGTCTGCCTTCTTCCATCTAGACTGTAACTATCGGTAGCTTATGCATTCAACCACAAAAGTGGGTCGCGGACTCACACCGCCGGTTGGGACTTTCACCCTACCCCGAAGACAACTTGGATATTAATTTTTACTCTTATAGTTTAATCTAAGCGCTTTAATCTGTCAACCTCTTTATGGTTTAATTCCCGGTATTGTCCGGATGTAAGGCCTTGCAGGGTTAAGAAGGAATAGCGCTCACGAGAAAGCTTGTCGACCAAGTGGTTGACAGCCTTAAACATTTCCTTGACCTGGTGGTAGTGGCCTTCATGAATGGTTAGTTGCACGATCTGAGTGTCATTTTTCAGGCTGGTCTTCAAAATCTTCACTTGGGCCGGTTTAGTCTTAAACTTGCCGATCTTGACGCCCTTCTTCAAGGCCTTGATTTCTTCAGGAGTCAGCTGACCCTTAATCTTGGCCACATAAACCTTGTCCACCTCGTTTTTGGGGTGCATCAAGAGGTTGGCCAAATCCCCATCGTTAGTCATTAAGAGCAAGCCGGACGTGTCATAGTCAAGCCGGCCCACTGGGTAGAGCCGGTATGGCAAGTCAGTAAAGTAGTCAGCGACCGTCTTTCTGCCCTTGTCATCCTTCACAGCTGAAATTACGCCTCTTGGCTTGTAAAAAAGAAAGGTATGGTGGCTTTCTCTTTCAATCGGTTGGCCGTCAACAACCACTTGCTCAATCGAATGAACCTTGGTCCCTAGTTTGGTGACCACTTGGCCGTCGACTCTAACCCGGCCGGCCAGGATCATCTTTTCCGCTTCTCTTCTAGAGGCGATGCCCGCTTGGGCGATCACCTTCTGCAATCTTTCCTCTGTCATGATTGTCCTAATTATCCTCCGAATTATTTTTGTCCGCAAACAAATCGACTTGGCCCTCGCTGTCAAAGGCCGCATCTTCAAAGTTTTCAATAACTGGCAAGTCAGCTAGCGACTTGTAGCCAAAATATTGTAAAAAGTAGTCCGTCGTTACGTAGAGCTTGGGGTGGCCCGGCACGTCTTTAACGCCTTCAGCCTTGACCAGCCCTCGCCAAACCAGGGTCTGCAAGGCGCCAGAAGAGTTAACGCCGCGAATTTCGTCAATCTCCACCCGGGTGATGGGTTGCTTATAAGCAATAATCGCCAAAATTTCCAAGGCAGACTGGCTGATATTCTTGCTCAGATCCCGGTTAAAGTAGGTCTCAACCAGATCCCCGCACTCTCCGCAGGTTGTCAGCTTCAGATCATGGTTGATCTCAATCAAGGTCAAGCCGCTGTCTGGGTCTTGATCCAGCTTTTCTTTGAGTTTTTGGGCTTCATGTGCCAGTTCTTCTTCGCTAACGGCCAAAAGGCTGGCCAGGTCAGCCTGGTTGATCCCATTGTCCCCTGCTACGTAAAGCAAGGCTTCTAGCTGCGCCATTTTACTTGTCATCGCTGATTATCTTTTCTATTTCTAAATCGCCAAAGGCCCGCACCTGAGTCACCTTAAGGTACTTGTCCTTGATCAGTTCCAGCATGGCCATGAAGAGCCCGACAAAGTCGGCCAGGCTGGGCATGTTTTCACTAATCTCAAAAAAGCTGGCGTGGCCTTGTTGGTCAAGCTTTTCCTTTAAAAAATTGAGGAGTTCCTGAATCGGCCGGCCGGTTAAGGATACCTTGGCTTCTTGGGGGTGCCGGTTTTTAAAGCGTTGCATGGCCAGGGCAAAGGAATTAGCTAGGTCGCTGGCTGAAATCTGCCCATAAGGCAAAGGCTGCACCTGCCCTTTTTCTGCCGCACTAGGCTCTTTGGCCACCAAAACAGGCACATCCTCGCTTCTGACCTTAAGGTAAGCCGAAATTTTTTTAAAGACCGAATACTGGACCAGCTGCTCGACCAATTCTTCTCTCGGGTCTTCATAGTCCTCTTCCTCTTGGGCAAAGTCGTTTTTAGGCAAGAGGTACTGGGACTTGATCCGGAGCAGCGTTGACGCCATCACAAAGTATTCCCCGGCCAGCTGCAAGTTCAGCTGCTGCATCTGGTCCAAATAGTCCAGATACTGCTTGGTAATCTTGGCGATCGGGATATCATAAATGTCTAATTCCTGGGACTTGATCAAGTGGAGGAGCAAGTCCAAGGGCCCTGCAAAATTAGGCAGGTTAATCGTCATGCTTTGTTCTGTCATCTTTTAGGTATCTCAGTAAATAAGTATATTCCGGCACGGTCATCAGCTTGTCCTTGCCTGCTTCTTGCCTTAGTTCCTGCATCAAGTTAGACAGGTTTTCATCGTCGCGAAAGCCCGGAGCTAAGGATACATAGCGCAGAACCAAGCAGCCATCGCCTTTCTCCGTTCCTACCAGACCCACGATGTTTTGATCGGCATTTTTATAAAGGAACAGCTGCAGAGCCTCATCTTTACTATAGAGCTTCATTTCTTCTTGCAGGTTCTGCAGATTTTTAAAATCAGGCAAGTAAGACAAAAGACCCATGGCCATTTTCTCGTAATCCTTTTTATATGGTACTAGCACTTAATCACCTCGATCAACTCATTCGCGGGTGAGTCTTTTGGTAGACGTCCCGGATATGCTTTTGGGTCAAGTTGGTGTAGATCTGGGTCGTGGAAATATCGGTATGGCCCAAAATTTCTTGCACAACCCGCAAATCTGCCCCATTTTCTAGCAGGTGGGTGGCAAAGGTGTGGCGGAGGGTGTGGGGCGTCACGTCCTTATTGATGCCGGCCTTTTGGCAGTACTTTTTAATCATTTGCCAGACAGCCTGCCGGGTCAATTGCCCGCCCCGGCTGTTTAAAAAGACGTAGTCACTGTCTTTTCCTGCTTTTAACAAAAGTTTGCTGCGGACTGGCAGGTACTTGTCAATCCAGCTTAAGGCGTAATCCGTCACTGGGATCAAGCGTTCCTTTGACCCCTTGCCTAAAACCCGAATCAGGGCCAGGTCTTTGTGGATGTCGCCGAGGGTCAAATTGATGATCTCGCTGACCCGCATCCCAGTCGCATAGAGCAGTTCAAGAAGCGCCCGGTCCCTTAGACCCAGGCTTTTTTCAACATCTGGCTGGTCTAAAAGCCGCGTTACTTCCTCTTGACTTAAGGCCAGCGGCATCTTCTTTTCCCTTTTAGGGGCATCAATCTGGCTCATGGGGTCAATTTGAATCAGCCCCTGCCGGACCAGCCACTGGTAAAAGCGGCGCAGAGACGAAATCATCCGTGAAATCGAGCTGGTCGCCTTGCCCAAGTCCCTTTCTTTAGCCAAAAAAGCGTCGATCTCTAGGGCCTGGCTGGGCCAGGCAGTTAAGTCTTCTTCAGCTAAAAAGTCCAAAAATTCCGTCAAGTCCTGCTGGTAGGCAGCAATCGTGTTTTGACTAAGCCCCCGCTCCACCTGGCCAAAGCGTAGGTAGTCAGCGACTTGATCTTTAAGCTTCTCCATCAGTCTTTTCCTTTAAGGAGATGGTGCCTGCTTCTTTATCTTGAACGATTTCTCCCGCCTTGATCAAGTGACCTAGCGCCCGCTTGAAGGCTGACTTGGAGATGCCGAAATAGTCCTTGATGGCCTGGGCATCACTCTTGTCGCTGAAAGGCAGGCACTTGTCCTCCTTGCGGCGCAAAGACATCATGATCATGGCCGCGTCATCGTCAATTTCTTCAAAAGCTCGCGGCAAAACGCTCATGTTCAAGCGGCCATACTGACTGACCCCGATCACCCGAGCCTTGACTTCCTCGCCCAAACGCAGCGGCTGCTGCATTTGCGATTCATGGATGAAACCCAGGTAGTAGTCGTTAGTCAGTACAAAGCAACCTAGAGACTTGCTGGAATATACCCGGGCCAACAAATTCTTGTTAACCAGGTTGTTAGGGAAGCGGACAGAAATCTGGTCAAAGACATTTTCATCCGCTGCCTTGGCCCAAATTCGCTCTTTGTCATCAGTCTCTAAGCGCACCAGCAACCGATCGTCTTTTTGCGGCCAACGAGCTGGATCCAGGGGCAAGTCGTCCAAAGACATGACTATATCTTTATCTGGCAAGCCAATGTCTAAAAAGACCCCCAGCCCGCGCTGGACCTTGGTAACCGTGGCCCAGCCGTATTGGTCAGCCTGAGCAAACGGCAGAAACTGGGTCATTTCCCGTTCATGATTCTGGTTATCGTAAATAAAACCCGTGATTTGTCCACCAATTTCCGGTGTCTCTTCTTGGGTGATTTCTTCTCTCTTCAATTTAAACGTCAAGCCATCAATCTGCACGAAATAAGCTTCAGCGTTACTGTCAGTGATTTTACCGGTCCGGATTTCTCCAAGCATAGTTTGCCTCCAACTTTACATAATTATAATGCTAGTATACGGGAACACGGAAAGAAAATAAAGTAATTAACAATTGTTTTTTCTTCCCGGTCGCCAAATTTTTTTAATTCGCGCATAGTTTTTTCTATTTTGCAGCAAGTTTTAACCGAGTTCTTTATTTAACCTAAATAAACAAGACGCCCTTCTGCTCCAGTCATCTTTAAGGCAGGCATTAAAGCGAGGCAGATAAAAATTATGCAAAGAAAAAGAGCTCAATCGCGTGATTGAACTCTCTTCTTTGTGGTTGTCAGACTTGCAATCCTAGATTACAGGTTTGAAACTTCACCTTGGTAAATTGCGCCGCGACGTGCGTCAACAGTCAAAGTTGAGCCGTCAGCGATCTTGGAAGTTGCGTCAGCAGCACCGACAACAACTGGAATGCCGAGTGATACGCCGACAACAGCTGCGTGGCTAGTCAAGCCTGAAGCTTCAACGATCATACCACTAGCCTTCTTGATAGCTGGCATGTAGTCCTTGTCAGTAGTCTTAGCAACCAAGATGTCGCCTTCCTTAACCTTAGCGTTAGCTTCTTCAGCGCTGTTAGCAACAACAGCCTTGCCGATTACTGAGCCAGTACCAACGCCCAAGCCGCGAGCTACTTGGTCACCAATTACTTGCAACTTCATCAAGTTAGTAGTACCTGATTGACCAAATGGTACACCAGCAACGATGATTACCAAGTCGCCATCCTTAACGAAGCCGTGTTCCTTAGCTACCTTAGCAGCTTCAGCGAACATTTCGTCAGTGTTTGAAGGTTGCTTTGCCAAAACTGGTTCAACGCCCCAAACGATGCCAAGTGAGTGTTGGATCTTTTCATCGAAAGTCAAGGCAACGATAGTTGCGTCTGGACGGTACTTAGAAATCATCCGTGCAGTGTAGCCGGAGCTAGTAGCAGTGATGATAGTCTTAACGCCCAATTCTTGAGCAGTCCGAACAACTGATTCACCGATAGCTTCAGTAACGTTTGAACCCTTGTATTCTTCAAAGCGTTGCAAAGCCAAAGTGTTGCGGCTGTCAAGTTGCTTTTCAGTCCGAACGTCGATGTCGTGCATTGCCTTAACTGATTCTACTGGGTACAAACCGTTAGCAGATTCACCTGAAAGCATAGTTGCGTCAGTACCGTCAAGAACGGCGTTGGCAACGTCAGTAACTTCGGCACGAGTTGGACGTGGGTTTTCTTGCATGGAGTCAAGCATTTGAGTAGCAGTGATAACTGGCTTGCCCAAAGCGTTGCACTTCTTGATCAATTCCTTTTGTACGAATGGTACGTTGATGAATGGAATTTCAACACCCATGTCACCACGAGCAACCATCAAACCATCTGAAACTTGCAAGATTTCGTCGATGTTGTCGATACCTTCTTGTGATTCAATCTTTGGGAAGATCTTAACGTAGTCTGCGTTAGCTTCTTCGCAAAGGGCACGAATGTCAAGAACGTCTTGAGCCTTACGTACGAATGAGGCAAAGATGAAGTTGATACCGTGTTGCAAACCAAAGCGGATGTCGTCGGTGTCCTTTTCAGTAATCCCTGGGAGGCGGATTTCAACACCTGGTGCGTTAACACCCTTCTTTGAGCCGATTACGCCAGTGTTTTGAGCTTCGCAGACCAATTCGCGCTTTTCTTCGTCCTTAGCCTTGATAGTCAAACCAACAGCACCGTCGTCGATCAATACAGTACCGCCAACCTTGGTGTCGTCGTACAAACCTGGGTAGGTAACGTGGATCATGTCCTTGTTACCAGCCTTGGTAGCGTCCATAGAAATCCGGATTTGGTCACCAGTGTTGATGGTGAACTTGCCGCCTTCTTGGTCAGTAGTTCTAATTTCAGCACCCTTGGTGTCAAGAGCGATACCCAAAAGTTTGCCAGTCTTCTTTTCAACTTCACGAACCATGTTCATTCTTGCCAGGTGTTCTTCGTGGTCACCGTGTGAGAAGTTAAAACGGAATACGTTTGCACCTGCTTCGGCTAACTTAGTAATGGTTTCAATATCGTTTGAAGCTGGTCCTAAAGTACTAACAATCTTCGTTTTTTTCATTGTGAAAAAATCTCCCTAAATCAAAAACTATAAAAACAACTATCTTGATAAATCTTCGTTAAGCTTTAACAAGTCATAGTCACCCTTGTGAGATTCATCAAACAAATCAAGGATGTCGTGTGAAGTTACCTTGCCGTTTTCAATGCCGACTGCCAAACCGCCCTTGCCTTCAAGGAGAAGGTGAACAGCTTCAGCACCAAGCTTTGAAGCAAGCACACGGTCAGAAACCGTTGGCGTACCACCACGTTGCATGTGACCCAAGACATTGGCACGAGCGTCGAAGTCACCATGCTTCAACAATTCTGCCATGAACTTGTCAGCGGTCATGACGCCTTCAGCAACAACTACCAAGCCGTGGTCCTTGCCACGTTCTTGAGCTTGCTTTAAGCGAGTAGCGATTTCTTCAATGTCGTATGGCTTTTCAGGAATGACGATTGCGTCAGCCCCGCAGGCAACACCAACACGCATGGCGATGTCACCACAGTTGCGGCCCATTACGTTAACAATGAACACGCGGTGGTGACTTGAAGCAGTGTCACGAATCTTGTCGATCGCGTCCATTGCCGTCATACATGCCGTGTCGTAGCCGATCGTGGCATCCGTGTAAGGGATGTCGTTGTCGATCGTCCCTGGCAAGCCAATTGAGTTAAAGCCGTGAGCAGTCAGCTTCAAGGCGCCATGGTAGGAACCATCCCCACCGATAACGACAACAGCGTCGATGCCGTGCTTCTTCAATTGAACAATACCAGCCTTTTGGCCATCTTCTTCTGCAAATTCAGGATAACGTGCAGAGTAGAGGAAGGTACCGGAAACGTTGATCTTGTGGGCAACATCTTCACTTTCAAGTGGGAAAATGTCACCTGCGACCAAACCTGCAAAACCGTAGCGAATGCCGAAAACTTCCAGACCGTTCGCAAGTGCGACTCTAGTTACGGCTCTCACGGCTGCATTCATACCAGGGGCGTCGCCACCACTGGTCAAAATACCAATCCGTTTCATGAATTCACCTCATCATGATTTAAATTGTGTAATATCTCACATCACATAAATCATAACATTTTTACCGCATAAAGTCTTGTAAAATCTGGTTTAAATTCAACTTTTTTCGTTTTTTCAGCTGTTAGGGCTTACAAATCCTATGCTCGCGTTTATGCATTTTTTCACTAATTTCAACTTTTTTCAAAAAAATGAATTGGTCAAGAAAATTTTCGCTACTTTTGCAAATTTACTTGGCGGACGTGGTAGATCTTAAAATCAATGCCGGCATTTTGACTGGCCAGACCTTCGGTATCAATCAGGTAATAGCTGCCTGCTTGCGGCTTTTGCTTGATTGAGCGAAATTGCTCAGCAAAAAGCAGGGCCCGGTAGCGGCCACTGGAATCAGCAATTGACAAGGTTGCCATTTGATTGCCGTTTTTGTCCAGGTGGTCGCGGACAGCTAAGACCTTGACGATCGCCCGGGCTCTTTGCCGCAAGTGAATCTGTCTTAATCGCACCGTTTGAAACTGCTGGTCACAATACTGCTCAAGCGCCTTTTCCTTTGGCTTTGGCTGCTGTGCTTGCTTGACTTCTCTAGCCTTTTCTAAGAGCTTCTTTTCTGATAAAACCGTAAGCTCCCGCAAGATCAGCTGGTAGCCGCGCGGATCCTTTTGGTCATCTCTTTTGGACACCCGGATCAGACATAAAGTACCTTTCGGCAAGGCTTCCAGCTTGAAGCACCGGTATTCATCTGAAAAAATCGTGACTTTTTCAGACAACTGGGAATCGTTAAAGTAGGCATTGCTGCCCTTTTGTCCGGCATTAGCCCCTTTTTTAATCAGCCAATCATTTTTTCTGTCAAAAATGGTCAAGACATTAGCTGTTTGGCCCAAGTTAATGGCCGTAAATGGAACAGCCTGGTAGCTAGCACCCAGAACTCTTTGGGCCAGGGCAAGCGGGGACTTAGTAATGGCAAAGCCTAAGCTCTGGCGCTCCAAGTCCATCTTCTTACTGGCGGTCGGTTCCGGCTTCTGCTCTAGCTTGACCGTTAACATGTCCTGCAAGACCAGGCTCTTTTTGGTCATCTTGGTATTTTTGATCAAGGACTGACAATTGGCTAGCAGGTTATTGCGGTTGCTGTCCAGCTGATCAAAGGCTCCGGCGGCAATCAAGAGCTTGATCTGCGTTTCCTTCAGATTTTGCTCATCCAGCTGTCTTAAAAAAGCCGAGAAACTGGTAATCGGTCGCTTCATGGCCAAGAGGTTGTCGATAAAGGAATTGGTCAGGCCAATCACCGCCCGGAAACCCAGGTAAATGGCGCCGTTATGGACGCTGGCATTAGCTTCGCTGTGGTTAATGTCCGGCCCAAAGACTTGCAAGCCAAACTTTTGCGCTTCCCCATAATATTTGCCAAGATCCTTGCCCCGGCTCTTGCCAAATTGAGCTAGGAAAAATTCTTGCGGGTAGTGAACCAGTAAATAGGCTTCCCAGTAGGCTAGCAAAGCATAAGCGACGGCATGGGAGTGGTTGAAGCCATAGCCGGCAAAGGGCTCAATCGCCCGGAAAATCTCGAGGGCTTTTTCCTGGCTGTGCCCTTGTTTAAGGGCACCTTTGACAAATTTGGCCTTTTGTTCTTCTAAGACAGCGGCCTCTTTTTTGGAAATGGCCTGGCGGAAGATGTCAGCTTCACTTAGGTTAAAGCCAGCAAACTTCTGCGCCGTTTGGATCACCTGCTCTTGGTAGACCAGGATTCCGTAAGTTGGCGCGAGGATCGGCCTTAAGCTATCATCCAAATAGCTGACCGGGCTTTGGCCATTTTTTCTAGCGGCATAAAGGGGAACGCTCTTAATCGGACCCGGCCGGTAAAGTGCAATGGCGGCTGACAAGTCGTCAAAAGATTCTGGCTTCAGCTGCCTTAAGGTATCCTGCATTCCCCTGGACCCTAATTGGAAGATCAGCGCGGTTTTCCCAGCTTGCAGGAGGCGGAAAACTTCCGGATCATTAAGCCGAATCTTCAGCAAATCAAGGTCCGTGCCTCTTTCTTTGATTAACTTTAAGACCTGCTCCAGCATTTCCAGGTTGCTCAGGGTCAAAAAGTCGATCTTTAAAAGACCATATTTTTCAACGTATTCTTTGGTCTGCTGGACCGTCCATAAGGGCGCCTCTTGCCCGGTCATCAGGCCAATCTTACTGGACAAGGGCTCTTCACTGATCGCGACGCCCGGTGCGTGCGTCCCGGTATCTTCGGGCAGACCGGACAGTTTTTTAGCAGTTTGGTAGACCAATTGATTCAGCCAAGAAGCAGACACTGCGGTGCGAAAATCTGGCTGCTGGAAGGCCTCGTCTAAATTGTTGGCAGCTCCCATGGCAGTTTTTAATTGCTCAATAGCCGGTTTGGTCAAGCCAAAGGCATGGCCCACCCGCTCTAAGGCACTTTTAGCCTGCATGGTGGTGAAGGCTAAAATCCGAGCTACTAGGTCAGATCCCTGGCCAAAGCGGAGTCTTTGCCCATATTTTTCCTGCACATAAGCCATGGCGGCCTGGCGGCCGGCCGCGGTGAAGTCTAAGTCGATATCGGGCATCGTGCTTCTAGCCGGGTTTAAGAAGCGCTCAAACAAGAGGTCATACTTTAAAGGATCAATCTGGGTAATGCCTAAGGCATAAGCCACAAGTGACCCAGCGGCCGACCCTCTCCCTGGCCCCATTAAGTAGCCCTGCTTTTTGGTATAGGCAACGATATCGCCGACAATCAAGAAGTAGTCGCTAAAGCCCATCTGCTTGATGACCATTAATTCTTTTGCAAGCCTTTCTTGATAAGCCGGGCTAGTCAAACCCAGCCGCTTTAAACCGGCTACTGCCCACTTGGTCAAATAGTCATCAGAGCTGAGACCCGTTGTTTGCGGAAAAACCGGCAATTGGGGCTTGGCAAAGGGAATCTGGGCATCCGCATTTTCCGCGATCTCCCAGGTATTGAGAAAGGCCTCTTTTAAGCCCAGCTGCTCGCAGGCGTCAAAAAGCTCGCCGGCCGGCCGCAAGTAGTGAGACCCCCGCCCCTTGGCGATGGCCCTTAATTCATCTTCCGTGAAAACCTTTTTGCTCTTGATGGCGCCTAAGACCTTTTGGCTGAACTGGTCTTCCGGGTTTAGGTAGCGCACGTCTTCGGTAATCACCGTTTTTAAGGAATACTCTTTTGCTAGCTTTTGAACGAACTGGTTATAGAAAGCGGCGCTTTCAGCTGGGTAAAGGCCTAGGCAGAGGTCCCACCCACTAGTTTTTGCCTGCTGTGTTAAGGCGGTCAAAAAAGTCTGCCCTACGCTCTCTTGCCCCATGTCATAAAGGTAGCGGAGCTCGCTGGTGGGACCAGCCGGGACAATGGCCGTTAAATCTGGTAGATCTTTAGGCAGAGAAATAAGTGATGGCAGGCTTTCCCCTTTTAAATCGCCAGAAGCCAAATTTAAGCAGCTGGACAAGCGCATGAGCGACTTGTAGCCCCGCTGGCTCTTGGCTAAAAAAATCAGGTCAAAAGCCTGGTCACCGCTGCCCAAATACCGCCCCTGGATGCCCAATAAGGGCTTGATGCCAGCTTTTTTGGCGGTCAGGTAAAAGTCAGCCAGGCCAAAAGTAACATTGACGTCGGTCAAAGCGACCGCGCCGTAGCCGCGCTCTTTGGCCCCCAAGACCAAGTCCTTAACCTTCAATGGACTAGCTAAAATCGTATTGGCGGAAATTGCCTGTAAAACTGCTGCATTGACCATTTTTTCCCCTTTCTGCATTGCTTGTCTTTACTTTTTTACTATTTTATCGTCCTTTTAATTATAGCAAAGTCGCCCTTTTTCACATTGAATTTAGTCCTCAATTCTGCTAAAATGCATAGCGAAAGAAGGAAGATAGTATGGGACGTTATATTGTTTGTACCGTCTGGGGGATGATCTTTATGTTCATCGTTGGCTTCATTGGAGCTCCCCTGACTCAAAGCAGCTATGATCCTGTTACCTTGTTGGTAGTGGGTGCAATTTTTGGTTTCTTGTTCTCTTTGATCATTCCAAAAATCACCGCCCATTCTGTTAAAGACGATTCCGTTTATAGCAAATAAGGCACAGATGAATATGTTTCTAGGCTAGTCACTTCGTGGCTAGCCTTTTTGCATCGTACAAAAAGTAAGCAAACCCGCGCAAAACATGCTATCATATCTAGACAAACCAAAATATTAAGGAAGTTTCAATATGGAAGAAAACTTGATCGTTTTTAAAGTCGGAACCTCTTCCCTGACTAGTCCAGCCGGGGATTTGGATCCAAGCAAGATCTTGAAGATCACCAGTCAGCTGGCTGCCCTCCACCAAAAGGGCTACAAGCTGGTTTTGGTGACCTCAGGTTCAATTGCCGCTGGCTTTCGCCGGCTGGGCTTTGACAAACGACCCAAGAAGGTAGCTGACAAGCAAGCTGCTGCCGCCGTGGGCCAGGGCCTCTTAATTGAAGAATATACTAAAGACCTCTTGGCCAAGGGCGTGGTTTCCGCGCAGATCCTTTTGACCCAAGACGACTTTGCTGACCAGCGCCGCTACCAAAACGCTTCTAACGCTTTAAGCGTCTTGATCAACCGCCGGGTGATCCCAATCATCAACGAAAATGACACCATCGCCATCGACGAATTAAAGGTCGGCGATAACGACACCCTGTCAGCGCAAGTAGCATCCCTTCTAAAGGCTGACCTCCTGGTCCTCTTGACCGACGTGCCCGGCCTCTACAGCGCTAACCCCCGGACGAACCCTAATGCTCATCCAATTCCAGTGATTGAAAACATCACGCCAAAGACCTTTGAAATCGCTGGCGGTGCAGGCTCTAGCAACGGGACTGGCGGGATGGCCACCAAGATTAAGGCGGCTGACATGGCCACTAAGTCTGGCGTACCTGTCTTTATCTGCTCTTCTGAGAGTTCTCAAGCGATGATTGACGCCGTTGACCAGTTAAACCAAGGAACGCTGTTTACCGCCAACGAAAATGCCTTTAATCAAAAGAAGCAATGGCTGGCCTTTTACGCCCCAACCACGGCCAAGGTCTTTATTGACCAAGGTGCCGTCAACGCCATGGCTAAAAAAGGCTCCAGTCTCCTCATTTCCGGGATCAAGCAGGTTAAGGGCGACTTCCAAAAAGACGATATCGTAGAAGTCTACAGCTTAACCAGCAAGCACCTGATCGGCAAGGGCAAGGCCCGCTTTTCTAAGCCGGTCTTAAAGGAAATCTTGGAACAAAACCACCCTGAAGGGATCTTCATCCACCGGGATGACTGGGTAACCACTTTGTAATTTTGACAATTTCAGCTTATTATTTGATCAATACTATTTTTTAAAAGGAACAAGATTATGGAAGAATCATCAACGCAAAGGCTGATGGACAGCCTGCTGGACCACAAGCAAGAAGTCAACTTAGCTGCCACCAAAGAAAAGAACGCAGCCCTGGCTGCCGCGGCTGATGCACTTTTGGCAAGCAAGGACGAAATCTTAAAGGCCAATGAACTTGACCTAGAACAGGCCAAGGGAACGATCTCAGACGTCATGTTGGACCGCCTCCGCTTGACTGACGAAAGACTGACCGGGATGGCAAATGGGATCAGAGCCTTGATCGACCTGCCAGACCCAGTTGGCCGTGTCCTTGACAAGCACGTAGCTGACAACGGCTTGGTGATCGAAAAGAAGTCTGTGCCTTTTGGCCTCTTGGGCATGATCTACGAAAGCCGGCCAAACGTAACTTCTGACGTCGCTGCTTTAGCCATCAAGTCTGGCAACGCCGCTCTTTTGCGTTCAGGCAAGGAAGCCTTCAACTCTGCTAATGCCATCATGACCGCCTTGAAGCAGGGCCTAGAAAAGAGCACAATTTCACCGAAGACCATTGAACTGGTCCAAGATACCACCCGAAAGTCTTCAAGTGAAATGATGACGGCCCGGGGCAAGATCGACCTCTTGATTCCCCGCGGCGGCAAGGGCCTGATCCGGGCCGTCGTTGACAACGCCACTGTCCCAGTTATCGAAACTGGGACCGGGATCTGCCACATTTACGTTAACAAGGCTGCCAACTTAGACGAAGCGGTCAGAATTACGGCTAATGCCAAGATGAGCCGACCATCCGTCTGCAACGCCGCTGAAGTCTGCCTAGTTGACAAAGAAGTTGCGGCTGACTTTTTGCCAAAACTCGCTGAGGCTTTTGCCGGCAAGGTAGAAATGCGGGCTGACGAACGTGCTAAGGAATACCTGCCAGATGCCAAGCTGGCTGGTCCAGCCGACTTTGATACGGAATTTTTGGACTACATCATGGCCATCAAGGTGGTTGACGGACTTGAAGTTGCCATCAAGCACATCGCCAAGCACTCCACCCACCACAGCGAAGCCATTATTACCGAAGATCAAGCAGCCGCTGACCGCTTCACCCAAGCCGTCGACTCAGCTGCCGTCTACGTCAATGCTTCTACCCGCTTCACTGACGGGGGCGAATTTGGCCTGGGCTGCGAAATCGGGATTTCCACCCAAAAGATGCATGCCCGTGGGCCAATGGGCTTAAACGAGCTAAACACCTACAAGTACATCATCCACGGTGATGGGCAAATTAGAGAATAAGCCAATCAAAAAATATATAATAGCAAGAAATAAAAGTTAGGAGAAATACTCAATGTTAGTTGGATTTATTGGACTAGGCAACATGGGCTCAGCCATTGCCAAGGCGGTAGCCAAGGTTGAAGGTACGGATCTGCTCCTCAGCAATCACAACGTCGCCAAGGCCAGCAAGCTGCAAGCGGAAATTGGCGGTACTTTAGCTACTAATCAAGAAGTCGCTGAAAAAAGCGACGTGGTCTTTTTAGGCGTGAAGCCATACCAAGTGGGTCAAGCCATTGCCGAACTGGCTGGCAGCATCAATAAGCAGGCGGTTTGGATCTCCATGGCTACTGGCGTTGCTTTGGCTGACCTAGAAAAATTATTGCCCGGCCACAGCATTGTCCGTATGATGCCAAATACTCCCGTTGCCTTGGGAGCCGGCATGACCAGCTTTACCGCTAGCGATGACGCAGCTAAGGCAGTCTTCACCAAACTGATGGTCTACTCCGGGGAAACCGTGGAAATCGCCGAAAATCTGATGGATGCCGCAACCGCCGTGGCTGGCTGCGGCCCAGCCTACGTCTACCAGTTTATCGAAGCCATGGCCGATGCCGGCGTTCAAAACGGCCTAGCCCGCCAAGCAGCCATCAAGATGGCCGCTCAAACGGTTCTAGGCTCAGCTGAAATGGTCTTAAAGACCGGCCAGCACCCAGCAGAGCTGCGCGACGCTGTTACTTCACCAGGCGGCTCCACCATTGCCGGCGTCGTAGCCTTAGAACAAAACGGCTTCCGCTACGCTACGATCAGTGCGGTTAACGCGGCTTTGGCCCGGAACAAGGAACTGGGTTAGTTTTTTCAAAAGAAGAAAACTAAAAAAAATTCAAAATAAAAACAACTTTCTGACAAGGCTCATGTCAAAAAGTTGTTTTTTTATGCGTTTTATTTACCGCGTGCCTTCAACCGTAGAATAAGCCCGCTTGTCGTAAAGGTTACGTGCGCGAGAGTATTCGATGTTGGTCCCGGAATTGGTCCAAACGATTTGTTCGATTTCCAGAATTGGGGTCTCCTTAGTCGCGCCGAGGTACTTGATGTCGTATTCATCAGGTACGGCGGCCTTAATCTTCCGGTAAGCCCCGCCAAACTTGATGTGCAGCTTTTGGTGCAGGTAACCGTAAACGGACCCTTCTAGAACCTGCTTGGACAAACCTGGCACGTCCTTGACCGGCATGTAGGTGTGTTCAATGATAAAGGGCTCATTGTCGATTAAGCGCAAGCGGATGATTTCGTAAACTGGATTGTTTTGTTCTAGGTTCAGCTTGGTGCACAGGTCCTTGTCTGGGAATTCCACCGCGAACTTGATCACCTTGCTAGTGACATGCTCATCGCCTTGCTCACTGCTGAGACCCATAAAGGAGTCAACTGGTGCGTCACGCTTGTTGACCAAGGACAGGTTAGACAAAACCAAAGTGCCTAAGCCTGATTCCTTGTAAACAAAACCTTGCCGGGCTAATAAGTCAAGTGCGCTTTTGATCGTGATCTTGCTGACGTTAAATTCAGTTGCTAGCTGGTCTTGACTTGGCAAAAATGACTGAGCTGGATAAGTTCCATCAAAAATGCGGTTCTTAATTGTATCGGCTACTAATTGATATTTTTTCATCGTCTTGCCACCTTGATTAATAAATAAAGTTGTTCGCTTTGATATACTAATTCCATTTTATCAAGTTTTCGCAAGACATGGGCCAAACTTTGTTATTTTTTTACAAAGCTTTGGATATTCTTTTTAATCACCTAATAGTTTTTTTATCTTGCAACAAAATAATTATAGACTAGATATAGGATGCAAAGAGCTAAAGAGCCGAGAAAGGCCAGCAGCTTCAGCTGCCAAGGCTTGTATTTGCCAGAACTCCGCTTGCTTAAAGCAAATTCACCTTCCTCATAAAGAATGATCAGCCAGGCCCAAAATAAAAAGTTGCCTAGTTCCGCCTTGCCGCTCCACGGTGCCAGGATCGTGGCAATTGCCAAGAGGCCCAGCAGGAGGTAGCGAATTAGGCGCTTTTTGTCTTTGTACCAGTTCTTTACTTGCTCATTCATCGACTTCTCTCATTTCTTACTTGGTATTTTGGCCCTTTTCTACATCAGGCTTTCGTCGTAGATGGCTCTTTGCCCGCCAACATACTTAGGACGGCGCCGGGCACAGATGATATTGGCGGCCCCGATCTTGCTTAAAGAAATTCTAAGAGGAACGACAACTGGGTGGATGTGCATCCCGATCAAGGTGCCGCCGATGTCAATCCCGGCTTCTGCCTTGGCCTTGATGTCTTCGACCAATACCCGGTCTGGCATTTCCCGGTAGGCGATGGTCGCAAAGGCGCCGCCGGCGTGGTTGGGCTGGGGAATGGCATTGACCTGTTCAAAGTCGTACTTTTCCATGGCTTCGCGCTTAATGACCAGAGCCCGGTTTAAGTGCTCGCAGCACTGGGCCGCCATGTAGATGCCCTTTTCATCCAGCACGCTGCTGATTCCCTTGTAAAGGGCCACCGCTACGTCGACGCTGGTATTGGTCCCAATCTTTTCACCTAAAACTTCACTAGATGAGCATCCGACCACGAAGATCTGCCCCCGCTTGATCTTGGACGCTTCGACGATTTCCTTGGTTGCCTGCCTTGCCTGCTGTTCGATTTCTGCTAAATCCATTTTTTCCTCCTATTTTCTGTTTGCCTGATTGGCAATGCTATCTTTGATAGTTTCTCATTTATTTGTTATTTTCACACCTTAATTTTAGTACATTCTCTTAAAAAAGTGCTTTTTAAGTCTTATTTCTTAACTTATTTAAGCCTTCTGCTAAAATTGAAAGTAATCAGAGCTATTAATTTTTAGCTGACGTTTTTTAATGATAACTCAATACTTTCATCCTTGTGAGGAGTGATTCTTATGCGTAAACAAGCAATTGCCTTAAAGTTTACCTTTATCTTCGTGACCCTGTCCATGCTGGTTTCCTTAGTCACCAGTTCCTGGCATCTCTTGATTTTAGGGCAAAAAAGCTATGCCCTCTTAGTGGCAGAAGTCTTAGCGGGCTTAGTGCTAACCGTTTTACCCTATCTCTTAGGAAAAATCTTCCACTTCTACCTGCCCAATTTTTTGTACTTTTTCTTCATGGCCTTCATCTACTGCGCCATCTACCTGGGAGACGCCTACCACTTCTACTACGTCGCCTACTGGGACAAGTTTCTCCACGTCGTCAGCGGCGCCCTGCTTTTTGGGGCGGGCCTAGCCGTCTTGGGGATCTTTACTAAAAAAGAGCTCCCGGCAGCTTTTATCTGCCTTTATGGCATCGCCTTTGCCGTTTTCTGCGGGGTCTTGTGGGAGTGCTACGAATTTACCTGTGACGGCCTCTTTAACATGAACCTGCAGCGCTACCTGTCAGGGAACACCCCATTAGTCGGCCGGGCAGCCCTGATGGACACCATGGGCGACTTAATTGCTGACTTAGCCGGAGCTTTTTTCTTCAGCCTCTGGGCCCACCACCAGCTAAAGAGCGATCCAACCTGGATTGAGAGCTTCTTTTTTAAGAAGCGCCTAAAGAAAAAAGTAATAACATTATTTCAAAGACATTCTAACTGCCTTCAAGAGAGACTCTTGCGAGATGTCCTTATGCTTGAGGCTGGCCAAGACATGCTGGTCAATCGTCCCCTTGGTTAACAAGTGGTGGATGATGACCGGCTTTTTTTGTCCCTGCCGGTAGAGGCGACCATTCATCTGCTGGTACTGCTCTAAGCTCCATGGCAGGGTAAACCAAATGAGGGTGTGCCCCCCTGCTTGCAGGTTGAGGCCCGCCCCGGCACTGGCCGGCTGGACCAGCATGACCTGGATCTCGCCCTGGTTCCAGCGCTTGATCATCTGGGGACTGCCGTCAAAGAGCTCCGCCATCACGCCATTTTTCTTGTAGTACTTTAACAGGCGGCTGGCGTCTGAATGGAAGTAGTAAGCCACTAGACATGGCGAAGAGGTGTTGCTAGTCAGGTAAAAGCACCGCTCTAATTTATCGGCAAAAAATTCCTGGTAATTGACCCCGTCTTCTTCGTAGATGGCGCCGCTAGCCAGCTGCCGCAAGCGGCCAGCTAAAACAGCCGCATTGTCAGCCGTGATTTCGCCACCGCCAACTTCTAGCACCTGCTCTTTTTTTAGCTGCAGGTAGCTGTTTTTGGCTTTTGGCGGCATCTCTACCGTATCTGTCACCATCGTCAATTTCGGCAGCTCCAAGCGGGTATTTTTCATGGAGATGACCAAATCGCCAATTGCCTGGTAGATCTGCTCCTCGCTGCCAGGAAGTGGCCGCCAGTCGACCGGGTGGCCATTGATCAGCATCCCTGGCTTAAAGTACTTAGACCGGTACTGGCTGATGCTGGTACCTAGCCGCTCTCCTTGGTCTAGCAAATAAATCTGCGACCAGAGGTCTTCCAGAGAATTAGGCGCCGGCGTCCCGGTTAATTCAACCAGGCGCTGGATTCGCCCACGCACCTTTTTTAGCGCCTTAAAGCGTTTGGCCGTTGGCGATTTGAAGGATTGGGACTCATCGATCACCACGTTTTTAAAAAGCCAGGGACCAAGATCCACTAACTTGGTGACCAGCTCCCGGTTGATAAAGTAGAGGTGCCAGTCGCTCTTGGCAGCAAATGCCGCGGCTTCTTCGTAGATCTCCTGCCGCTTTTTGGCCGAAACGGCATGGCCTTTCTCATCTGCTAAAAAAGAAACCGTCTTAAAAGGCAAGTTCCACTTGGCGATCTCATCTTGCCAGGTGGACTGGGCAATGGCCTTGGGGGCAATGACCAAAATGTGGCCGGTTAAGCCTTTTTCCCGAAGCTGGGCAAAGGCAGCCAGGGTAGTCAAGGTCTTCCCCAGCCCAATATCCAGAAAGATCCCGCAATACGGGTGCTCCTCGATAAAGTTCAAGGCGTAGAGCTGGTAGTCATGAAGCGGCAGAGTTTGGCCGGCAATCTTGACTTCTTGGTCAACTAGTTTAGGCTTAAAAGTCTCTGCTATGGCTTCTTTTTCAGTTTCTTTCTTTTGCTGTCTTTCAACTGTATTCTTTTCTACTTTAGCTGCCTGTTCCCTGCCCAGGATGACCCCGGTTAGGGCAAGTTCCCGCTTTTGCGGGTCTTTCACGGTGACTTGCAGGGTGACGCCTTGCCCCTTTTTCACCTCTTGGCCAAAAAGCTGGGTCAACTTCCCATCTTCTGCTTTAGCCAGCCAGGGCAAAACGCCTTCGCCGGCCTCAGCTTGAAAAACGGGACTAGCCAAAAGCTGCTCTTTGAGCCAGGCTGGTGCGTCGCCTGAAACTAGCTCAGCCTCTTCAATCCGGATAAAGGCAAAGGGATGCTGGTGGACGACCCCGCCCATCACGGCTTCTCCTGCTTGCAATTTTTGCAAGTCTTCGCCCATGACAAAGCTGGTCAGGTGGCTGATTTCCGTCATGCCGCTAATCCTAATGCTGGTTCCCATACTCTGCTTGCTCATGTTCTCACCTCAATTCTTTTTTCCAGTATAACATTTTTTCTAAAAGTGCCAATTTCACTAAAGATGCAAAAAAGAAGGCCAAATGGCCTTCTTTTGCTTTTCTACCAAAAATCATTGATTAGAACAAATTAGTAAAAGCGGTAGTACTTCTTGGTGTCCACGTGAACGTCAGCTTCCGTCAGATATTCTCTGAACATTTGCACGTAGTCCTTGTCTAGGGACATCTCAATCTTGTCCAGGCTGTATTCTGGGTAAAAGCCGCCGCCGTTAGCTCGGTAGTTGTTAACGGCCAAGTGGTAGACCTGGTCGTCTTGGATATCTTTGCCGTGCAATTTCAGCTTGGTCAAGCGGTGACCAGCTGGCTTAGACAGGTCTGCCTCATATTCCAGCGGATAAAAGACGTCAAAGTGGTAGAGCTCCGGCTTTGGCTTTAAGTAGCGGTCGATAAAGTGGATGGACCCATCTTCGTCTTTGCGCAAAAAAGTTGCCGTGTGCTCGACGATATGGCGGAGCTCTTTACCGGTCAAGCGCACCTTGACCAGTTGATTGGCATATGGGTAGTTGAGCAGGATGTCCCGCATCGTCACCGTCTTGCCAAAGCCCTTAGCCACGTCGTTCATGACGGCAGTCGCTGACAAGTCAGCGCCCGTAAAGTAAAGCTGCATCTGCTGGAGGAGGTTGATAAACGGCGCCCCTTCAATTCTCCCCTTGTTGGCATCTTCGATTGGGGCTGGCTCATCCAGGTGAACGATTGGCTGGTCCAGCCACTTTTGGGTGGCCCGGTCAAGTGGCTGCACGATTTGGGCCAATTCTGGGTCAGAATCGTAGTCCTTGGTGTCGATCAGCGTACTTTCTGCACTCTTGACCTTGTAGCCGTCTTCGGTCTTGTCTAAGTCCAAAACAACTTCAGCAATGGCTTCGCCCCGGTAGCCTGGCTGCACACATGGCTTGCCGTCCTTGACGACGTTTAAGCGCCGGTGCTGGTGACCGGTTAGCATCACGTCTACTTCCGGAATTTCGGTCAAGATCCGGTAGCCTTCGTTTTCCCCGTTATGAGGCTCAGTTGCGTGGCCATCCTCAATGTCGCTTTCAAAGCCGCCATGGTAAAGGACCGCTAAAACATCGACTTGCGGCTTCAGCTTTTTAGCCAGCTTGTTCACTTGCTCAAAGGCTGACTTAAATTCCAGCCCCTTGATCCGGTCTGCTGCTTCCCAGTGCGGGATGTACTGGGTGGTGATGCCGATCACGCCGATCTTCACGCCGCTTCTCTCCAAGATGACGTATTCCCGGCCAAGAGCTGGCATGTGGGTTTCAGCGTCTAAAATATTGCAGTTGACGAATGGCGCCTGGTTGTTATCCACGTAATTGGTCATGTAGCTTTGACCAAAGTTGAAGTCGTGGTTGCCCAGACAACGAACGTCGTAGCCAACGGCATTGTAGGCCGCAGTAAAGCGGTCAAGGTTCTTTAAATCGCCGCTGCCGTGGGCATAAGCGGCTAAAGGCGAGCCTTGAAGGCAATCACCGGCATCGGTGACTACCACGTGCTCAGCGCCCCATTTGGCCTTTTCAGCCTTGATGGCGCTAGCCACCCGGCTTAAGCCGAATGGGGCATTATATTCGCCATCGTTTTGGTAATCAGTTGGCAATAAGTAACCGTGCGTATCGCTAGAATGTAAAAAAACTAACTTCATTTTTTTGATTTCTCTTTTTCTCTTGCTTTTTTCGCTTTTTCTCTTTTTGCTTGGCCTACCAAGCAAATTTTTACATGAAAAAAAGACACCATAAAACAGGTGTCTTTTAATTAGTCGTTATCGCTAGCGGTGTTTTCGCTTACTACTTGACGACCCTTGTAGTAACCCTTTGGGGATACACGGTGGCTCAAGCGGTATTCACCAGTAGTAGCGTCGTAGTGCATAGCTGGTACGCTGAGCTTCAAGTGAGCGCGACGTGAACGTTTCTTTTGCTTAGAAGTATGTCTTGCAGGAACTGCCATTTATAACTGATCTCCTTTATTGTAGTATCACAGCATCTGGTCTTGGACCAAAATACTCAAGTAATTAAATAATACTATTGCTTGGCAAATAAATCAAGAAAAAGATGATTTTATTTATTTGCGAGAAGCAAATTCTAATGATAAGTAGTCTCCAATCGTTGGAAACAGGTTGTAAAGCTTGGCCAAAACCGCCAGACTGACTGGCAGGTTCAATTCGCGCTTGGCAGAGCCAAAGTAGTGGACGACTTCCCAAGCAACGTCATCCGGGTCAAGCATGAAGGCCTGGACGTTCTTCACATAGTCGCCCTTTTCGTCGGCGATGTTGAAGAAGTTGGTGTAGACAGGGCCAGGGTTTACTGTCATTACTTTAACACCAAATTGCTTTAATTCCAACCGCAAAACGTTAGAAAATTGAATTACGGCTGCCTTAGCGGCGCTGTAAGCAGCGGACTTGGTGGTTGGCACCTTGCCGGCCATAGAGGCAAAGTTGATGATTTGGCCGCTTCTTTGGTCCATCATCACCCGGCCAAAGAGGCGGGTCATGTACATCAGGCCCAGAACGTCCACTTGGAACATGCTGGTAGCATCTTGCATTGGTGCATCCATGAAGTATTCAAACTTGCCAAAGCCAGCAGCGTTGACCAAGTAATCAATGTGGCTGACCTTGCTGGTCACTTCTTTAAAAGCCTCTTCGATTTCACTGGCGACGCCCAGGTCCACCTTAATGGCAAAAGCGGCTGAGCCAGACAATTCTTGGGCTTCAGCAGCGATTTCTTCCAGCTTGTCCAGGCTTCTAGCCATTAAGACCACCGTTGCCCCCCGGCTTGCGCTTTCCATGACAATGGCGCGGCCAATGCCGCTAGAAGCACCGGTAACAACTACAACTTTATTGCGTAATGAATCACTCATTTTTTTCACCTTTCATCGGAATGACAAAACAATCCAGATCTTTGGCCAGAGTCGTTTCTGGGAAGATCTTCCTAGCCTGCTTGACCATTTGGCTGGCTAAAGGCCCGACGTAGCGCGCCGAAACGTGAGTCAGGTACAAGTGCCCGACCTGGGCGGCTCTAGCCGTTTCTGCAGCCTGGGTGCAGGTTGAATGGTAGTACTCTTTAGCCAGCTTGCTTTCGCTAGCGTCAAAAGTAGCCTCATGGACCAAGACGTCGGCATGGTCGGCTAAACGGCCAATTGCCGGCGTGGACCGGGTATCATAGATGACTGTGACTACCCGGCCCTTTTTGGCTGGGCCTAAAAAATCATGCCCGTCTAAGACTGTCCCGTCTTCTAAGGCAACCTGCTCGCCCCTCTTTAGTTTACCAAGGAGTGGCCCATTTGGCACATGATATTGCGCCAATTTGTCCATTAACAGTTCTCCGGCTTTATCGCCTTCCACTACCCGGAAGCCCCAGCTGTCAATCCGGTGGTCCAGTTTTTCAGTATAAACCTTAAAGCCCTTTTCATCGACGATCTTGCCCGCCTTTTCCAAGTTAACGAACTTGATCGGGTAAGACAATTTCGTCTTCGAAATCCGGAGTGACGTTTTGACGAATTGGTCAAGGCCAGGTGGCCCATAGATGGTCAAGGGGCCAACGTCCCCTTGAAAAGACCGGGTAGCTAAGAGTCCCGGCAGGCCAAAGATGTGATCACCGTGGTTGTGGGAGATGAAGATCTTGGTAACCTTCCTTAAGCGAATATTGGTCCGCAGGATTTGGTGCTGGGTGGCTTCCCCGCAGTCAAAGAGCCAAATTTCGTTTAATTCATCCAATAATTTTAAAGCAAGCCCCGACACATTCCGCAACTTTGATGGCTGGCCTGAACACGTTCCGAGAAATTCCAGTTCCATTGATTACCTATTTTCTAAAAATCCAAAAATTTCGCTTACTCACCTTTACTCAACATTTCTTTGACGACATAGCTGCTGTAATACATCTGTCCCACATTGTTGGGGTGGGTCTTGTCATCATAAAACCAGCTGGAGTTGCCGTGGGCATATCCATACCAGTCAATCACATGGAAGTTCTTGTGCTTCTTGGCAACGCTAGCCAGCTGCTGGTTGACCTGGTTTTGCCAAGGCCTGGTTGGGACCACTACGTTGATCCAGTAGATTTGTCTATGCGGTCCCACTAAGTCCAAAATCTGCTGCATGTCAGAGTCGCTAATTGGGCCGTTTGTGCCCAGCCCAATCAGGACGTTTTCTTGCAGTTGCCCCTTTTGCAGGTATGAGTTGATCAAAGAAACCCCAACATCGCCTTGGCGGGAAACGGCCGCATCCACGATGGAATTGGGCATCAGCTTGTGGAGCAGGTCACTTGAAGAAGCCATGACCGAGTCTCCAATTGCCGTGACTTGCAATTTTTGCGCAGCCTGCAGCTGGGCTTGGCTGATTCCATACTTTTCAAATTCCTGGTTGACCTTCTTGCCGCTGACCTTCTGCTTTGGCTTAGCCTTGGAGCTGGATGCAGAAGCCTTCTTCGCTTTAGAGCTTGAGCTAGACTTGGACTTAGCACTAGACTTGGCTGATTGCTTGATAGACTCTAGAGCCCGCTTGTTCATTTCTGCCTGCTTTTTAGAGTTGTTGTTGATCGTCTTGATCAAGGCGCTGTCCTTGTCGTCAGCCTTGGCTAACGGTGAAACGGCAATCCCGCAGGTCCCAATTAAGAAAATTAGGAAAAAGGCTGCCGTTTTTAGCCATGACTTAGACAATTGCCGGGGCCGGCGGAAAAGTTGCTTTAAGCTATTGATAACTTCCACCGGATCAAAGCGCGGCTTTTCGATTAAGCGGTAAGCGATTTCGCTAATCAGCAAAATCAAGGCCACTTCCAGCACCCGGTACCAGGCCACGTGGTCTGCCAGGTCACTGACCCGGCTTTCGAAGAAGATCATGACCGGGAACTGGTAGAGATAGATTTCATAGCTTCTTGACCCCAGCCAGTCAAAGACCGGATTGGTCAAAAACTGGTTCCAGATGCCAACTGGCGCGGCTATGACCGCCGCCAAGATGGTGACTAACAGGCTAAAGAGGAACATCCCCCCGTAGTAAGGAAAGGCTGTTTGGGCATCCATCAAAGGGGTAAAGAGCAAGGCTATCATGCCTAAAAAGGCTGCTAAACCGGTCCAGTTGAGGATGCGGGCATCGCTTTGGGTGAAGCGATTGTCCAGTTCTTCATAAGGCCAAAGCAGTGCCAAGGCTGCCCCTAAGCCTAGGGAGTAAAAGCGGGTATCCGTTCCGTAATAAATCCGGCTGGTGTCTTGCCCCGGCTTAAAGAGAATAGCCATTTCGACCGCCGAAATCAGGGACAAGGCAACTAATGCCCAAAAGATATTGCGCTTTTTCTTAACCAGTTTAACCAAGACCGCCATGATAATTGGCCACAGCAGGTAAAACTGCCAGTCAATGGACATGGTCCACAGGTGAATAAAGGGCGATTCGTTGTTGGCAAAGCGCTCAAAGTAGCTCTGCCCGTTAAAAATCTGCCACCAATTATATACGCCCAGCAGGTTGGTCAAGACGATCTGGTAGAGCTTGTTCAGCAAATTCCTTTGAAAAAGAATAATATAGGCTGACGTCACCCACAGCATGGCAATCAGCGGCGGGTACAGCCGCTTAAACCGCCTTTGGTAAAAGGCCCTGACGTCAAAAAAGCCAAAGCGCCGGTGGGCCGCCATAATCTGGTCGGTGACCAAGTAGCCAGTCAAGACCAAGAAGATTGGCACGCCAAGATAACCACCTCCAAAATGGTTCGGGTCCAAGTGATAGAGGATAACTCCGATCACAGCCAATGCTCTTAGGCCAGAATAACCCGTAATGTATCTTTTTTTCATTGTTTACTCCATATTACAAGATTACGATTTGCAAAGATCGATTCTTTATCTGTTATACCCTTATTGTACAAATTCAAAGCTAAAGTTGCCGATGTAGACGTCATCACCGTCTTCGGCCCCTTGGGCCCGCAGCTCATCGTCAACGCCCAGCTTCTTCAGCTTACGGGCTAAACGCATAATCCCATCTTGGTGGTCCATGTTGGTCATGGCAACCAGGCGTTCCAACTTTTCGCCGTGAATTTCAAATTCGTGGTCACCAATCTTTTCAACCGTGAATTCCATCTTTTCAGGACGACGGTACTTGTAGGTCTTGCTTTCAGCTGGAGCTTCAGCAGCGGCCTTGGCCTTGGCAGCGGCTTGCTCAGCTTCAACCTCACTGACCAGGTTAGCGGCGTCGCTCATCAACTTGTCAACCCCTTGGTGGGTAATGCTGGAGAGTTCGTATACTGGCTGGTCAATGCCGTTTTCTGCCAGGTCATGCTTAAACTGAGCCAATTTTTCATCGGCGCCTGGAATATCCATTTGGCTGGCGACGATTAATTCCCGCTTGCTGGAGAGGTCGTCTTCTGTATAAGAAGCTAGTTCGTGCAAGATGGTTTCGTAGTCATCGTATGCATCTCGGCCGTTATTTGGATCCATGGACACCATGTGCAGGATGACCTTGGTTCTTTCAACGTGGCGCAGGAACTGAATCCCCAGACCTACGCCTTGGCTGGCGCCTTTAATCAGCCCTGGCAAGTCAGCCATGGAGAAGTCCCGGCCATCTGGCAAAACCACCATGCCCAGGTTAGGCTTCAAGGTCGTAAACTGGTATGCCGCAATCTTCGGCTTGGCCTTAGTCACAACTGACAGCAAGGTTGACTTCCCAACGGATGGGTAGCCAACCAAACCGACATCGGCTAACACCTTTAATTCTAGACGCAGGGTCCGGAACTCGCCTGGTTCACCGTTTTCTGCGATTTCTGGCGCCGTGTTGACGCTAGTAGCAAAGTGGATGTTGCCCCGGCCGCCCCGGCCGCCTTTAGCCACAACCAGTTCTTGCCCATTTTCGGTCAAGTCCCCGATTTCTTCGCCGGTATAAAAGTCGTAAACCGTGGTCCCGACTGGCACCTTTAAGTAGAGGTCCTTGGCTGCCCGGCCATATTGGGACTTGATCCGGCCGTTTTCACCAGGATCAGCCTTGAACTTGCGCCGATAGCGGAAATCCATCAGGGTTCTTAAGCCGTTATCGGCCACAAAAATAATGGATCCACCGCGGCCACCATCGCCGCCGGCTGGGCCACCATTTGGCACGTATTTTTCATGGCGGAAGGCCACCATACCGTCCCCGCCCTTACCGGCTTGGACTTCGATCTTTGTTTGATCAACGAATGTTGAAGGAGTTGGCATTCTTTATTTTTACCTTTTCTTTCTTTAACTTAATTTCTGTCTATTTCTGCTTAGAATCGTAGTAGTTAACTCTTTATTATAGGCTATTTTTGCCCATTACTAAAGGCAAATCACAAAGAAAGTTTAACTGCTTGGGCCTGGGGAAGCGTTAACCCGGCTTTTCGCAAATCATCAATAGATGCTTCTTTGATCTTTTTCAAGGACCCAAATTCTCTGAGCAGCTTGGTTCTAGTCTTTGGGCCAATCCCCTTGATCGAATCAAGGCGACTGGTCAGGGCATTTTTAGCATGAGTTTGCCGGTGGAAGGTGATGGCGAAGCGGTGGACCTCGTCTTGAATCCGGGTCATCAGGTAAAAGCCTTCAGACTTTGGATCAATCGGGATCAAGCGGAACTCTTCCCCTCTAAAAGGATCCCCGTAAAGGAGGTGGTTGGTCCGGTGCTTGTCGTCTTTGACCATGCCGGCCACCGGGATATCCAAATTCAATTCGTTTCTTAAAACGTCTTCGCAGGCCTCCACCTGGATCTGCCCCCCGTCCATTAGAATCAAGTCTGGCAGGCGCTGGTGCTCTTTGAGCAAACGGGTGTAGCGGCGGCGGACGACTTCTCTGGTGTTGCCGACTTCGTCAGCCGCGTTTTGGTGCTCGACTTCGCCCTTTAATTTGTACTTGCGGTAGCCCGTTTTAAAGGGCACCCCGTCTTTAAAAACGACCAGGGCTGACACCGGGTCTGCCCCTTGGATGTGGGAGTGGTCAAAGCTTTCAATGTAAGAACCATAGGGCAAGCCCAAAGCCTTAAAGATTTCGGCTTGAGCGCCCTTGGTCTTGCGGTCGGTGAGTTCAAGCAGGCGGAACTTGTCATCCAGCTTCAGCTTGGCGTTTTCCTTGGCCATCTTCAATAAAGACGCCTTTTGCCCTCTTTGCGGCACCCGAACCGGGATGCCGATGGCTTCTGCCAAGGTATCTGGATCCAGGTCTTTAGGCACCAGGACTTCCCGCGGCTTCACCCGGTTTCTTTGGTTGTAAAACTGGGCAATAAAGGACATCATTTCGTCTTCCGGGTCGGTCACGTCTGTCAAAGGAAACATGTAGGATTCCCGTCTTAAAAGCTTGGCCTGTCTCAAGAAGAAGACCTGGATGGAGATCCAGGAGTGATCTACATAGTAGTTGAAGATGTCTCTTTGGGTGTGGTCGTTAGAAATGATTTTCTGCTTTTCCACCGTTTCTTCGATGTACTTGAGCTGGTCGCGCAGTTCCGCTGCCCGCTCAAATTCCATCTGGCTGGCCGCCTCGGTCATTTTCTGGGTCAAGTCTTTTTTGACTTCTTGGATGTCCCCGTTTAAAAAACGCTTGATCTTCTTGATCTGCTCGTCGTATTCTTCTTTAGGCACTTCCTTAAAGCAGGCCCCTAAGCACTGCCCCATGTGGTAGTAAAGGCAGGGCCGGCCGGTATAGCCGGTACAGCGGCGCAAGGGGAAAACTTTTTGGATAAACTTCAAAGTTGCTTGGGCAGCGTAAACGTTGGGGTAAGGCCCAAAATAGTAGCCCTTATCCTTATAGACAATACTGGTTAAGCGCGTTTGCGGGTTGCGCTCATTGGTGATTTCGATATAAGGATAGCCCGTGCCGGACTTTAGCGCCACATTGTAATATGGCTGGTATTTCTTGATTAAGGTGATTTCCAGCAAAAAAGATTCTTTATCTGAATCCACCACGATGATGTCGTAGTCGGCAATGTTGCGGACCAGTTCCGCCCGTCTGCCCTCTTGCTTACTCTTAAAGTAAGAGCGAACGCGATTTTTCAGATTTTTGGACTTGCCGACATAGATCACCTGGCCATTGACGTCTTTCATCAAATAGCAGCCTGGCTTCTCCGGCAGGAGTTTCAATTTTTGCTCAATCAGTTGGTTTGCCACTTCCTGACCACCTTTCTGTAGTACCGGAGCAATTTTATCATGAATGGCATCTCTTTTACACTTTTCCGCTTTACTTAACAGAATTCTTTAATAAAATGTTTTTTCGCATTGCCTAATGCTGATCCAGCATAGTACAATTATTAGATAAGTTTTAAAAAATGGATTAGAAAAGGAAGATATAGTTATGTCGATGAACATTTTTCGCAAGGAACATGCGGATAACTTGCTCTTAGAAGACAAGCACTTCGAGCGTTCCTTAACCGCCAAAGACCTGATTGCCCTGGGCATTGGGGCCGTGATCGGCACGGGGATCTTTATTTTGCCGGGAACGGTCGCTGCTACAGAAGCTGGACCGGGGATTTCCCTCTCCTTCTTGATTGCGGCCGTCGTCTGTATTTTGTCTGCCATGTGCTACGCTGAATTTGCCTCTGCTATCCCTGTCGCTGGGTCGGCCTATTCTTACGGCAACATTGTTTATGGGGAAGCCGTTGGCTGGGTATTAGGCTGGGCCCTGGTCCTGGAATACATGCTGGCTGTAGCCGCCGGTGCAGCGGGCTTTTCCAGCTACCTGCAGTCATTTTTAAAGTCCTTTAACCTGGCCTTGCCTCAGGCCATCTCTGGTCCCATGGACATCAAGCACGGCGTTTACTTTGACATTGTAGCAATCACGGCGATTTTGCTGGTCTGCGTCTTGCTCTCACGCGGCCTGCGGACATCGGTCAAGATCAACAACGTTGCCGTTTTTATTAAGATTGCCATCGTTCTCTTATTTATCGCCGTTAGCCTCTTCTTCATCAAGCCGGCCAACTACCACCCATTTTTGCCATATAAGTTCTCCGGCGTCTTGAAGGGGGCAACCACCGTCTTCTTCGCCTATCTGGGCTTTGACGTCGTTTCTGCTTCAGCTGCCGAGGTAAAAAATCCCCAAAAGAACATGCCGAAGGGGATCATCGGGACCTTGTCCATCGTGACCGTCTTGTACATCCTGGTTTCCCTCGTCTTAACTGGCATGGTCAAGTACACCAAGCTGAACGTAGCTAACCCAGTTGCTTACGCCTTAGTGCAGGTCCACCAATCCTGGCTGGCACAGCTTTTATCCTTAGGGATCCTGCTAGGCATGGCGACCATGATGGTGACCATGATTTATTCCAGCTCCCGTCTGGTTTACGCTATGGCCCGCGATGGCCTTTTGCCTCACTTTTTGGCCAAATTAGACGAAAAGCACAACTCCCCTCAAGGAGCCCTGTGGCTGGTCGGAATCATCATCGCCTTAGCCGGCGGGGTCTTCTCGGTCAACCAATTGGCCAACCTGGTCAACTTCGGAACGCTACTAGCCTTTGCCTTTGTCTCCTTTGGGGTGATTCCTTTGAGAAAGCGGACTGACTTGGTCAATGAAGGCTACAAGGTTCCGCTCTTCCCATTCATTCCGATCTTGTCTGGCCTGGCTGCCGTCTTCATGCTCACCCGCTTATCAGGAGAAATGTGGCTGGTGGCCGGCATCTGGTTCTTGATCGGGATTGCCATCTACTTCAGCTACGGCTACTGGCACAGCCAATTAAACGACAAGCAATAGCTGGAAAAAGCAAAAAACAAAAAAGCAAAAATTCGTTTTTACTGCCCTTCGGGGCAGTTTTTTCTTGGATGATCTCGAACTAACAGGCTTTTTCCCGTATAATAATCTTGGTAAAACAGATTTGATTCATAGGAAGGCAAGAAAGAACATGAAGAACTTTTACTTAAACCATGACTCCAACATGGATGACTTTACTTCTCTTTTGTTGATGCTGCTGGCTCCAGACATCAAGCTGATCGGCGTTGGGGTCACTGACGCAGACGGCTATGTTGAACCCGGCGTTTCTGCATCCCGCAAGATCATCGACCGCTTCAACCAAAGAGGCGACAAGCTGGAAGTAGCCCGGTCCAACTCCCGTCCCATCAACCAATTCCCGGAAGCTTGGCGGGTATCTTCTTTTTCCGTTGACCACTTCCCAATCTTAAACGAAACGGGCGTGGTTAAGACTCCAATCGCTAAAAAGCCAGCCCACCTGGACATGATCGACAAGATCCACAAAGCTGACGGCCCGGTTACCTTGGTCTTCACCGGTCCTTTGACCGACCTGGCTCGGGCTCTAGAAATCGACCCAAGCATCCAAGACAAGGTCGAAGAACTCTACTGGATGGGCGGCTCTCTTAACGGTCACGGCAACGTCTTTACCCCAGTTTCAGACGACACCCAAGAATGGAACGCCTGGTGGGACCCAGAAGCCTGCAAGACGGTTTGGGACTCTAAGCTAAAGATCCAGCAAGTGGGTCTGGAATCAACGGAAGAATTGCCACTTACCGACGAAATGCGCCAGCACTTTAACCAAAACCGCAAGTACCCAGCCTTTGAATTTGTTGGCTACCTCTACTCCTTGGTCAACTCCTTTGAAGTCGACTCCACTTACTACCTGTGGGACGTTTTGACCACCATGAGTGCTCTTTACCCAGAAATCGTCACTAGCCGGGACACCAAGTCCGATGTTTACACCGATGGTCACCGGGCCGGCCGCTTCTTTGAAACGGAAAATGGCCGCCCAATGACTTTGGTAACTTCCGCCAACTACGACAAGTTCTGGGAACATTTTGACAGCTTGTGCAAGAATGCCAAGCTTTTAGGCTAAAAGCAAATCACAGCATAGAAAAAGACAGGCATTGCCTGTCTTTTTTCTTTACAAATTCTAAGCGTAATTTTTGATCACGGCCATCATGGTCTGGCCATAGTTGGCTAGCTTTGCCTCCCCGACCCCGGAGCAGGCCAAAAATTCTTCCGCTGTCTGCGGCTTTAGGCGGGCCATATCCCGCAGCGACCGGTCCGAGAAAATAACAAAAGGCGGCACGTTCTTTTGCTGGGCCAGTGCCCGCCGTTTTTGTCTAAGAGCCTCAAAGAGGTCTTGGTTGTCCGCCTCCTGGGTAGCGACTTGGATGGCGGCTTCTTGTCTTCTCTTGACAAAGGCCTTGCCATCTAAAACGTCCCACCCCCGGTTGGTCACATGGACTACCGGGTAGCGGTCGCCAGCCAGGGTCAGGTAGCCTTTAGATACCAGGTAGTCGATCAAGTTGGAGACATCCGTTTGCTTGTGACCCTTCAAGCGGCCGTAGTGGTCGCAGTCTTCTGCCCCAATTTCTTCCAGTTTTTTCACCTTGGAACCAGTAACGGCTTGAGCAACCAGCTTTTTCCCGTAGCGGCCATCCAGGTCATAGACCATGCCAATGATCTGCTTAGACTCGTCAGTCACATCGACCAAGTCGCCTTTACTCAGGCAGTTGCTGCACTTGCCGCAAGGCGGGCAATCCTGGCCAAAGTAGCGAACGATAAACTGCTGCAGGCATTCATCGGTATTGGCATAGTCGGTGATGGTCTGGAGTTTTTGGTACTGGACCTGGCGGTAGGCCTCGTCGGCTTCAGAATTATCGATAAACCAGCGAAACTGCCGCATGTCACTGGCATGATAAAGCATGACGGCTTCGCTCTCTAAGCCGTCTCGGCCAGCCCGACCCGCTTCTTGGTAGTAGGCCTCAAGATTTTTGGCGCTATTGGCGTGCAGGACAAAGCGGACGTTGCTCTTGTCGATCCCCATGCCAAAAGCGTTCGTGGCCACAATCAAGGGGATGCGGTCATAAAGGAAATCGTCTTGGACGGCGGCTCTAGCCTCATTGCTCATCCCGGCGTGGTAGCCTTCAACGCTGAAGCCCTGCTTTTGTAAAAATTCGGTCAAGCCCTCAACCTTTTTCCGGGTGTTGGCATAGATGATGCCAGCTTCGCCTTGGTGCTTTTGCAAATAATTGACAATGTAAGCCCGGGTATTTTTCGGCGAATTGACCAGCTTAAAGTGGAGATTTTTCCGCTCAAAGCTGGTGATGACAAAGTTTGTTTCCGGTATATCCAGCTGCTGGCCAATATCCTCCCGAACCGCCTTGGTGGCTGTCGCCGTAAGGGCTAAGACGTTGGGGTGGGTATGAAGCGCCGAAATCCCCGCCTTCAGCTGCCGGTAAGCTGGCCGAAAGTCGTGCCCCCACTGGGAAATGCAGTGGGCTTCGTCGATAGCGACTAAATTGACCTCCAAAAAGTTCAGCTGGTAGCGGAAGTAGTCCATTTCCATCCGCTCCGGAGTCACATAGAGCAGCTTGATCCGGCCCTCATAGCAGGCTCTTAAAATCGGGTTCACGTCTTCTTGCGGAGTCGAAGAATTAAGAGCTGCTGCTGGAATCCCATATTCCTTCAAGCTGTCGACTTGGTCTTTCATCAGGGAGATCAGGGGCGAGATGACCACGGTTGTGCCTGGAATCATCAGGGCCGGTATCTGGTAGCATAAAGACTTCCCGCCCCCCGTTGGCATGACGGCTAAGACATTTTCGCCCTTAAATACTTTTTCAATAATCTCCCTTTGCCCTGGCCGAAAACTGTCATAGCCAAAATACTTTTTCAATACTTGCTGCGGATCAAGCAAGTCCTCTCCCCCTTTATCTGCTTAATTTACGCGGTTGACCGGCTGGCCGTCGACTAAGAATGACAGCAAGTTGTAGCTGGCCTCTTTTAGCACGTTGCGCCGCGCTTCTTTCGTGGCGCTCCCAGCATGCGGCGTCAAAATAACGTTGTCCAGCTGGCAAAATTCCTGGTTAAAGTCCGGCTCATTGGCAAAAACGTCTAGCCCGGCCCCGGCCAGGCGGCCATTTTTCAGGGCCCGCAATAGGGCCGCTTCATCCACCAGGCTGCCCCGGGCCGTATTGATCAAGTAGGCGGTATCCGGCATCATGCTGATCGCAGCCTCATCGATCACGTGATAGGTTTCTGGCGTCGCCGGTGCGTTTAAGCTTAAGTAGTCGGCCCGGGCTAAAAGCTCAGCCAATTGTACATAGTTGGCGCCCAGCTCCCGCTCTGTTTCTTGGGGCAGGCGGCGGCGGTTATGGTAGAGCACGTTCATCCCAAAGCACTTGGCATAGCCGGCTAAGGTCTGCCCAATCCGCCCCATGCCAAAAATGCCCAGGGTCTTGCCCACCAGGCTTTGCCCCTGGTTTTCCGGCAGGCTAGTATCAAGAAATGCTCCTTTTTGCATGCCTTCATCGTACTTGATCAGTTTCCGGCTCAAGGCCAAGATCAAGGCAAAAGCCATCTCAGCCGTTGGCTGCATGACGCTTTCCGGGCAATTGGAGACCACGATGCCTTGCGAGCTGGCATAGTCCACATCAATGTGGTCAAAGCCGACCCCGCAAGCGGTAATAATCTTCAATTTGGGCGCGGCATCGATCATTTCCTGGCCAACCTGCACCTTGCCGGCAATCATCCCATCAATGTCCGGTAAGACCTGCTGGTACCAGGCAAGATCGGCATTTTTCGGGGCAAACAGCAAGTCAAACTTGGCTTCAAGCTCCGGCAGCTGGTCGATCGACAATCCGGCAATTAAAATTTTGCCATTCATTTTATACACCTTACTTAATATAGCATAAAGAGGCTTTTAGTAGCGGAAAAGCCTCTTTTACATTCTTACTCTCGTACTGGTTTTTCTAAGCGATTAGCCAACAGCGTCAGTAACTTCTTAGCTACTTGGTCCTTGGTCATCCTGGGCCAGGTAACCGGATCTTGCTCCTTCTCTAGAATGGTTACCTGGTCATAGTCGCCCCCAAAAGCATCCCCGCTGACGTCATTAGCCACGATGAAATCAGCGCCCTTTTCTCTTAACTTGCGCTCAGCATTAGCTAGCAAGTCATTGGTTTCAGCCGCAAAGCCGATGACCACTTGCCGATCTTTTTGCGCAGCAACGGTTTTTAGGATATCAGGATTTTTGACAAAATGCAAAGTCAGCTCATCAACGCCTGGCTGCTTTTTCAGCTTGTGATCGGCCTTTTCCTTAACCCGCCAGTCGCCAACGGCCGCTGCCATAATTAAGGCATCACTGTCTGGAAAAAGGCTTTCCACTTGGGCCAGCATTTCGGCAGCATCCCCTACTGGGTAAAGGCTAATCTGGCTATTCTTTGGCACAGGTACCGAAATATTGCCGTAAACCAGGGCAACCTGGGCTCCCATTTGGGCTGCCCTTTTAGCTAGGGCCAGGCCCATTTTGCCGCTAGAATGGTTGCCAATGTAGCGGACCGGGTCGATGGCTTCTTTGGTGCCGCCGGCCGTAATCATGATTTTTTTACCCAAGAGTGGCCGGTCAAAATGCTGGTCAACCCAGGCTAAAATGACTTCTGGCTCTGGCATCCGCCCCTTGCCGCTGTAGCCTTCGGCTAAGTAGCCCGTAGCCGGCTCTAAGACTTCATCGCCTTGCTCTGTTAAATAGGCCAAATTGCGCTGAACAGCGGGATTGGACCACATGTGAGAATTCATGGCTGGGACGATTAATCGGGGACCAGTACTGGCAAGTAGAGTGGTTGAGACAGCATCATCGGCAATGCCGTTAGCCATCTTGCCAATAATGTTGGCATCGGCCGGCACGACCAGGGCTAGGTCGCTCCAGTCAGCCAGGTCAATATGAGCCACGGAAGCTTGCACCTCTTTGGCAAACAGATCGTCTAAGACGGGATGCTTGGTTAAGGAGGCTAAGGTGGCTGGCCCCACAAACTGCTCGCTGTTTTTAGTCATGGCTACGCGGACTTCATGGCCAGCTTTTTGCAAGCCGCGAACCACGTTGATCGCCTTATAGATAGCGATGCCACCGGTCAAGTAGACTGCAATTCTAGCCATTAATATACCTTGCGGTCCTTCACGATCGCATCTGCCCAGTCGGCAAATTCTTGGGCAGCCTCATTGTTCTTCATGATGACTAGCAGCGTGTCCGTCCCCGCAATGGTGCCGGCGATATCATCATTTTCAACATCGTCAATCAGCCCCGCCAAAATTGGCGCATAGGTCAGCTTCATGCTGGTTTGAATGACCACCGTAAACTGGACAGCAGTGACCGTGGCAACCCGGTCGCGAATCGCTTCCCGGAGCTGCCTTTCCCGGTTGACAGCAGCTGATGGGGCCTTAACGTAGTAGCTGCGGCCATCGTCGTCTGGCACCTTGGAGATATGCAGGGCATGGATGTCCCGGGAAATGGTTGCCTGGGTGGCCGTAGCCCCGTGGGTCTTCAAAAGGAGCAATAATTGTTCCTGGGTTTCAATCTTGTTGGTTTGAATCAGCTCGTAAATTAATTGTCTTCTCTCTTTATAGTTCATGAATTTGCTCCTCAAAATGGTTATAAAAAATATTAGCTAGTATTAATTCTAGCGCATTTTGATAATTCAAGAAAGCCGTTACGAAATAATTCTGCCTTCATTTTATGCACAGCTGGCAGTCCTAATAAAACGCGAATTAAGCGGTTAACTGAGTTAAGAATATTATTATTTTTCAATCATTTATGCTAAAAAATAAAAAATGCCTTGAAATCAATTTCAAGACATTTTTTTATTTAATGTACAATAAGAATTACATTTCGTCTGGAGCCTTCACGTCCAAGAGGTTCAAAGCTGACTTGATGACTTCGCTGACTGCCTTAACAACAGCCAAACGTGCTTTCTTCACGTCTTCGTCAACGTCGTCAACCAAGATCCGGGTGTGGGCGTAGTACTTGTTGAAGCGCTTAGCCAGTTCCAGGGCAAACTTGGCAACGGCACTTGGGTCGTAAGTTTCCAAAGCCTTTTGCAAAACGTCAGCGTAGCGGCCCATGAAGGATACCAGGTCCCATTCAGCTTCGCCGATCTTAGTCAAGTCAACATCGTCAAAGCCCTTGATACCGCTCTTTCTCAGCAAGCTTTCGCCACGGGCACGAGCGTATTGTACGTAAGGACCAGTTTCACCTTCGAACTTAACAACTTCTTCCAAGTTAAAGTCGATTGGGTTGCGGCGGTAGTTCTTCAAGTCGTGGAAGACAACGGCACCGATCCCAACTTGCTTGGCAACTTCGTCAGCGTTGGCAAGGCCGGCGTTCTTTTCAGCGATTTGCTTGCGGGCAAGGTCAACTGATTGGTTCAAAACGTCTTCCAGGTCAACAACGTTACCCTTTCTGGTTGACATCTTTTGGCCGTTGATGCTCATCAAACCAAAGGAGATGTGCACAATGTCGTCAGCCCAGTCAAAGCCCATTTCCTTCAAGCAAGCCCGCAGTTGTTGGAAGTAAACTTCTTGTTCTTGACCAACAACATAAATGGACTTGTAGAAGTCGTAGGTCTTCTTCCGGTACATGGCGGTGGCCAAGTCACGGGTGATGTAAGTGGAAGTACCATTACTCTTGATAACCATCAAAGGTGGCAGGTTGTACTTTTCAAGGTCAACGATTTCGGCACCTTGGCTCTTCACCAGCAGGTTCTTTTCCCGCAAGATGCGCACTGGTTCGTCCATCATGGTTGCACTGAAGGCTTCACCAGTGTAAGAGTCAAAGTCAACGTCCAGCATCTTGTAAACCCGCTTGAAGCGTTCAAGGGAAACTTCTCTGAACCAAGTCCACAGACGCTTAGCTTCTTCGTCGCCCCGTTCCAGCTTAGCAAACCATTCACGGCCAGCATCGTCGTATTCTGGGTGGTCAGCAGCTTCCTTGTTGATGCGGACATAGTAGGACAATAAGGTGTTGATTGGGTCCTTCTCGATTTCGGCATCGTCGCCCCACATCTTGTAGGCAGCCATCATCTTGCCGAATTGGGTGCCCCAGTCACCAAGGTAGTCAATTCTGATTGGCTTAAAGCCTTCCTTAGCCAAAATTCGTGCAATTGATTCCCCAATCATGGTTGAGCGGAGGTGGCCCATCCCCATTGGCTTGGCAATGTTAGGGGAAGAATATTCAGTAGAAACGTTGCGGCCTTGGCCGATGTTGCGAGCACCGTAATTTTCAGGGTCTGACAAGATTTCCTTCAGGATTTCTGCGCCAACTTGGCTCTTGTTCAAGAAGAAGTTAACGTAAGGACCAACCGCTTGCACCTTTTCGAACTTGCTTGGGTCAATCTTTTCTGCCATTTCGCTGGCAATCAGGTTTGGTGCCTTGCGCAAGGTCTTAGCCAAGGTGAAAGTTGGGAAAGCATAGTCCCCCAGCTTTTCATCCTTAGGACGTTCAATCTTGACTTCGATGTCTGACATTTCCCAGTCAGGCAAAACTGGTTGCAAGGCTTCTGCTACGATTTGTTTACCGTTCATAAAATACCTTCTTTATATCTGAATAAAAATTACTCAGCGTCTGCTTGCCCCATCGCTGATGCAAGTTTTGTTTCAAAAATTCCTATTAATCTCATCCAATGTGACAAAACGCCTTGTAGTCTCTTTTACTGTTACTCTATTTATTATAGCAATAGTTAAGAGATTATGACAACAGCTTTTAAGCCCTTTAATGAATTAGTTATTCATTGAATATGCACAAAATAGCTGATTATTTATCATCATTGACCATGGTTAAGCGGCCTGTCGGATATTGCTGCTGAATTAATTCATGGACGTTCTTGATCATCTGCCGAGTTGACGGTGCCAGGCGCTGCTGGCTGGAGGTCACCAGGGCGATTTTTCGGTAAAAAGGGGTGCTAAAAGGCAGAATCTGCACTTCCCCCTGCATTTTCTGCAAGGCCAAAGCAGGCAAAATCCCTAAACCCAGACCCGCTTCCACCATGGCCACGATTGACTGGTCGTCGATGGAGAACTGGATGGCAGTTGACTTGATGGAATAGTGGTCAAGAGCTGCCTTGGTATCCAGGTCATAGTCGCTTTGCTGCAGGATGAAGTTGTAGTTGACCAAATCTTCTTCACTGACACTGTGCCCATTTTTAACCTGAAAATTCATAGGGGCAATGCAGTAGATTTCGTCTTCTAGGATTTTTTCAACAGTGATCCCCAGATCATTTTCTGGCAGCATGGTCAAGCCCAGGTCCAGCTGCCCGCTCTTGACGGCTTCAGTAATTTCATTAAAGCCGGCTTGCCGCACCGAAATCTTTACCTGCGGGTAACTTTTGGCAAAAGTCTGGATCAGCGGCGGCAGCCAGTTGATGCAGGCTGAAGAAAAGGCCCCGATCCGGATTAACCCAGTATCTAGCCCCTGAATCTGCTGGGCTACTTGCTCTAGCCGGTTTTGGTCATTGATGATTTCCTGGATCAAAGGCAGAATTTTTTGCCCATCTGGAGTCAATTTAACGCCGGTCCGAGACCGCACAAAAACCGGAAAGCCTAGTTCGCTTTCCAACTGATTAACCGAGTGGCTGATGGCGGACGGGGTCACGTTTAAGACGACCGAAGCCTTGTAAAAGGTCCCCTGCTCTAAGACCGTGCGGAAGACCAAGTATGGAAATGGCAGCATCTTTGCTCCTTACATGAAATAATTTCATCTAAAATTAAATAAGTTGAATTTTATTAATCTTTCAAAAGCAATTATAATATACTCAACTGAAAAAGCAAATTCAAAAAACACAATTTAGGAGTTATCGAGTATGTTAGAAAACTTATTTGCCAAGAGAATCAACAAGAATATTCCTTCCCGCCTGCAAGGTTTGTTCCCAGAAACTAATTTCCCAGACAACATTTCCTTTGGGGGCGGCTGCCCTGATGAAAAATCCTTCCCAGCTCGTGAACTAGTTAACGCCTACCAAGAAGCCATCATTAATGAAAAAGAACACTCTTTCCAATATCATGACGTCAAGGGTCCAGAAAGGCTGCGGGAATTTTTAGCAGACAGGGCTCAAAAGAAGATGGGCATCGCTAACGTGACCAGTGAGGACGTGATGCTGACGGCCGGCGGCCAGCAAGGGATTGAACTTGTCGCAAAGCTTTTCCTTGAAGCTGGCGACAAGATGGCTGTAGAAGTGCCTTGCTACGTCGGTGCCTTAGCCGCTTTTGACGTCTATGAGCCTGACTACTACGAAATTCCCATGGAAGACGATGGCGTCAACCTCGACTGCCTAGAAGCCACATTAAAGGCCCATCCGGACATTAAGCTTTTTTACACAGTGCCAGACTTCCACAACCCAACCGGCATCACCATGTCCCTGGAAAAACGCCAGCGTCTAGTAGAACTGGCCAACAAGTACAACTTTGTGATCCTGGAAGACACGCCTTACCGGGACCTGCGCTACCACGGTGAAAGTCTGCCAAGCATCAAGAGCTTTGATACAGAAGGCCGCGTGATCTTTTTATCCAGCTTCTCCAAGATCCTCTCCCCTGCCTACCGCCTTGGCTGGCTGGTGGCAAGTCCTGAAATCAAGGCGGAACTGACCAAGTTAAAGCTGGCAGAAGACCTGGAAGTGCCTTACATTCCATCTGCGACTGTAGACAACTACATCGCTCATCACGACTTAGATGCCCATATTGAAGGCTTAAAAAAGATCTACCGGCAAAAGCTAGACAAGATGGATCAAGCCCTGCATGCATATTTGCCAGCTGATGCCAAGATCAGCCATCCAGAGGGCGGCTTCTTCTTCTGGATTGAACTGGGCGATGACGCCAATACCAGTCAGCTCCTGCTTGAGGAAGCAATTCCTAACGAGCACTTGATTTACGTGCCATCTGCCAGCTTTTACCCTGACCGGGACCACGTCAACGGCCTGCGGGTCAACTTTACAGGTTCTAGTTTAGCAGAAATCGACGAGGGATGCAGACGCTTAGGACGTTTACTTAACGTAGATTCTTTGATGCAAGTAGCGATCTAAAGCAAAAGTTGCGGATTTACCGCAACTTTTTTATTTTTAGGGGGGATAGCTTCAAATTTGACTCAACTGAACCGTACTTTTTAATAATCGCGGCAACTTTTTACTCACCTACCGAAGCCTTTCTCATAATTGAAACACGACT
>NZ_AZDU01000050.1 GCF_001434815.1 Lactobacillus equicursoris DSM 19284 = JCM 14600 = CIP 110162
AAAGCTATTTTCCTTTTGATTATTAACTGCTGAAAAAGCTGACGTTAAGATTATAACAATTTTGGCCTATACCGTTATTTTGACTTGTAAAACCAAGAAAATGAAAATATAATTAATCAAATCTTAGAAACGAACAAGCGTAAAAAGAACAGCACAAGTAAGAAAAAATGGAAAGCAGGGACTTTTAATGAAAATATCTAAGATCTTCATGGGCGCCGGGGTCGTCCTAGCAGCGGCAAGCTTGTCAGCCTGCGGGAGCTCAAAGGCTAGCTCAAGTACTAAGCAGGTTTTAAACTGGACGACTAGCGCGGAAATTCCAACCATGGACTTGTCCAAGGCGACCGACTCAGTATCCTTTACCCAAATCTCCAACACCTTTGAAGGGCTCTACCGCTTTACCAGCGCCTCCAAGCTGGAACCAGCCCTGGCCACGTCAGAAAAGATCTCTAAAGACGGGAAGACCTATACCTTTACCCTCCGCAAGGGGACCAAGTGGTCAAACGGCGACACGGTCACAGCCAAGGACTTTGTCTACTCCTGGCGGCGGACGGTCAACCCAAAGACTGAATCAGAATACTCATACCTCTTCTCAGGCATCAAGAATGCTGAAAAGATCGTCGCTGGCAAGAAGCCGGCTACGAGCCTGGGGATCAAGGCGGTTGGCAAGTACAAGCTGGTCGTGACCTTGGAACGGCGGATTCCTTACTTTAACAAGCTGATGGGCTTCGGGGTCTTTTTTCCGCAAAATGAAAGAGCTGTAAAGAAGTACGGCTCTAAGTACGGGACGGCGTCCAAGTACATGGCCTATAACGGTCCATACGTCCAAAAGGGCTGGACCGGGTCCAACCTGTCCTGGAAGATGGTCAAAAACAAGACCTACTGGGATAAGAAGCACGTCAAGCTGAGCCAGATCAACTGGAGCGTGCAAAAGTCGACCAACACTTCCTACAACCTCTACCAGTCAAAGAAGCTGGACGCCACCTCGCTTGACTCTTCCCAAATCAAGCAGCTGAAGAAGGCCAAGGGCTTTACCACCCTGGCGCAAGGGGCCACCTACTACATGGAATTTGGTCAAGGGACTAAGGGCAACAAGTACGTCAAGAACGCCAACATCCGTAAGGCCTTGTCCCTGGCCATCGACCGCAAGGGCTTAGTTTCAACCGTTGACGGGGGCGCCAGCCAACCAGCAAGCACGATTACGGCCAAGGACTTGACGACGGTGAACGGGAAGGACTACATTGATACTGTTTCTGCCAGCGCCAAGAGCCTCTACCCAGCCAGCGCCAACAAGCAGCTGGCCCGGAAGTACCTGGAAAAGGGCTTGAAGGAGCTGGGCGTAAGCAAGATCAAGCTGACTTTGACTTCCAGTGATACTGACTCAGCCAAGGCCACGGCCGAAGCTCTCCAGTCCAACATTGAATCGGCTTTGCCAGAAGTCAAGATTGAAGTGTCCAGCGTGCCATTTAAGACCCTTCTTAGCCGTCTGGGCGCCCACAACTTCCAATTAGGCTTGATTGACTGGATTGCCGACTTCGCCGACCCAATCTCCTTCCTGGACCTATTTACGACGGGCAACAGCCAAAACGACGGACAATGGTCAAACACTACTTACGACAAGCTGATTGCCGACTCTAAGACCACCTCATCTGACGCCAAGCGCTGGAAGGACCTGGCGAGTGCTGAAGACGTCCTCTTAAACGATACTGGCGTTTGCCCGCTTTACTACTTAACGACAGTCATGCTGGTTCGCCCAAGCGTCAAGAAGGCGGTCAACGTCCGGGGCAGCTGGGACTTTAAGGAAACCTACATCAAGTAGGAGGTGATGACCATACTTCATTCTTTTATTGATCCTAATTACATTCCTTTTAGCATCAAATATCAATTTTTATAATTGATATTTTTCTCTATATCCTCCTACTACAGGAAAGCCACACGGCTTTCCTTTTTATTTGGTGAAAAGGCTTTTTAGCGCGATAATTAGGGGGTAGAAAAGGAACTTTTTTAAGAGATGGGGATGCAGAAAAATGGTTAAAAAAGGTGACAAGCTGATCGACTGGGCCATGGAAATCCAGGCCATCGGGCAAACGGGGCTGGCTTACAGCAAGGACGTCTTTGACACGGAGCGATATGAGCGGCTGCGCGAGATTGCGGCTGAGATGCTGGCGGAAAAGTCCGGCGTGGATCTAGACAGGGTCAAGGGGCTTTTTTGTAACGAGATCGGCTACCAGACGCCGAAAATTGCCACCAGAGCTGCGGTTTTTCGCGAGGGTAAGATCCTGCTAGTCCAGGAAAACGAGGGGCACTGGTCTTTGCCAGGGGGCTGGTGCGACGTGGACCAGTCGCCGGCCGATAACTGCGTGAAGGAGTGCAAGGAGGAGTCAGGGATCGAGGTCAAGCTGGACCAGGTGATCGCGGTCTGGGATCACTTCAAGCACCACGGGTCCCTTCACCCATATGGGATCACCGACATTTACTACCTCTGCACGCCGCTTGGTGGCCAGTTTGAAGAGAACATTGAGACCAAGCAGGCCGGCTGGTTTAGCGAAGACGATTTGCCACCAATTTTTGAACGGAAAAATAGCACTGCTCAGATCAAGGAGTGTTTCAAGGCCTACCGGAGCCCAGACTGGCAGACGGAATTTGACTAAGAAAATGCTAAAATAAGAGGTAGTTAGCAGGAGTTTTTTTGTAAGGAGAAAAATTATGCAAGTACATGTTGAATTGGAAAATGGCTACTTGCCAGATGCTTACGCCAAGTATGCCGAAGTTAAAGAGGCCGGCAACCCGGTAGTATCCTTTCCATTTACGATTGAGGACCTGCCAGAGGGGACCAAGTACCTGGCCTGGTCCTTGGTCGACTACGACTCAATCCCAGTCTGCGGCTTTGCCTGGATCCACTGGCTGGTCAGCGACGTGCCGGCGGTCAGTGAGATCCCGGAAGATTTTTCCCGCAAAGATGGCGGTAAGTCCGGCTTTAACAGTACGGTGTCGCGCTTTTTGAATGAGCCGGCGTCCGTTCACAAGGGCTACATCGGGCCAACGCCGCCAGACAAGGACCACGACTACACCTTGCGGGTTTACGCGCTGAGCGAGGCCTTGGACCTGCCGGAAGACTACTACTATAACGACTTCCTCCGGGCCTTGAAGGGCAAGACGCTAGCTGAGGCGCGGGTGGATTTGCCAAGTAGAGCGTAATTAAAAAAACAGTGCCTTTGGGCACTGTTTTTTTGCGTGGGAGGCGGTGTGGCTGATCCTCTCACTTGCTATACAAAGGGGACCTTTTTTGAAAAAACTTCCCCAATCAAGGCACTTACTTCACCAAGTCGTTTGCATCGGACTGAATGTCATAAAGTTTTTCGTCAATATCGCTGTCATCCAAGGCTTGATCTAGCCGCGATTCTAGCAAATTGATGATCAATTGGTACTCCTTGAAACTTGGATTAACCTTACCGGTGCGGAGAAGCCTATCTAATTCAGTGGACGTGAACCTTGCTTGTGCACCGTAGTTCCACAAGATTTTTTTCGTCTTCTTGCTATTTACGATGGGCTTTAAGACCGAGCTTCCGGCAGAAGTGGTCATCAACTTCTGCTGAATCCGCTTATTGCTGCATAAAATCTTAATCAGCTTCCACGACAGCATCTTGTTTTGACTGCTGCTGGAAATCCCCCATGAGGAAGTGGCAATGCTAGTTGCCGAATGACCAGCGAGACTCGGCATCTGGCTGTACCTAATGGCAAAAGAGTGTGACTGCGTTACGTAGTAAGGGTATGAAGCATAAGTTCGGTATTGGGCCAGGGTGATTGGCTCAAAAGCTACCTTGCCTTGGTCAAAAAGATCAGTATCGACTTTCAGGTTAGCTGATGCAGACCGCAATTGCTGCATCAGTTTAACAGTTCGAGCAAAGCGGGTACTGATTAAGTTAACATGACGATTATTGGCTGAGAGGAGCAGACTATCATAAGTCTTGGCTGCCGCTTCCCAGTTGAAGGCATCGGTTGTGCCGTAGTACTTTTCCTTTTTTACCTTGGCGAGACTGCTGCTGATGCTCTCAAAATTTTCTGGTGTTAGACGGTTAAAGTCATTTGGCAGCTGATATTTTTTGAGCAGAGTCTGATTATAGATCATGAAATTTGGATTAGCTTCATAGGGCAAGGCGTACTGACCACCTCGATACTGCGTACTGGTTAATAGTGGTTGATAAAAAAGATCCGTGTTTAAGGCATCGCTTTTGATGAAGCGACGTAAGTCAGTTAACAGACCTTCTTCTGCTATCATGGAAAAATTGCCATCGGGAATCAAGATCACGTCTGGCGTTTTCCCAGAAACAATTTTTCCGCTCAGCCAGTTGAGGTAATCCTTCTTAGTGATGCCGGTTTCATATTTAACCTTCACATTGGGATATTGCTTGTGAAACTCCTTGATGGCCTCATCAATTACCTGATAAGGCTTGCCATTGGGCACATCCCAGCTGCTGCCAGTATAAAAGGCCACCGTAATAATTTTAGACTTTTGCTGGTAATAACAGCTGAGGCCACCAGCAAAAATAAAGAGGATGACCATCAAAATCAGAACCAGCAAATTGGGACTGATTCGGCCATTGTTGATCTGCTTATTCATCGTCATCTTTGATAATCTCGCTGGTCACTCCGCTTTGTACGGCCCAAATTGCCAACTGGGTCCGGTCGCGTAGGTCGAGCTTTTCTAAAATCTTAGAAATATAATTCCGGACAGTGCCTTCACTTAAGAAGAGCTTAGCTGCAATTTCCTTGTTAGACAGGCCAAAGCCAACTTGCTGAATGACCTGCCATTCATGCTTGTTAAAGTCATGGGATTCTTGGTCGTTGACCTTAATTGCATAGTTTGACTGGGCCATCTTGGAAAAGAGGGTAAAGACCTTTTGGGCAATATCTGGGTTGATCATCGCCCCGCCTTGGTAGACAATTTCGATTGCTTGGTAAAGCTCCTTAGGCTCAACCCCTTTGAGTAAATAGCCGGATGCCCCGTACTTTAAAGCACTAAAGATAAAGTCGTCATCGTCAAAAGTAGTTAGAATAATTACCTTGATTTGCGGATACTTGGTTTTGACATACTTAGTGCAAACTGTCCCGTCCATTTCCGGCATGCGGACATCCATCAAAATCACATCTGGCTGCTTAACAGCAATCTTTTCTAGAACTTCTTTGCCGTTGCCAGCAGTGTCGATTACTTCAAATTTGCCCGAGGCTTCAAGCACGATTTTTAGTGAATCGCGAATTAGAGCCTGGTCATCGGCTACTAAAACCTTAATCATCTTAGTTCTCCTCACTTTTTCCCTTAGGAATAATCACATTGATTAAAAAGCCGTTGTCGCCATTAAAGCTAATCTTTCCGCCGATAATGGCCACCCGCTCCTTCATTTGGGTAATGCCAAAGCCGGGCCGGATCATTTTGATTCCGACGCCGTTGTCCCGAATAGTCAGTAGGTATGCATTTGGCCGCTCCAGGCAGTTGATAGAAACGAGGGTAGCGTGGCCATGCCGGATAGAATTGGTAATGGCTTCCTCAATGATTCTAAAAATAACATTCTCAGTAGTTTTCTCAAACTCGGCTCCTTGCCACTGATAGCTAAACTCAATTTTGATATGGGAAATATCACTATATTCTTGGAGCATCTTTTTTAGGGATGCTTCAAAGGTATAGCCATTTAAGGCCCCGGGCCGCATTTGGTTCAGGGTTTTACGGACATCCTTTAGCCCTTGCTTGCTAGCAGCAGACAATTTATCTAGCTGGGTCTTGGCCGCTTGGGGATTGATGTCAATCAGCATCTTGGTGGCATCAATCCCGGCGGTGATCCCGGTCAAGGCATGACCTACTGTATCGTGGATGTCGCGAGCAATTCTTTTCCGTTCCCGGTTTTGGGCGATTTTTTCCGAAAGGGCGGCATAATTTTTCAGCTCAGTATTGGCTCGGGCAGCTTCTTTCAGCTTCTCTTGAATGTCCCTTTCCTGGCTTAGCAGGTAAAGGCCGTAGTAAACAATAATCCAGATAAAGGATAAAAGGTTGAGAGTGGTTAGCAAGTTTTGAATAAATACTAAACCTGGCTGGTCGCTTTCGGCCATGAAGCTGATATAGGTTGAAAGGCTAGGCATGTGACTAATTTTGCCCAAAATATTGTAGTCAGAAACAGAGTAAAGAAGTAGAAAGGCCACAGCTACACAGGTCCAAAAGCGAAAATGCCTTAGCCTGGTCAAATTTCGGCTAGAAATAAAGTAGTCGACTAAAATTAAGAGAAAGATTCCATTGTAGCTCATCTGCAGCTCAAAGTAGATTAGAGCTGCTAAGCAAATTTCTGCAAAAAAGAAGGGAGCAGAAAAACTGCGGGAGTGGCTGCTGTGGTGGCGCATGTTCATGGTCATGGTGAGCAAAAGCATGGCGAGGTTACTAGTCCAAAAGATTGTGATTGGCGATAGGGGCAGGCGATCGAGCTGGTTTAAGAAATGGTAGCTGAGATTATGATTGACGATATAGCTGCTGGCTTGGTAAAAAGTCGAGCTAATAAAAAGGACAATAAGGACATTAAGCCAGGTCATTAATCTTCTCAGCCAAAAGAGGCGATTCAGTCGAGCATTCATTATTGCCACCCCGTAAGACTGTACTTGTTGATATTTTTCTTAGTGATCAGCTGAGTTGGAATGATTACTTTTTTGGAAACCTTTTTGCCAGTTAGTAAGCGGTAGGACATGGCCGCACAGGTCTTGCCCATCTTAACCGGCGACTGAGCCACGGTGGCAACAGCATTCTTATTTTTGCTGATCAAGGACTTCATGTTGGGAGAGCCATCAACGCTGTAGATAGCAATCGGCTTAGTCACGTTTTGAGCATCGATGGCGGCTAAGGCGCCGAGGGCCGCTTGGTCGTTTAAGGCCATGATCGTGTCAAAAGCCTTTCCATTTTTAAGATACTTTTTAACCTGGGGCAGGGCCAATTCTGACTGCCCGTAAGTTTCAAGCTGATCAAGCACCTGGTATTGTGGGTGCTTTTTTAGCGTGTTGACAAAGCCGCTGATTCTTTGCTGGGCGGAGCGGGCACTGGACTGGATTAACAGGAGGATTTTGGCACTTTTTTGCCGCTTCATCAAGTATTTGGCATCGGTAACGCCAGCTTGATAGTTATCAGTGGCAATGGTGCAGTTAGCATCATTTTTCCATTTAATCTCGGTATCAACATTGATAATTTTGATGCCAGAACGTCGGGCTTTTTTGAGAGCTCGGTGGATCTTACGGGAGTTGCCATCAACGGGAGCAATGACGATTAAGTCGACTTTTTCCTTAATAAACTCGTCGATCTGCTTGACCTGTTTATCAATTTCTAAGGAAGGATCTCTCGTCAGCAGCCGGTCGCCGTGACGGCTGACGCTGTTAGCCAGCTGCTCATTTAAGATGGCATAGAAGACATTGTTCATGGTCATATAAGTTGTGCCGATAGTATACTGCCGCTTTTGCCCAGGATGGAAATTGTTCCAGCCATAGGCGAGCAAAATCGCTCCCAAAATAATTCCTAATTCAAGCAAAAAGTGCTGCCAAAACTTTTTGTTGCTGCGTCCGTCCATTTTCCACCTCGCGAGCTCGATAACAAATGCTAAAGATAATTATAGTTAAATTTGTCACTTTCGTCAGGTGATAAATGTCATCTTTTTCTTGAAAACCGTTACAAATGTTGTTTAGCCGGCGATGGTATCGGTGACAAACGACACTATGTAAGCGTTTGTTAGGGTGCTAAACTTAGGGCAAGAGTTAAGCAAGGAGGTAAGAAAGTGAAATACGTATTTTTGGTTTCTCACGGCAAGTTTGCTGAAGGGCTGAAAACGTCATTAGAAATGTTTTCTAGTGAAGCAGACAAGCGCGTTTTTGCATTAGGCTTGCACAATGGGAAGTCAGCGGATGAATTCAAAAAAGAAGTTAAAGCTTTGCTGGATGAACAAAACTTTACTGAAGATGATGAATTCATGATTTTGGCAGACCTCATTGGGGGCAGTCCTTTGACGACCTTCCTCAGCGTCGCTGCCGAAAAGGGGATGCTAGACCGAGCTACTGTCCTAGGCGGGATGAACTTCACCTTGGCCTTGACCGTGGTCGTTTCTCTAGATGGCATGGATCGGGAAAGCTTGGCACAGATGGCTTTAGGTGAAGCCAGTCAAGCTTTGAAGGAATACAAGCTTCCGTCAGAAGACGATGAAGATGATGAGGAAGACGAGATTTAATTAAGGAGGAAGAACGATGTCAGTATCATTTGTAAGAATTGACGACCGGATGATTCACGGCTTGATCACCACCCGTTGGGGCAAGGAACGTCCTTGTGATGGGATCATCGCAGTTAACGATAAGGCAGCCAAGAACAAGATCTTAAAAGAAGCTTACCAAGCAGCTGCTGAAGGCAAGAAGACTTTCGTTTGGACCATGGAACACTTTTTGAAGGTCCAAGACAAGGTCTTGAAGTCAGACACTCGCTACTTCTTGATTACCAAGAGTCCCTTGGATATGAAGAAGATCCTGGTTGACGAAGGCTTCAAGCCAAGCGACGTTAAGGTTGTTAACGTGGGTCCTGGTAACGACCGTCCTGGCGCCATCAAGCTTGGCGACAACCAATCCTTCACCCAAGAAGAAGCTGATGCCTTTGAAGCCATCGAAAAGGCTGGCTACAAGGTTGACTTTGCCTTGCTTCCTGACCAACGAATTGGTGAATGGTCAAAATTTAAGTCTAAGTTTGGTTACTAATCTTTGCGTTTATTAAAAAAGGGAGTTTAAAAAATGACAATTAATTGGTTCCAAGCTGCCATCTTGGGTCTGTTCGCTTGTTTGTGTTCAAACTCATGTATGGCAGGTCAAGCAGTTGGTAACTACACGATCGGTCGTCCCTTAGTTGGTGGTCTGGTCTGTGGTTTGGTATTAGGCGACTTGAAGCTGGGGATTGCCTGCGGGGTCGCTATGCAGCTGGTTTACATCGCCTTGGTTACGCCAGGTGGTACGGTTTCAGCCGACGTTCGGGCAATTTCTTACATCGGGATTCCGCTGGCTATGGTTGCGATTTCTTCAAGAGGGATGAACCCACTTGGCACTTCAGCAGCCAACTTGGCTAAGTCTGTTGGTACCTTGGTTGGTACGGTTGGTACGGTGCTCTACTACGCCGTTGCTACCATGAACCTGGTATGGCAGTCCTTCGGCTGGAAAGACGTTGAAAAGGGCAGACTGCAAAATCTTTACGGCGTTAACTTTGGCTGGCCATGGGTATCACACCTGATCTTCTCATTCGTGCCAACTATGCTCTTGACTCACTTTGGTGCCAGCGCCGTTACTGCATTGCGTAACGCTTTGCCAATGGACGGGATTCCAATGAAGACCTTGTTCACGGTCGGTGGGATGCTGCCATGTGTTGGTATCGCAATCTTGCTGCGGCAAATCGTAAACAAGCCAATGGACTTTGTCCCATTCCTTGTAGGTTTCACTTTCTGTGCTTCTTTGAAGCTGAACTTGGTTTCCGTAACGATCGTTTCCTTGCTTTTCGCCGCTATCATGTACGAAGTTCAAATGGCTGAAAGCAAGAAGGTTGTAGTCAGCGCTTCTGCGGGCGATGATGACGACGATGAAGAAGAGGAGGACATTTAAATGGACAGCACGAAGAAGCTTGATAAAAAGACCTTAAGCAAGTCATTCAACCTTTGGTTCTGGGGCGCTTTAACCTGCTTCTCCCAAGAACACATGCAAACTTTTGGCTACATGGCCTCCATGTTGCCAATTTTAAAAAAGCTCTACCCAAAGCATGAAGATCAAGTTAATGCCATTCACGCTTACACGGCCTTCTTCAACACCAACCCAATGCTGGGTTCTGTGATCGTCGGGATTACGGCAAGTATGGAAGAAGCCCGTGCTAACGGCAAGGGCATCGACGGCGAAACTATCAACGACATGCGTGCCGGTTTGATGGGGCCAATCGCTGGTATCGGTGACTCCTTGATCGACGGTACTTTGATTCCAATCCTGCTTGGGATTGCCTTGGGGATGTCCTCCGGTGGTTCACCAGTTGGTGCGATCTTCTACATCGTTGTTTGGGTACTGTTAGCTTACTTTGGTCAAAGATTCCTTTACTTCCGTGGCTACAAGCTGGGAGACAAGGCAGTTGAATTCCTTGTTGGTGAACAAGGCGCTGCCGTTCGCCGGGCGATCGGTACTGTTGGTGCCATGGTTGTTGGTGGGGTTTTGGCTTCATGGGTTAACGTTACGACTTCACTCAAGCTGTACAACTCAAACGGCAAGGTCTTCTTGAACCTGCAAAACCAGTTAGACTCAATCTTCCCAGGTCTGCTCACGGTTTTGATCACCATCTTCTGCTGGTGGCTGATGTCCAAGAAGCACGTGTCCGCAATTTGGACCATGCTGATCTTGGTTGCCATCTCCTTTGTTGGTGTCCTGGTTGGCTTCTTCAACCCAGGCCTTTCATACTAAAACTTTTACCCAATTTTTATTCGAAACATTCATATTTACTCCGAATTAAACTTTTTCAAAAAGAAAACTACTGCTGCTAGCTTAGGAAGGAAATTACCATGACTCTTAATGAAATGCGCAAAGGCTATGAAGGTGAAGTTGCCTACCAAAAACATATGCTCAAAAATCTCGGTTACTGGTTTCAACTTTGCAGCATCTTAAGTGGGATTGGGATTGTGTTGATTTACTTTTTCCATGCTAAGAACATCCTCCTCAATGTTGTTGGCGCGGTCCTCCTAGTGCTGGGAGCGGTAGGAATGTTGCTCTTTGGCTATACTGGATGGCGGGGACAACAAAATGTGAAGGCGGTCATTGATGATTACGAGCAAAAGCTTGACTATCTTCAGAAAAAGACTGCTAAAAAACACTAACTGAATCGCTTGTAAAAGAAAAACGTACTGATACTTAGGTATCGTGATATTACCCCCGAAATTAGGACACTAATTTCGGGGG
>NZ_AZDU01000051.1 GCF_001434815.1 Lactobacillus equicursoris DSM 19284 = JCM 14600 = CIP 110162
ACTGCCTGCGAGGATAGGAAGCTGCCGCGCTAAGTTGCCAGACTGTTAAGCCTGGCTTTTATCTTGCGGAAGTAGTTCAGTGGTAGAACATCACCTTGCCATGGTGGGGGTCGCGGGTTCGAATCCCGTCTTCCGCTTTAGCAGCAATGCTAAAGAATTAAATACAATATGCACCCATAGCGCAACTGGATAGAGTGTTTGACTACGAATCAAAAGGTTGTAGGTTCGACTCCTACTGGGTGCATATGGAGGATTAGCTCAGCTGGGAGAGCATCTGCCTTACAAGCAGGAGGTCATAGGTTCGAGCCCTATATCCTCCATCTCGGCCCGTTGGTCAAGTGGTTAAGACACCGCCCTTTCACGGCGGTAACATGAGTTCAAATCTCGTACGGGTCATCGCCTTAGGGCACAATTAAATAGTTGGTCCATTGGAGCAGTGGTCTATCTCGCCTCCCTGTCACGGAGGAGATCGCGGGTTCAAATCCCGCATGGACCGTAACGAAAGCAGACGTAAGTCTGCTTTTTTGTTTTTCGTTTTTCGATATTCTTTTTGCTAGCTGCTTGCTTTTCCGTTTAAACTGTATTAGAATCTATAGTACAGTATGAACAGACCGGAAGGGAGGAGCGCTGTGGATTTTATTGATTACTTGGACAGTCGGCCGATCTATGAGCAGATTGCCAGTCGTTATAAGCAGCTGATCTTGACTGGGGTTTTGTCGCCTAATGAAAAGCTGCCATCGGTGCGCAAATTAGCCATGGAGCTATCGACTAATCCAAACACCGTCCAGAAGGCTTATGCCATGCTGGAAAGAGAGGGCTATTTATACAGCGTCAAGGGCCGAGGCAATTTTGTCAGAGAAAACGACTCTTTGATCGACCAAAAGAAAGATGAGCTGAAGGGGAAAATGAAAGAGTTAATTAAAGAGATCCAGGACTTAGGCCTGGACCCGCAGGAACTGTTTACTGCGGCCTTGGAGGAGGCTGAAGAAGATGATCGAGATTGATTCTTTAAACAAAAATTATGGCAAAGTTGCGGCCATCAAGGGTCTAAACTTGACGATCGAGGAGGATCGGGTTTTTGGCTTGATTGGGACCAACGGTGCCGGGAAGAGTACGCTCTTGCGGATGCTATCAGGGATCTTGAAGGCTGATACCGGGACGATCCTGATTGACGGTCAGCCAGTTTACGATAATCCCGCTGCTAAAAGCAACCTTTGCTTCATTGCTGATGATCCGTATTTCTTTCCTAACGCCAATCCGATGACGATGGCCAAGTACTACCAGACCATTTATCCAAAATTTGAGATGGATCGGTTTAAGACGCTTTTAGCTGACTTTGGCCTTGATCCCAAGCGCCGCATCAGTGAATTTTCTAAGGGCATGAAGCGGCAATTGGCCATCCTGTTAGGCTTATGTGCCAATACTAAGTATTTGCTCTTAGACGAGGTTTTTGACGGTCTGGACCCAGTCATGCGGCAGAGCATGAAGAGTCTGTTTGCTGAAGACATGGACCGCCGGCAGCTGACGACGATTATTGCGTCTCACAACTTGCGGGAACTGGAAGACATCTGTGATCACATTGGCTTTTTGCATAGCGGTGGCCTTTTGTTATCAGAAGACCTGGCCGACATGAAGCTGGAAATTCAAAAATTGCAGTGTGTCTTTAAGAATGATGACGATTTGGCAGAAGTCATGGAAAAATTGCACGTGGTTGACCATACGACGCGCGGTCGCCTCCATACCTTTGTGGTCCGCGGCGAGCGCAGCGAGGTCGAAGCTGTCTTTGATCATGTGCCAATGACCTTCTTTGAAGTCTTGCCATTGACCCTGGAAGAAATCTTTATTGCAGAAGCGGAGGCGGTAGGTTATGACACCAGAAAACTCATCCTTAAGTAAATTGTCGCAAATAGAAATAACCAAGCGCCGTAAGCTGCCGATTGCGATCATGCTGGTTGTTTTGGCCATCACTTACGTTTTTATTCCGATTTTATTCTTTTTGAATGATCCCGATGAAGCTGTTTCGGTCAAGAACTACCTGGCCTACTTCACCAATGAGAATGCGGTGATTAGTTTTGTTATTGGTCTAATTGGCGTCTATTTTGCAGCTTCAACTTTCCATTACCTGCACGTTCCAAGACAGGTTGACTTTTACGAAAGTCAGCCAATTACCAGAAAGAGCCGCTTTAACAGCTTAGTGCTCAATAACCTGGTGTCTTTTGTAGTTCCTTACGTAATCTTTGTCTTTTTGGGCTTGGTGATCACGGCAACTACGGGTGTTAACCTAATTGCCAATGGTCAGGTTTGGGGATCCACATTAGCCTACGTTGTGGTCTTTACTGCCTTTTATGCAATTACCAGCTTAGCGATGCTGGTTACTGGCAATACGGCGATTGCCATGCTCGGGACGATCTTTTTTGTCACTCTGGAATGGATCATCATGCTGGTGGTTAATTCCTTTTATTCCGAGTTTACTTTTACTGGAGGCAGTACAGCTCATACCTGGACGGCCTTTACCAATCCCTGGTCTCAGTGCTTTAGTTCTGGTTCCCAGCCAAGTTACCGCGGAATTGCGGTGAACTTGCTGATTACGCTTGTCTACTTGCTATTAGCATACTATGCATACCAGCACCGGAAGAATGAACTGGCTGGAACCGCCATTATCTATGAATGGATCAAGCGGGCCGTAAAGGTTGTTGTGGTACTTTTAGCAAGTACGATTGGGGCTGTGATGGTTTACTCCATGACCAACAACTCCGTAATTGGCGGTGTACTCGGTGCAATTATCGTTGGCTTCTTGATGGCATTTATCTTGGAGATTATCTTTAAGTTTGACATCATTGCCTGGAAGAATCACTTTGCTGAGAGTGCGATTTTGGTTGTACTTGGGATTGGGGTCTTCCTTGGTCTTAGATATGGTGGTCACCAGTATGATACCTGGGTGCCTAGTGAAGATCAGCTTGCTAGCGTGGCCCTAGCTACTTCTGAGGGCAGCTATTCAAATTATTACCTGGGAAATAAAGAGACCGATGCTGAAAGCTACGCTAAAGTCTACATGAAGCTGTCAGCAAGCAGTCAGCTTTTAGCCTTGGCTAAAAAAAGTGCAGAAAACACCATTGTTGAACGCAATGATTACGATAGCTATCACTCAGGAAGTGAAATGCTGTCTTTCATCTACCGGCTAAAAAATGGGAAGACCCGGGTGCGCAGCTATTATGTTAAGCGCAGCGATTTAAAGACTTACTTTGAAGGGGTCAGCCAAACTGCTGCCTTTAAGAAGGGCTTTTTCCCAATCTACCATGATGCGGCAATCCAAAATAATCTTGACAGCGTAACCTTTAGCTACAGAAATGGTGAGCAAACTATTCAGCGACAAAATGGCCAGCTCTACCAAGAATTTAAGCAGGCCTACCTAACCGACCTGAAGCAATGGGACTACAATTTGGCATCGACCAAGAAGCCAATTGGCCAGGTAGATGTTTCTTGGCAGCAAAATGGCAAAAAGCGCAAAGTTTCTTACCCAGTCTATGCCAGCTACACGAAGACGGTTTCCTTCTTAAAGAAAAATAAGCTATATAGTTCAAAGGCTTTAAGTGTAAATAAGCAAAATCCGATTGAATTCTATCTAAATCAAGACTACTAATTGAGATTTCCTTAAAAGGCTTTACTTTTGCCTCTATTTAAATTATTATGAAAATAATGATAAGCTCATAGTCTTTTAATTTGAGGAGGCAGATATGGCTAAGGAAGTTGAAAACGCAGACGGCACGGTCCGTTCTTTGTCAAACCGCCATGTACAGATGATTGCCATTGGTGGGACGATCGGCACCGGGCTGTTTCTGGGTGCCGGCAGCACTATTTCCGCTACCGGTCCTTCGGTGATTTTTGTATATGCTTTCATGGGACTCTTTTTCTTCTTCATGTTGAGAGCCCTGGGGGAAATGTTTTACGCTGACCCTGACCACCATACTTTCGTGTCGTTCATCACTAAGTATTTGGGCAATGCGGCCGGCAACTTTGCCGGTTGGTCTTATTGGATCGGGATCCTCTTTGCCTGCATGGCGGAATTGACTGCGGTGGGGACTTACTTCCAGTACTGGTTCCCGCATGCGCCTTTATGGCTGGTTGAGGTCTGCTTTTTGGCAGGCTTGACCTTACTAAACTTGACAGCGGCGCGGCTTTTTGGCGAAACAGAATTCTGGTTTGCCATGATTAAGATTATCGCCATTATTTCCATGATCTTAACTGGGCTTTACCTGGTAATGATTCATGCCAAAACGCCTGTCGGCTATGCTTCCTTATCCAACTTTACCAAAAACTTTTCTTTGACTCCTAAAGGCCCATACGCCTTTTTCTCAGCTTTCCCAATGGTCTTCTTCTCCTTTGCCGGGATCGAGTTCGTAACGATCACGATTGGGGAAGCCAAAAACCCGCATATGGTCATTAAAAAGACTGTTAATGAAACCTTGCTGAGAATCTTGCTCTTTTATATTGGAACCTTGTCAGTGATCATGTGCGTGGTCCCATGGAAGTCCGTGTCTGCTAACAGCAGTCCCTTCGTCCAGGTCTTCCAGCTGGCCGGCTTTACCACAGCGGCGTCGGTCTTGAACTTTGTGGTTTTGACTAGTGCTGCCTCATCGCTTAACTCCGGTATTTTCTCAGCTGGTCGCCACTTCTTCCAGCTAGCTGAAGAAGCTGGTAAAAATTCTAAGCTGAAGAAGACTTTTGCCAAGATTTCCCCTAACGGGGTGCCGGCTCGGGGGATTATGATCTCGGTTCTCTTCATCTTGATTGCGCCGCTATTGAGCTTCTCGAATACGGCGGGCCAAGCCTTCAACATGGTGGCCGGGGCAACCAGTGACATCTACATTTTGGTTTATGTCCTTTCTTTGGTTGCTCACCGCAAGTACCGGCAGTCAAACGACTTCTTGGCTAATGGCTTTATGATGCCGGCTTACGAAATCATGAGTCCTTTGACGATTCTGTTCTTTGTGGCCATCTTCTTTAGCCTCTTCTTTATACCAGCTGACCTCTTTGGCGCTACGCTAGCCAGCGCTTGGGCGATTGGCTTCGGGGGCTTTTGCTACTTCCATGAAAAGCGCAAGCAGGCTAATGCCTAATAATCTATGAAGAGAAAATCTAATTAGTTCAGAAATAGCCTTAAACTGGGAACAGTTTAAGGCTGTTTTTTGGCACTTGCTTTCAAATTCCGAATGAAATTCTTGACAAGGGAATTTTATCCGAGTATATTAGATAGATATTAAAAATTAGAAAGCTTAAAAGGTGACTCAATGACTTTTAACAAAATGCTGGTCTTGCTCTTTCAGCCGTCTTATGGGGTAGAGCTCTACGGGACCAAGCACGTCTTGTTTGGGAGTGGCTGGCTGATCTTGATTTTTGCGATTTTATTGGTGGCCTTGATGGTTTTCTTGTGGAAGCTGGACGGAGGCCGTTTCTACAACCCATTTAGATAATAAGCTGCGGCCTAGTTGGCCGCGGCTTTTTTGGTTGGGGGGCGGGGCCCCGCGATCTCGTTGGCCAAAGCCGTTTTAACGGTGCGATGCCCCCTGGAAACGTAGCCATGGGCTTTTTGGAGCGAGCATGCCCCCTGAGAACGTAGCCATGGACTTTTTTTGGCAAGTCATGCCCCCTGGAAACGTAGCCATGGACTTTTTTGGAGCGAGCATGCCCCCTGGAAACGTAGCTATGGACTTTTTTGGAGCAAGGTGTGTCTCCGAAACCAGCTAGTCAAAGCGCATAGGAGAGAAATAGAATTCAATTTCAGAAATTTGGTTGGACTTCCCCTTCTTAGTGACTTTATACCTAAGATCGCTAAAAAATGGTGATAATTGTCGCAGAGCTAACTCGATTTTTCTTTTAACAACATCAGAATTTCTATCTAATGGTGAAATCCCTAAAAGATACCGTAATTCTTGAAAAGAAGTCTGATAGCTTCCCGCATCTGAATATTGTGTAAACGTTCTAAACAAAGTTTTGGCAGTATTTGTACTGAGCTGTCTAAAAATATGGTAGTCCCAATGCGTAAAATAGTCATTTGAATAGTTAAACAGATAGACTTTGCTTCTTTTTGCCTTAATTGTTAGTTTTCCAGATTCATAATTTACCTTTTGGAAAAGGCCGGTTTTGCGCATAAAAGCCACTAGGCTGTAAAGTGATTTATCTAATTTAGAATTATCCTTACCTCTGTAGCCTGCTGCTTTCCGTAGATCCTTTCTGATCAATGTAAGCTCACGGTCCTTCTGATCGTAAAGTCTTCCAATAATCAACCAGAAGAAATCTTGCTGTTTATTATTTAGTCCCGTAAGTGCAATATCATTCAGCTTAACGTGATAGCTAACGATCTGCTCAACAGGGACCCGCCACTTGAGTGCTAGCTTGATTCTTTGGAATAAATCAGGATTATGGATAAAACAAACATTATCTGAGTAGGTTCTTTTATCTGGAAGGCAACTATTTCGAATTCTTAGGTTGATTTGGCCAATCTGACTTGGTGTAAAAAGTGCGTGTTCAGATTCGTTGCTAATCATTAGGTTTAGGTATTTGATAGTAGTTGCTTTGGCGCCAGCATTTTCCAGGTCGCTATTATTGATAAGCCTAAAATTATCAACTCCTAGACGATTAACGATTACGATGATTGTCTTGATCATTTTTGGCTTAATGCTAATTCCAGGTTGTAAAGTCTCTAGGATTGCTTCCTTGTGAAAGGCAAGTTGATTGCCGATATCTGGACCTAGCTGACTAAGGTCAAAAAGGTTTCCTTTAATAGTTCTGGTCTTAACTTCAATGCAATAAATTCCAGTTTCAGTAATTAACAAATTATCAATCTGGTTATCATGAAAAGTGTCATATTGTCCATATTGATAGGGCAATAGTACGTTATTTAATATGATTTTGTTAGGGGATGCTAGTTGTCTTACTTCATTATCGACTAGCCGTTCTCCGGCATCACCTGCTAATAGATATTCGGTTTGCTTCATCTGCGAATCAGATAAAACCGGTATCTGAGACTGGTGCTGAAGATTATATTGAATGTACGTATCATTAATTTGGCGGATACTAATCAAGTTATTTCCTGAAAGCTGCTTTAAACAGTCATAACTTGGATCGAGTAGCTGTTCAATTTTTCTGGCTGATTGAATTGTCGTTTCGTTGTTAACATGTTTTGAAGTAAACCATGGATTGAAGATGGTGTTCATAAAATTAACCTCCTACTGGTTATTACACCGAAAATGCCAAAAATTTTTTAGGAAATCGCATTCTTAAGAAAAAAGTAAATATTATTTATTAACATCTCCATGGAAGCCGCATCAGAGTAGAATCTATCGTAAAACTATCATAATTAACAGTTTTGAGAGAGTGTAAAAAGTCCATGGCTACGTCTCCAGGGGGGCTGGACCAGTCCCAAAAAGTCCATGGCTACGTCTTCAGGGGGTCTCGATCAGTCCAAAAAGTCCGTGGCTACGTCTCCAGGGGGCTGGACCAGTCCCAAAAAGTCCATGGCTACGTCTCCAGGGGGGCACCAATGGCTCGAAAAAGTGAAGCTCACAACAAAATAAGCAATTAAAGCCTGACCACAAACTGGTCAGGCTTTAATTTTTGCGACAGTAAGCGTAATCTTTTGGAAAATAACAAAAAACGGCGAAAGTTATCAGCTTCACAAATATGGAAAAAGACACCGGTTACATTGGCGATTCACCCGAAAAAAGGCCATTTGTGCACAAAAATTAAAGGGAAATTAGGGGGTTTCTTTTTCTAAAAATGCTAATATAGTAGTAATTGAGAAATATATCACAAAGATTAGGAGACGAGAATCATGCCAGAGAATGCCGAAACGGAAGCTGAAATCTACAAAAATGTTGACACCTTAGTAAATAAATCACATGAAGCCTTGAACAAGATGGCCGACTTTACCCAAGAACAAGTTGACTACCTTTGCCAAGTGATCGCCAAGGTTGGTGAAGAAAATGCGCGTTCTTTGGCAGAAATGGCTGTCGAAGAAACCGGCCGAGGCAAGGTCGAAGACAAGGTCACCAAGAACATCTACGCTTCCAAGACCATCTGGGAAAGCATGAAGGACATGAAGACCGTTGGTGTCGTTGACGAAGAAGAAAAAGAGGGTCTGATCAAGATCGCTGAACCAATCGGTGTCATCGCCGGGGTTACCCCAGTCACCAACCCAACTTCTACCGTCATCTTCAAGGCCATGATCGCCATGAAGAGCAAAAATACCATCATCTTCGGCTTCCACCCGCAAGCCCAAAAGTGCTGCGTGGCTACGGCCAAGCTGATCAAGGAAGCCACCGTTAAGGCCGGCGCGCCCGACAACTGGATCCAGTGGATCGAACACCCTAGCCTGACGGCCACTACGGCTTTGATGAACAACCCAAAGGTGCAAATGGTTTTGGCAACGGGCGGCCCAGGCATGGTCAAGGCAGCTTACTCAACTGGCAAGCCAGCCTTAGGCGTAGGCCCAGGCAACGGTCCTTCATACATCGAAAAGAGTGCCGACATCAAGGAAGCCGTTAACGACATCGTTTTGTCCAAGACATTTGACAATGGGATGATCTGCGCTTCAGAAAACTCCGTCGTGGTTGACCAAGACATTTATGATGAAGTTAAGGATGAATTTAAAAAGCGCCACTGCTACTTCTTAAAGCCTGACGAAATCAAGCTCTTTGAAGAGCACTTCATCGACCCGCGCCGAGGCACGGTTGCTGGCCCAATTGCCGGCAAGAGCGCTGTCACGATCGCCAAGATGTGCGGCGTAGAAGTCCCAGCCGACACCCAAGTGATCGTCGCTGAATACCAAGGCGTGGGTAAGAACTACCCATTGTCTGCTGAAAAGTTGTCACCAGTCTTCACCCTCTACAAGGCCCAAAACGCAGCTGATGCCTTCAAGATCTGCACGGAACTGCTGAACTACGGCGGCCGCGGTCACACGGCTGGCATCCACACCAAAAACGACAAGGTCATCCGCAAGTTTGCCTTTGCCATGTCAGCTTGCCGGATCCTGGTCAACAGCCCAGCTGCCTTAGGCGGGATCGGTGGCCTTTACAACAACATGATGCCATCTCTGACTTTGGGGACGGGCTCATACGGCGCCAACTCCGTATCTCACAACATTACGGCCAAGGACCTCTTGAACATCAAGACGGTCGCCTTGAGAAGACAGCCAGATTTAGCTTAACTTTTTTAAAAAAGGAAACTCAATATTCCTCTAAAGCAGAGCCATGTGCTCTGCTTTTTCATGCTAAAATGATGGTAGATCAAGAAAGAGGAGGGGCTGGCGATGAGCCTTGAACCATGGAAAAATGACCCCAATTTTACCCAATCAGAATTGTGGCAGGCTGTGTTTGCTTCTAAAAATCTTGGCGTCTTTTGGAAAGACTGCGATCGCCGCTTTTTAGGGGTCAATGACTACTTTTTAAGCTACTATGATCTGGAGTTGGCCGATGTTTTAGGCAAAACCGATGAGGAGATGGGCTGGAATGAGCAAGTCGATCGCTTCAAGAATATCGAGGAAAAAGTACTAGAAGATGGTCAAGGGCAGATCACTTGGGGGACGACGGTGGCTCGCGGCAAGTCTCGCACCATTATTGCCTACAAAGAAGCTATCTACCGGGAGAGGCAGATTGTGGGCCTCTTGGGCTTTTTCAGCGACGTCAGCCAGCAGCAAGACCGCTTGGACGAGCTGTCGAAAGAGGCGCGCAGGGATTCCTTGACCATGCTGAAAAATCGCTGGGCCTTGGAGCAAGCCGACTTGACTGGGCAAGAACTGATCTTGATGATCGTCGACATCGATTACTTCAAGCAGGTCAACGATACTTACGGTCACCAGGCCGGGGATGAAGCTTTGAAGCTGGTGGCGGAAGCCTTGAAGCAGGAATTCGGCGACCAGTACTGCTACCGCTATGGCGGGGATGAATTTTTAGTAGTGGGGCCAGTTTCTCAAAAAGACCTCCGAGAAAAATTTCAAGCAGTACAAAAAGCCTTACAGGACAGACAGATTTTTGGCAAGAAAGTCCCGCTGAGCCTGTCCGGCGGCTATGTCCAGGCTGTGCCGCAAAACGAGCAAGACCTCGACGCCATGCTGCAGCGGGCCGACCAGTACCTCTACCAGAGCAAGGAGCAAGGCCGCAAGCGCTTGATTGGTGAAAATTAATCTTTTTTGAAAAAATGATAAAACAGTGATAGAATGGGAATTACTAAAGTTAGGGAGGTAAAAATCAATGTCAAAAGCTTGGACGATTAAAAGAACTGTAGTAGTTGCCGTATTGATGGCAATGAACGTGGCGCTTTCGTCTTTTAGTATTCCTGTTCCGGGCGGCCACCTCTACTTCAACGACGTGGTAATCGTGGCGGCTGCCTTGCTCTTGTCGCCATCTGAGGCCTTCGTGGTCGGGGGCGTGGGGGCCTTCTTGGGCGATGCCCTCTTTTACCCGGCACCGATGTTTGTCAGCCTTTTTTCTCACGGCTTAGAAGCCATGATCATTTCTTACGTGGCCCACAAGTTCCCGGAAGACCGGGTAAAAACCATCTTGGGCATTGTCTTGGGCGCTGCCGTCATGGTGACGGGCTACACCCTTGGCCGGGCCTTCATCTATGCGACCCCGGCCGTTTCCTTGATCAAGTTTCCGTTTGAATGCTTGCAAGCCGGCGTAGGCGCAGTCTTAGGCTACGTGCTGGTCTTCAAGTGCGGCATTGAGCAGCAGTTTGAGCGCAAGCTGCGCTAATCGTTAAAAAATAATAGTCACCAAAAAGAGCAATGTCATTAAGTTAAGACATTGACTT
>NZ_AZDU01000052.1 GCF_001434815.1 Lactobacillus equicursoris DSM 19284 = JCM 14600 = CIP 110162
TTCGAGTCCGCTGCATTACCACTCTGCCAACTCTCCGTCACTCCTATTATTATAACGTAAATAAGGAGGGAGTGGAAGTGTGGAATCGTAATTTAGTTTTTTGTGTGAAAAAGTAGACATATTGTGTATACACAAAAACATGCATGCTATACTAAAGTTGGTTCCTCATTGAAATGAGGGTGACCCTGAGTGGGTTATGAGATGTACTCAGGAATTTTCTAGTTCCTCACACTAGTGAGGGAAGGCTTTGCAAGAATGCAAAGCCTTTTTTATTTGTTATCTAAAAGAAAAGGGTTGCATTATCGATGGTGGGTGATATACTGTAAGTGTCAATTGAATGATTTTACAAAATGAGTGTGTTATAAAGACCTAGGAGATAAAAATGGAATTGTCAGACGATGCCCTTGCACTTTGGGGCAAAAAATCAAATCGAGATGGAGATCCTCGCTGGCTTCCCCTTGTTGCTCACTTAGTAGACACGAAAAATGTAGAATACTGGCTTTATACACATTGGTTGAGTGATGGAGATCGAAATTTTTTAACTCAAAGAATTGCTTCGGAGATGGTTAAAGCTGGCTTATCTCCTGTAAAAGCCCAAGAACAGGCTGAACGCGAGATGGGTAAACTGATCAAATTTTTGTGTTACATCCACGACATAGGCAAGGCGACTCCGGCATTTCAAGTAAAGAGATCATATAACCACGATGACCAGCTTGATGAGATTTTAGTTGATCGACTGATGCACCATTCCTTCAAAGGCCTTGCCGATGCAACTTTATCTAGCCCTGCTAAGTCCCCTCATGCTCGGGCTGGGGAAGCAATTTTACAGGATGCTGGTCTAAATGAAACTGTTGCGGCCATTATTGGTGGTCACCACGGTAAGCCACAATCGAAGTCTCCAATTGATCAGCTAGTTGACTATACTTCAAATTATTATCAATCTGACAATGATGAGCAAGCTAAAGCACCTTGGAAAAAGGCTCAAGGAGAACTAATTCGATACGGTCGAGAATTGGCAGGCTATAAAGATATCAAAGATGTTCCACCAGTCACTCAGGCTGAGGCTGTAATCCTTGAAGGCTTGTTGATCATGTCTGACTGGCTGGCATCTAGCGAATATCTAAATGACAATGTCGACTACCCAATGTTTACCCTAATTGGTTTAGATGAAGGCTTTGACAGCCTGGATATGGATAAGCGCTGGCAAAGTGCAATTAAGACTTGGAAACTAAATGATCAATGGGAACCGGATGAAGTTAACGATGCCAAGCGCTACTATCAGGACCACTTTGGCTTTGCGCCGCGGCAAATTCAGGAAGTAATGGCTGACAAACTTCTTGAGGCAAATGACCCAGGATTGATGATCGTTGAAGCACCGATGGGAATCGGCAAGACAGAAATTGCCCTGGCGGCAGCGGAACAACTTGCTTCCGCAACGGGAAGAAGCGGCGTATATGTTGGTTTGCCAACGCAAGCAACATCCAATGCCATGTTCAGGCGTGTTGAAGATTGGGCCAGAAAGATGGCTCAAGGGAATGAACTAAACTTCTCAATGGAATTGCTACATGGGAAAGCCTATCTTAATTCTGACTTTACTGATTTGCCAAGAGCAGAAGATGTGGACCTAGATGATGAAGATTCATCGGGCATCCAAGAAGGTGCTATCTCAGTAAACTCTTGGTTTTCTGGCAAAAAATCGATCTTAGCTGACTTTGAAGTCGGAACAATTGATAATTTGCTCTTGATGGGGCTAAAGCAGAAGCACTTGTTCTTGCGTCACCTGGGCTTTAGCAATAAGGTGATCATCCTGGACGAAGTCCATGCTTACGATGCCTATATGAATAGTTACCTATACAAAGCACTTGAATGGCTAGGAGCTTATCATGTACCGGTAATCATTCTTTCAGCAACTCTGCCAAAAGAGAAGAGAAACGAGATTATTGGCACCTACTTTAAGGGGAAATATCATTCATCTTTTGAGCAGAACTTAATTGCTGCTGATGGCTGGGAAGACAACTATGCTTATCCGCTATTAAGCATCCTGGATGGTCAAGAACTTAAACAAATTTCCAACTTTGGTCAGAAACTGCCAAGTCATGAGCTGCAGATTGAATATTTAGACGAAGATCCAAATGTCGTTATGGCGAAGGTTGAGGCTAAAATTGCAAACGGCGGCGTTGCCGGCATCATTGTAAATACGGTTAAAAGAGCTCAAGAATTTGCTAAATTAGTTCCTAAAGGTGTCGGTTGTCTAGTACTTCATTCAGCATTTCTAGCAACGGATCGGATGAATAAAGAGGAGAAGCTACAGGATTTAATTGGCAAGAATGGTCAGCGACCAAAGAAATACATTGTTATCGGCACTCAGGTGCTTGAACAATCATTGGATATCGACTTTGATGTGTTGTTCACTGATATTGCTCCAATGGACTTGCTTTTACAAAGGGCAGGTCGCCTGCACCGGCATGAAATCGATAGACCAGAAGGCCTGGAAGAAAGTGTGTTGTACGTTCTTAAACCTGAAGGCGATGGTTATGGTGATGCTAACGAAGCCATCTATGAGAAGTATTACTTGCAAAAGACAGAAGCTTTTTTGCCAAGAGTCGTGAAGCTACCCGATGATATTTCGATTTTGGTGCAAAAAGTTTACGATCCACCAACAGATGACCAAGTTGAAAATCTTCAGGATGCCAAGGAAGACTCCGATAAACATTTTGCCAAAGAAAATAGTAAGGCGGAAAGCTTCCAGGTGAGTGATCCAAAGTATCCCAAAAAAGAAACTGATTTGCAAAACAAACGTAAGCTTAGAAAGTTAACATTGCATGGCTGGCTTGACTGGGATGCAGGAAATCTTGATGAAAATCAGGCGATTGCCGCAGTTCGGGACATTCGTGAAAGCGTAGAGGTGATTTTATTAAAGGAGGTTGATAGTAAATATTATTTGTTGGATGAGGGAAAAGAAACCGTAGCTGTGGATGAGATAGGAGACAGGGATTTAGCTCAGGAAATTATTCGCTTGCCAGGGGTGCTTACACTTGATGTTGATAAGGCAATTAAGACTCTTGAAACGATTACGATCAAGAGATTTCCTGAATGGCAAAATAGTCCTTGGCTTAAGGGTTCTATAGCACTAGTTCTTGATGAAAATAATGAGACGACTTTTGCCGGCTACCGGTTGAAGTATTTGCCCGCGATTGGGCTGACACATGAAAAAGAGGAAGGTGAAAAATAGTGGATAGCTTTAATTTAGTTACCGAGCCTTGGATTAAAGTCTTGGAAAGCAAGACAAATTCGGAACGGCTTGTATCTATTGAAGAGTTGCTGAAAAATGCCAAAGATTACCGGCAGATTGCTGGTGAAATGCATGGTCAAGATTTAGCAGTATTAAGATTACTAGAAGCGATTTTGACAACTATCTATTCAAGAGTTAATGAAGATGGTCAGGCATACGAATGGCTAAAGTTAGATGAACGAATGCAGGTTGTTGGATCAAACATTGATGAAGCTGAATTTGACAGTGAAGAACTGCTTAATACCTGGGAAGCTTTATCATCAAAAGGTGGATTCACAGATGCAGTTTTTAACTATCTTGATAGAAATGCTGATTTGTTTGACTTTTTTGGATCACATCCGTTTTATCAGGTGACCAAGGAACAATATGATGCTCATGTAGTGGCTGCGAAACGTGTGGATAAGGGAAAAGGTACAGTTGATTTGATGCAGATGAACCGTCTTATTTCCCAAAGTGGTAATTCTGTAGCGCTTTTCGCACCAAAGAGTGCACCACAGAAAAACAAGATGAGCATTGATGAACTTGTCAGATGGGTTATTTCTTACCAAAACTTCACCGGCGTGACAGATAAAACTAAGGTTGTTGCTAAAGAAAAAATGTCCAATGGACGTGGCTGGCTTTATACCTTAAATCCAATTTACATCAAAGGAAAGAATCTTTTTGAAACTTTACTGTTGAACATGATTCTGCTCAATGATGACGAGGATAAATATACAATTCAAAAGCCGGTTTGGGAAGAAGATTTGGACAGTTACGTAAAGAAGCGTTTAAAGCAAATCAAGCCTGATAATTACGCGGAAGTGTATACAGTTTGGTCTCGATTGCTCCACATTGAATGGAAAGATGATGTACCAACTGTCTTTAGCGCTGGCTTACCTGCATTTAATAGTACTAATGCTTTCGACATTGAGCCAATGTCAACTTGGCGCAAGGATAAGGATGGCAACTGGATTCCAGCAACACGGCAGCTTAGCAGCTTGGGCTGGGCTATGTGGCGTAACTTCGGTCAGTACGTTCCACTGGAGAAGAATGAGGGTAAACAACCACTAATTATCGAATGGATTAATATTCTGAAAGAGGGTGGTTACATTCAAAGCACTGCCAGAATTAATCTTCATACCACTGGTATTATCAGTAATGGTGGGGCAACCTCGTTGATGCCGGCAGCTGAATTTGATGATAACCTGCAAATTGAGGCAGATGTTCTCTTTGACGAGAATCCAGATCTAGCAAAGAAGTGGCCAGCCAGAATTGAAGAAATGGTTGAACTAAATCAGACTGTTGGTCGCAAGTACTATGGCTTTTTGATGGAAATTGGCACCATTCGCTTTGGCAGTCGTGGTGCAGGGGATTTTGCTGGCCGTAAGAGTCAGGACTTTTATGACAACCTGAATGAACCTTTTACTAATTGGTTGTCAGGGTTATCTAACCAAGATGAACGTGAAGAAAAAGTCAGGGAATGGAAGGATGAGCTTCAAAAACTTTCCCTTCAAACTCTTGACCAATTCCTAGAACAAATGACCCCAAGAGATATCACGGGGGTTAAAAAGTCGGGTAATGATGATGCTGACAAAGATCGCGACAACATCTTTAAGGCCGCAAGCAAATTTAAAGCTGGCGTCTGGAAAGTCATTCATAAATAATAGGAAGGAGAAGTGATTACATGGCACATGATATTGAACGGGTAACCAGCCAAATTATTGAGCAATTGTACAATAATGGCGATATGGATAAGGCTGCTCTGGCTGCTTTGCGCTCAACCGCTAGCCTTGACGGCAGCCGGGCCCAAAAGGTTTGGCCAATCTTTTTAGCCAATATGAAAGAAGAGTGGCTAAGTAAAAACGGCAAGCAAACTCACGCAGAGAAGGCGATTTTTGCTGCAGTTAGAATGTATGCTGTCCACCAGCAAGCAAATGAAGTTTGCGTTTATGCCAAGAAGAGCAAAGATGCAAACGAAGACGGCGGGGTAGAATTCTTTGAGGCTTTGAATCGCTTGAAAAATAGTGACTCAGAAACTGCTCTAAACCGCCGGGTAGAGGCACTGCTTGGATCAACCAATGTTCAAGCAGTAATTGACCAGTTGACTCACCTGATGCAGATTGTCAAAGGGAAGAAGACTGGCATCAAGATTGATTATGCTCGCTTAGCTAGCGATCTTTACCGCTTCCAATTCGGCTACCAAGAAGCAAACCAAGTACGCCTGCTCTGGGGTGAACAATACTACCGTTTAAACAAGCAAGATCAGAAAAACGAAGACAAGAATTAATAAGGAGAAAAAATCATGAGTAAGAACCTATACCTTGACATCAACGTTTTGCAAACTGTACCATCCTCTAACATCAACCGCGATGATACTGGTGCACCAAAGACTGCTTTTTACGGCGGCGTAATGAGAGCAAGAGTTTCGTCCCAATCCTGGAAGAGAGCTACTCGGAAGGCCTTTGCTGAAGATGGTGCTGAAATCGGTACTCGGACTTTGAAGGTACCACAACTCCTTGCCGAAAAGTTGATGGAACTTGACAGCAGCCTCAGTCAAGAAGAAGCCGACAAGATGGCAGCAGCTGCCTTAGGTGCAGCTGGCATTAAGGTTAAGAAGGATAACGTAACTGGTGCCTTATTAATGGTAAGCAAGGGTCAAATCGAAGGCCTTGCTAAGTACGTCTTGGCAGGCGAAGAACTTGACAAGAAGGAAGCAAAGAAGAATCTGTTACAAGGAAATTCTTTGGACTTGGCTCTCTTTGGTCGAATGGTGGCTGACAACCCAGAACTAAACGTTGATGCCTCAGCCCAAGTAGCTCACGCCATTTCAACCCATGAAATCATTCCTGAATATGATTACTTTACTGCTTTGGATGATTTGCAAGGTAAGGAACAAAGCGGGGCTGCTTTGATTCAAACCACTCAATACGATTCAGCTACTCTTTATCGTTATGCTAACGTTAACATGGGTGAACTTGCGCACAACCTGGATGGTAAAGATGCTGTTGAAGGTGCGGTTACCTTTGTAAAAGACTTCGCCCTCTCCATGCCAACCGGTAAGCAAAACTCTTTTGCTAACAAAACTGTGCCAAGCTATTTAATGGTTACTGTTCGCGATGATACCCCAGTCAACCTGGTATCAGCTTTTGAGCAACCTGCAACTGCAAGAGATGGCAAGGGCTATCTAGAAAACTCTGTAAACAAGTTAGAAGCAGAATTTGTTGATACTCAAGCTTTTGTTGATGCCCCACTTGCAACGTTGGTAGCAGGCAAGTTTGATACCAAGATTGGCGAAAAAGAGGACAACTTGAATGACTTGCTCGACAAGTTGCGTGACGTCTTGAAGAAGGCGGTAGAAGATGAAGACCTTAACAATTAAATTAACCGCTCCTTTGCAGTCATATGGCAATGAAGCAAACTTCGAGCGCCGGACTAGCTGGCCCGTACCGTCAAAAAGTGCGGTAATCGGGATGATTGGCGCAGCCTTGGGGATGCGCCGGGATAACCCGGAGATCACCAAGCTGAACGATTTGGCTTTTGCTGTAAGAACCGATCAAAGAGGCAAGGTACTAACAGACTTTCACACTGTGGAGTGGAAGACCGATACACGTAAGTTAACCTATCGGGATTACTATCAGGATGCGGTTTATGTTGTAGCAATTGGCGGGGATGATGAGGAGATTGATCGAATTGCTGATGCCTTGAAGCACCCTAAATTTCAACTATACCTTGGCCGCCGGTCTTGCCCACCAGCTGGCATTTTGAAAACGAACGTTTTTGAAGATGCTAATCCCGTAGAAGCACTTAAGCAATTGCCTTGGCAAGCAAGTAGCTGGTATCAAAAGAAGCTTAGAAAAGAAAACTACAAGACTGAGATTGTGGCAGATGCTAACTTGATCGACAATCCAAATGTTACCTGGACTGAAAAGGATCGAGTAGAAAGCTTTAATCCGCGTTACCGTCACTTTGGCTTTAGAGTACTTGCCAAGACCAGAGTTGAATTAGAAAATCCATCATACCATGCTTCGATGGAACATGATGCATTTGGAGCTGTGTAAATAGGAGGGCTGAGATGTACTTATCAAGAGTTGAGATTGATACCAAGAATCGTCAGAAGATTAGAGACTTGTCTCATCTCGGTGCTTATCATGGCTGGATTGAGCAATCTTTTCCAGACGAAATCGCTCAAGGTGAGCGAAAGCGTCACTTGTGGCGAATTGACCAATTGCAAGGCAGAACTTATCTGCTTTTGCTTAGTCCAGACAAACCAGACTTAGAAAAACTTGAAAAGTATGGTCGTCCTGGTACTGCCATGAGCAAGGACTACGAACCGTTTTTGAATCGGCTCGCTAAAAATCAGGTCTTACGCTTTAGATTGACGGCTAATCCAGCTTTTAGAGGTGGCAAGTCAAGTAAGCACCCTGGCAAGATTATCCCTTACTTTGCTGTAGATAAGCAATTGGGATGGTTGGAAAATAAAGCGGAAAACGGTGGCTTTAAGCTATTAAGTGCTGATGTGGTTGGCCATGACCGTCCAAGTTTAAGAAAGCAGTCGCGGGTTTCTTTGAACCGGACAGTCTATGAAGGTGTCCTACAAATTACAGATCTGTCAAAATTTAGAAATGTTCTGACAGAAGGACTGGGCAGAGAGAAGGCTTTTGGGATGGGATTGATGACAGTGATCCCAATGTAGATCATGAAAGTCGAAGCAAGCTACAAAAAGCCCGACCTAACAGAGCTAGGTCGGACCGAAGATCGAATTACCTTTTTGTATTTAGAAAAGTGTCGCTTAGATCGTAAAGACGGGGCAATCGAAGTCAGGGACACTGAGGGGATAATCTATGTCCCAGCGGCCGTGATTAGCGTTTTGCTCTTAGGACCAGGCGTTGATGTGACTCATAGAGCTATTGAGCTAATGGGGGACTCAGGCATGGCGGTAGTTTGGGTTGGCGAACAAGGCGTGCGCGAGTATGCCCATGGCCGCGCCCTGAATAGATCATCGCGCCTTCTTGAAGCCCAGGCTAAGCTGGTTTCCAATACCCGGACCAGAGTAAAGGTGGCCCGGCAAATGTACCAGATGCGTTTTCCAAATGAAGATGTGTCAGATTTAAGCATGCAGGAATTGCGCGGCAAAGAAGGCTCAAGAGTTCGCGCAGTATACCGGGAACAATCAAAGAAAACTGGGGTTCCATGGGATAAACGTGAATATAATCCTGACAATTATGAAGCCGGAACGCCAATCAACAAGGCTTTGACCTCAGCCCACCAGGCACTATATGGGCTAAGCTACAGTGTGATTGCGGCGATGGGAGCTTCTCCAGGACTCGGCTTTGTGCACACGGGGCACGACTTAGCTTTTGTTTATGACTTTGCCGATTTGTATAAGGCTGAATTTTCAATTCCTGTGGCCTTCGAGATGACGGCTCTTTACGGTAATGAGGACATTGATACGCACACCCGCCATGCCATGAGGGATAAATTTCGGGAAAGCAAGCTAATTAAGCGTATGATCACTGACTTGAAAAGGTTGCTTTTACAAGACGAGGATGCAAATCAGGATGATGTCGATGTTTTGAACCTCTGGGATGACAAGCTAGGCTTGCAGAAGTTTGGCGTTCAATATCACGAAAGACAAGATGATGCAGAATGATTGTAATTACTTTGTCTAAGACTCCCTATGCACTTAGAGGTGATTTGACCAGATGGTGCCAAGAGATTCAGACAGGAGTCTATGTTGGCAATGTCAGTGCTAGAGTTAGAGATAATCTTTGGGAACGGGTTCAAAAGAACATCGGTAATGGTGAAGCAACCATTGTATATAACACCAACAATGAGCAAGGCTTCACTTTTAAAACGACTAGACCATCCAAGAAGATTGTTGATCTAGATGGACTTGAGTTTGTCAAATTTTTAAACGACCCTGATCTAGTTCAGCATGGCTTTAGTAATGCTGCAAAGTATCATGAGGCAAGAGTAGCTGAAAAGAAGTATGGTCATGCAAGGCATGTTGTTAACGCTGATGCTGTGAACTTCGCTGCTGTCGATATTGAAACTACAGGTCTGGATTCTGAAAAGGATAGAATTTTGTCAGTTGGTGCCGTACGCAATGATAGGGCAGAGTTTTATCGGGTGATTAAGCAGGATGTCCAGATTAGCAAAGATATTGTAGATTTAACCGGTTTAACCCATGATATCGTGATGAAAGATGGGGTAGACGAAGTAGAAGCGATAAAGGAACTTAAGGAATTTGTCGGGGATGCTGTGCTTGTAGGCTATAACTTCAAGTTTGATTTGAGCTTTTTAAATCAGGCTTGTCGTTTACATGGCATTGATATAATTTCCAATCGTACTCGAGACCTAATGACAGTGGTAAAAAATAAGGTGGTTGAGCTAGACAGTTATAAGCTCAAAAGTGTACTATTGTACTACGGGATCAAAAATGACCGGCCACACAACGCGGTATCTGATGCAAAGGCGGAGATGGATTTGACGAAGAAACTCATTGAAAATTATGTTTTGAAACTATGAGAATGGCGTCAAATAAGGGATCTTTTAGTGTATTCCCCTCGTATGAGGGGGTGATCCCAGTCGCCTTGATTGACAACTTTTTGATGTCTTGTATTCCCCTCGTATGAGGGGGTGATCCTAGCCGTTAGCGGTATAGGTGGTACAACCGCCAGTATTCCCCTCGTATGAGGGGGTGATCCTGATGAACGCCTTTCCGTCAATAACAAGGCTTAGTATTCCCCTCGTATGAGGGGGTGATCCTGATGAACGCCTTTCCGTCAATAACAAGGCTTAGTATTCCCCTCGTATGAGGGGGTGATCCTGATGTGTGTGTTTGGAATGCTGTGTGTGCTTGGTATTCCCCTCGTATGAGGGGGTGATCCTGCTGTGTGTGTTTGGAATGCTGTGTGTGCTTGGTATTCCCCTCGTATGAGGGGGTGATCCTGATAGTACTGGGCGGCCGTTTGATCAAACGGAGTATTCCCCTCGTATGAGGGGGTGATCCTGCTGTGTGTGTTTGGAATGCTGTGTGTGCTTGGTATTCCCCTCGTATGAGGGGGTGATCCTTATTGCATCCACAATCTGCTCATATTCGTTGCGTATTCCCCTCGTATGAGGGGGTGATCCTTAACGACTATACAGAGATTAATTTTGTGATCAGTATTCCCCTCGTATGAGGGGGTGATCCTCACCGAACGCCCTGCAAATAACCGGCTCTCAAGTATTCCCCTCGTATGAGGGGGTGATCCTTTTTTGGCATTCGTTTTCATTTTGTAGTTAGTGTATTCCCCTCGTATGAGGGGGTGAT
>NZ_AZDU01000053.1 GCF_001434815.1 Lactobacillus equicursoris DSM 19284 = JCM 14600 = CIP 110162
TGGCGGCCAGATCCACCGTTTTTCCTACTGGATAAGTTGGTGTCCCCCGAAATATAGCAACCGAAACGAATTTTCTGTTTTTTCGCCCCCAATCTATGTCAACCGGAGACAAATTTCTCGATTTTCGCCCCCAAAGTATATCAACCGGACTAAATTTTCCCGATTTTCGCCCCCAATCTATGTCAACCGGACGGAAATTCTCGATTTTTGCCCCCAATATATGTCAACCGAGATCAAATTTCTCGATTTTCGCCCCCAAAGTATATCAACCGGACTAAATTTTCCCGATTTTCGCCCCCAAAGTATGTCAACCGAGACCAAATTTCTCGATTTTTGCCCCCAATCTATGTCAACCGGACTAAATTTTCCCGATTTTTGCCCCCAATCTATGTCAACCGGAGACAAATTTCTCGATTTTCGCCCCCAAAGTATGTCAACCGAGACTAAATTTCCTGTTTTTCGCCCCCAAAGTATATCAACCGGACTAAATTTTCCCGATTTTTGCCCCCAACCTATGTCAACCGAACCATTTTTTGCCCCCAAGTTGACTCAACCGAGGCATTTGCGCCCCCCATTTTATATCAACCAGGCTCGATCCCTCCCCCGTTCTATATCAACCGGACTTCGACTGCACATTTTTTACTCAACTATAGCCAAAAAAAGGCCCGAATCAGATGATTCGGACCTTTTTGCTATAAGACTCTTCTAGCACGAGATGGCCAGAAGTAGGTTGATAAACTTGTTTGCACGACGCCCTGCTGATCGCCGCTGGCCATGACGTATTGGCCATTGCCGACGTAGATGGCGACGTTGTACGGGTTGCTCTTGCTGCCCCAGAAAAGCAGGTCGCCCTCCGTGAAGCCGGACTTCTTGGAGGCGCTGACCGCGATGCCCTTGGTGGCCTGGGCCTTGGCGGTTGAACCGGTATTGACGCCCGCCGCCTGCTTGTAGACGTAGGCTACGAGACTGGCGTTGTCGAAGGCGTCAGGGCCCTTGGAGCCCTTGACGTAAGACTTGCCCACCTGGGCCTTGGCCAGGGCAACCACGGCCTTGGCGCGGGCCTTAGAGCCCATCGGGGCGGACCAAGAAGCGGCTAGAGTCACGGCACTGACAGCCTTGGTTGCTTTCTTGGTCTTAGTCGTCTTTTTTACCTTTTTAACAGCGGCGCGGGACGCCTTAACAGCAGCCCGCTTTTGTTCGACCTTGGTGAAGTACTTGGCGAGAACCCACTTATTTTTGCCAATACGGTACCACAAGTTGCCCATGCTGTCCTTGGCGGTTTGGTAGACAAAGCGGCTGGTACCCTTTTTCACATGGGTGACCTTGTGGTGGCCGGAACGGTAGTTGGACCAGACCGTCACGTAGCGCTTGCTGATGACCTTCACGCGCTTGTTTGCTGCCTTGACCGGATGGCTGACGGGCGTAACCCCCGTCATGGAAACGCCTAAAAAAGCCAGCACAGCGGCAGAAAACTTGATTAAAATATTCTTCATGTCCCTTTTCCTCCCTACTGCTGCTAACTCTATTTTAACACGAAAACTACAGCAATCTTCTAGCAACCGTTGGCCAGTAGTAGCTGGACAGGGTTGCTAAGATGACGCCCTGCTGCTCGTCGGCAGCGGAGACGTATTGGCCGTTGCCCACGTAGATGGCTACGTGGTAAGGAGCGGCGGCATTCCCCCAGAAGAGGATGTCGCCAGGCTGGAGGCTGCTGGTACTTACCGTAACGTTCACGCCTTCGTAAACCTGGGTGTAAGTCGTGCGGGAAACGGTCTTGCCAATGGCGTTCTTGTAGACCCATTGGACAAGGCCGGAGCAGTCAAAGGAAGATGGGCCGGTTGCGCCCCAAACGTAAGCCTTGCCCACCTGGGCCTTGGCCAGGCTGACCACCCGGCTTTGCTGCCAAGATGAGCCAGCTGGTGCTTGTGAAGACGCTGCTTGATTGACCTGGTTGGTGGTCAAAGCCGCGGTTGCCTGCTTTGCGGCTTGGGCGGCCTTGTTGGCTGCTTGGGTAGCCTTGTTGGCGGCCTTAGCTGCTTGGTTGGCAGCCTTGGTGATGGAGCTGGACTTGGCCTTTCTTTTGGCGGTCGTGGTGATTACGACCGTGTACTTGCTAGCGATCCACTTTTTGGTGCCGACCTTGATCCAGACCTTTTTCTTGGTGTCGGTTGCGGTGGCCTTGACCTTTTTCACGCTGCCCTTCTTCAGGTACTTGTGGGTCTTTTTACCCTTTTTATAGTTGGTGTAAACGGGGGCCTTTTTTATAACTTGCACCTTGGACAGGTGGCCCTTAACTTGGGCGCTAGCTTCCTGGGGCGCTGCGACAGCAAAACTAAAGGCCGCGGCGGCCAGGGTCAGCGCGCTGACTGCTTTTTTCCACTTATTACTCATATGCTTATTTCCTCCGTCGAAGCAAAAACTAATACCATATACTTATCTTAAGCTCTTGTCAAGGGTGTCGCAAGACGGTGAATGTTACAAGTTGGTTACAAATGGTTAGCGAGGGCGCTTTGACAGGGACGGGTTTACTTGATGATTTCATCGCACCGATCGATGACGGATAGCCGTTGGTAATTACCGACGATTACATGCTCTACTTCGTCATGCAGGATGAGGCCATCTGCACTAGGTTTTTGCAGGAATTTTTGCCAGAATGGCAGATTAAGAGTTGATCGAGCCGCAGAAGGTGTAATAGCCAATTGGCACCTCCTTTTCGTTTTGGGGTGGGGTGCTGCACATTTTTTGACTAAACTGGTGATGGGGTTGCTCATAAGTTTACTCAAGTAACGAAAATGCTGCTCACAAACTTACTCAAGTAACGAAATTGCTGCTCATAAGTTTACTCAAGTAACAGAATTGTTGCTCATAAGTTTACTCAAGTAACGAAAATATTGCACACAAACTTACTCAAGTAACGAAAATGCTGCTCATAAGTTTACTCAAGTAGCGGAAATGCTGCTCATAAACTTACTCAACTGCCCTACTTTTCCGGGTAGTTGAGTAAACTTTGGGCCGGCGAGGCGGCTACTTGAGTATGTTTTTGTGAAGCTTTTTTCCAAAAGGCTGGATAGTTGAGTAAATTATTGTGCACTATTGCCCCACTAACGCAAAAAGACCGGCGAGGAGCCGGTCTTTTTTACTAAATTAAACGCCGAGCGCTGGATGGATAGAAGACGCTGGACTTGCGGGTGCTGACGTATGACTTGATGACGCCAACCGTGGGGCTGGAGGCGTGGACGAACTTGCCGCCGCCAACGTAGATGCCCACGTGGTTCGGCGCTGACTTGCTGCCGAAGAAGAGCAAGTCACCCTTTTGCAGCTTCTTGGTGGAAACGGTCTTGCCATAGTAGCGCTGGGTCACGGAGTAGTGCGGCAGGTAAGTGCCGATGGTCTTTTTGTAAACATACTGGGTGAGGCCGGAGCAGTCGAAGCTGTAAGGGCCGGTGGCACCCCAGACGTAAGCCTTGCCCACCTGCTTGTTGGCCAGGGAAACGACCTTATTTTGCTTGGCCGCCTTCAGGATTGAGGCGTACTTGCTAGTAGTTACGGTGTTAGCCGCCATGATCCAGGTGTTATTTTTCAATTCATACCACAAATTGCCCTTGTAAGTTGCAGTGGCTTTCAAAGTCAATTTCTGGCCTGATTTGACCTGACCGACAATCTTTTTACCAGCGCCGGACCGGTTCCAGATGTTCAGCTTTTTGCCGCCGCGGTAAGCAACCCGCTTGAAGGTGGCGGCGTCAGCTTGGTCAGCAAAACTGACTGCGCCCAGCAGACTGAGGAATAAGGCTAATACTGTTATTACTTTTTTCATGGTTTCCATCTTTTCTAAAAATTGAATTCGTGCTTTCTAGCTTAGCGAAACAATGTTACAGCATTGTTACAAGAATGATACAGATGGATAAAGAAAAAGCATCGCACGAGGCGATGCTTTAGTACAAAGGATATTATTGTTAGATCAGGCGCTTAGCGCGGGATGGCCAGAAGTAGTAGCTCAGGTGCTGGTTGATGACGCCTTGGCTTGGAGTGGCTGCGTGCACGAAGCGGCCGCCGCCAACGTAGATCCCTACGTGGTATGGTGCTGATGCTGAACCCCAGAAGAGCAGGTCGCCCTTCTTTAAGGTAGCAGTTGACACAGCAACGCTCTTGCCTTGGTAAACCTGGGTGTAGGTGGTCCGGGTGATGTTTCTGCCCAAAGCGTGGCGGTAAACGTATGAAGTTAAGCCGGAGCAGTCGAAGCTGTAAGGGCCAGTTGCGCCCCAAACGTAAGGCTTGCCGACTTGGGCCTTGGCCAAAGCCACAACCTTGTTTTGCTTGCGCTTCATGCTCTTAGAAGTCTTCTTCATGTAAGCTGCCTTTTTTGCTGCCTTTTTAGCGGCACGCTTAGCAGCTTTGGCCTTCTTAGCCCAAGCCTTTTGGCTTAAAGTGTAAGAAGCAAGAACCCATTCGTTGGCAGCAACCTTGTACCAGGTTTTGCCCTTGTACTTGACTTCGCCGATGACCTTGATGGTCGTGCCGTGCTTGAAGCTGATACCAGTATCGTTGGCAGCACCAGTCTTCACCTTGTAGTTCTTCCAAGCCTTCACGCTGTAGCCACTAACGTAGTTGATGACTACTCGCTTGTTAACGGCCTTAACCGTAGCGGCTTGAACGTTACTATTTTGTACGGCGCCAGCAGCGGTCATTAAGGCAAAAGCGGCTGCTAACTTAACTAAGATTCTCTTAAACTTCACAACAATTATCCTTCTAATGATTAATTTATCTTTTTTGATACAGGTAAAATAATAGTCCTCTTATGTTACAGAAATGTTACAGAACGAATACCATCTTATTAAAATTAAGCCCAAATAAATAAGGCTACCGGTTTTGAGGCCGATAACCTTATTTTTGATAGTGGGAAAGTTATTTTATTAAAGTTGGTCTGAAATTAAATGACCCGCTTGGCCGTGGATGGCCAGAAGTATCTGCTGAGGCGTTGCTTGCGGACGCCTTGGCTTGGCGTAGCAGCGTGCACGTATTTGCCACCGCCCACGTAGATGCCGACATGGTATGGAGATGACTTAGAGCCCCAAAAGAGCAGGTCGCCCTTCTTGAGCTTGGCGGTTGAAACTTTCACGGTTTTACCCTTCTTGACTTGGGTGTAGGTCGTCCGGGTAATTGACTTTTTGATAGCTTTCTTGAAAACGTACTGGGTCAGACCGGAGCAGTCGAAAGAGTAAGGGCCAGTAGCGCCGTAGACGTAGCGCTTGCCAACTTGCTTTTTGGCAAGCTTGACAACCTTGTTGCGCTTAGTGGTAACGCTGGCCGCTTGGGCTGGCGCTGCCTTGGTGGCAGAAACCGCACCGAAGAAGGCGGCGAACAGGGCTAAACTGACTAAAATTCTTTTGATTTGCTTCATGATAATAACTTTCTCCTTTTTCTCTTGACGGTTATTATCATAGCTTATTTATGTTACAAGCCTTTTACAGAGCCTTTGCAATCTCTTTAATAAGAATTACAAGTTTTGTTACATAAGAAAAAGCCCCTAGCAGAGCTAGAAGCTTTTAGACTAGGCCAAGGCCTTTGCGGAAGCAGCAGTCGTCACTTCAACCTTTGGAGCAACCACGCTGTTGCGCTGGTCAACGGTGCCTTCAGTTTGCATATTATGGAAGTTGTTGTAAGACAGGGTGATCATGTCTTCAAGAGCAGGCTTGGTGAAAGAGCCCATGTGCGGGGTCAGCATGACGCGGGGGTAAAGGCTCATCAGCGCTTGGACGTCTTGATCTGGAACGTCAGCTTGGCAGTCGAAGTTGTGGCCCATGATCTGCTTTTCACTGGACACCACGTCGGCGCCGTAACCGCCCAGCTTGCCACGGCGTACGGCAGCCGCGACAGCTTTTTCATCAGCGAGCTCGCCGCGGGCCGTGTTGACGAGGACCGCGCCATCCTTCATTTGCGCGATGTATTCGGCGTTGATCAGCTGATCATTTTTTCCTTTAAAGTAAGGAACGTGAACGGAGACGATGTCGCAGGTCGCGAGCAGCTCGTGCTCAGAGACGAACTCGCAGTACTGCTTGGCGAAGTCGGATGGGAACGGGTCATAGGCGTAAACTTCAGCGCCCAGGCCCTTCCACATCTTGGCTTCGGCCACGCCGATCTTGCCGGCGCCGTAGATGCCGACCTTCATGCGGTTGAACTCGGTCGCAAAGTAGTCAGGATGCATGCCGAAGTCCTGTTGGTGGACTTGATGGGCAGCTTCGCCGACATGGCGGGACAGGGTAACGCCCAGGGTGAAGGCCAAGTTGGCCACGGCGTATGGGGAGTAGTTTGGCACGCGGGCAACCGAGATACCGAGTTCTTCAGCAGCCTTGAGGTCGTAGTGGTCAACGCCCACGGAGCGGGTGAAGACCCAGGAGATTCCATAAGATCGGAACTTTTTCAGATTTTCCCGGTCGCAGAGGCAGTTGCCGCGGACGAGGACAGCGTCGCAGTCTTCAGCTTCCTTGACGTTTTCCCGGTTCAAGTATTCAGGAATGAGCTTCAAGTCGTAGTCGTACTTGTTTAATTTTTCGAAATAACTTCTTTCAAGCGGCCTAACGCCGTAACATGCAATTCTCATTGTGAATACCTTCTTTGCAAATCTAAAACCGTTACTTACTTAACTAATTGCCCCTATTTTATTTAATTCCTTTCTCATTTACAAGGGCTTAACTAACTTTCTAAGGATTTAAACTTTGTTAGTGTTGGTGGGGCTTGACAGCCTTTACAAACTTTAAAAAGCGTAAGATGGAGGTGCAGCTTTCACAGATTGCTTTAATTTTCGCCTTGCCAAGCCCCAACAGCCCCAACACCAAAACAAAAACGCCCCGCAAGCGGAGCGCCTGCGAGACGTTAATTGACGATCATTTTGAAGTTGGCTAAGCGGCGAGACTAGATCACACGCTTAGCAGTTGATGGCCAGAAGTAGCTGCTGAGGTATTGCTTACGTACGCCTTGGCTTGGAGTTGCCGCGTGTACGTATTGGCCGCCCCCAATGTAGATCCCTACGTGGTATGGGCTAGACTTGGAACCCCAGAAGAGGAGGTCGCCCTTCTTCAGGCGTGAGGTTGAAACAGCAACCGTCTTGCCTTTCTTAACTTGAGTGTAGGTGGTTCTAGTGATGTACTTGCCGATAGCGTGGCTGTAAACGTATGAGGTCAGGCCTGAGCAGTCGAAGCTGTAAGGGCCAGTGGCGCCGTAAACGTAGCGCTTGCCGACTTGCTTTTTAGCAAGAGAAACAACCTTGTTACGCTTAGTCGTAGTGGTTGAAGCTTGAACTTGGTTTGAGCTGACAGTGTTAACAGTGACGAAGCCGGCGAAGGCTACGGCAAAAGCGGCTAAAACTTTAACGAGTGATTTCTTGAACTTCAAAATGATTTACTTCCTTTTCGTATTTGATGGTATTAATAATACCTAAGAAATATTTCATTTCTGTTTCAAAAGCGTCACACGTTATTTACGATTGCTTGTCAAAAAGCCTTAATCCCGTAACTTTTTGACAATTTCGTCCAACTTTTCCTCGGTCTTGGTTAAGTTTTGGTTAACGAGCACGTGGGCCTGAGGGGCCAGGTCAGCCGGCAATTCGTTCAATTCAGCGCCCGCCAAGCGGCCGGCCACTTTTTCCGGGTCGTCCCCCCGAGCCAGCATCCTTTCCTTTAAGGTTGCCAGGTCCCCAGTCACGTATAAAAAGTAGACCTGGTCGCCCAGGGCCTCTAGGTAAGACCGCGCGCCGGCGATATCGACGATCAGGCTGACCAGGTCGGATTTTTCCCAGGCGCGGTCCAGGCCCTCGCGGCTCGACCCGTACTGGTTGCCGCCGTAGGTGACTTTTTCAAAAAGGTGCAGCCGGCTCATCGACTCCGGCGTTTCAAAGTAGTAGCTGACGCCGGGCGTTTCGCCGACCCGCGCTGGCCGCGTCGTGTGGGTAACCACGCGGGGGATGCCGTAGCAGGTGGTCAAATATTCAGAAATCGTGGTCTTGCCGGCACCGCTGGGCCCAGCAATTAAAATAATTTTGCGCAAAACGGTTCTCCTGACTTGAATTTTTTAGACATATAATATAGTATTACTTCGTTGCGAATTTAACCAGTAGAAGTCAAGGAGTGAATTTTAATGAAAAAAGCCGACGTGAAATTAGGTGCAGTCGTTAATGCCAAGTCAGAAGAAGAGTTGAAGAAGCAGTTCCAGGGCACTGTGGAAAAAATCTATGAAAACTCTGCCCTCTTAGCCATCACCTCCTTTGATGACGTGGACGCTACCGCCGTCAGCGACCTTAACTACAAGCTCGTGGTCAACTTCAAGAACATGAAGCCAGCCCGCTCCGCCAAGAAGGCCAAGGCCCTGTCCACCAACAGCGTGACGATCGAAAAGATCGAGCCAACCATGAAGGCAGCTGACAAGGATGAAAAGCCAGCTAAGCCTGCTAAGAAGAAGTAAAATAAACCGCGCCGGTTGGCGCGGTTTTTTGTTATGATTGTAAAGATAGAAAGCGAGGCATCCATGACTGACAAATTGAAAAAAACGCTCTTTTGGTTCATCATCCTGCAGCCCCTTTTGGACTTAGACTTCCTCTACCGGGGGAAAATGGCGACCATCCTGCCCTTCACCATCCCGACCATCGTCCGCATCCTGGGCGTCTTGGCCCTGGCCGTCCTTTTTGCGGCCACCCGGCCCAAGATCAAGGCCTGGATCTGGATCTACGCCGGGGCCCTGGTTTTATACGGCGGGATCCACCTCTGGCACATGACCAGTTTCAAGGGGATCGCCGGGGCGACCTACGGCTACTCCACTTTTGGCGAGCTTTTCTACTTATTTAGAATGGTCCTGCCGCTAGTTTTGATCTACGTCACTCAAGCGGTCGCCGACGAAGACTTGATTTTGCGCGGCCTGGCCATCGTCAGCGGGCTTTTTTCCGGGACAATCGTGATCTCCAACCTCTTCGCCGTCTCCCTCAAGTCCTACGAGACCGGGACGATTTCCGGCAACATCTTCACCTGGTTCATGGGGCCCCTCTATGGCTATTCGCACAGTGCGTCGAAGGGCTTCTTCTACTTTACCAACACCTTGAGCGCGATTCTCTTGATGCTGGCGCCGATCGTTTTCTACTTGTTGATTAAAAAGTTTTCCTGGAAGACCGCGCTCTTGGCCTTGTCGCAGACCCTGGCCATGCTGGAGGTCGGGACCAAGGTGGCCCTGTACGGGCTGCTGGCGTCTCTCGTCGTAACGCTAGTCTTGTGGCTGGTCCATGTCTGGCTTTTGAAAAACGAGTCGTTTAGCTGGAGGCCGCTGGTAGCGATGGTGGCCATGCTGGGGATTTTTGCCATCTGCTACAAAGTGTCGCCGGCCGTCCAGCGCTACGAGTACGAGATTTACTGGGCCAAGAGCCACGACTCGTCGATTGCGCGCGAAAACGCCTTGCTGGCACGTGGCTTGAAGAAGTACCAGAATTCTCCTGCCAAGCTGGCGGCGTTTGAGAAAGATTTTTTGGCAAAATATTATAAGAAGTACGCCTTGAACAAGAAGTTCATCAGCAAGTCCTACCCGTACGAAAAGGACCCACAGTTCTGGATTGACATGTTGAATAAGCCGGCTTCGTACCGCCTGGCCAACCGCAAGGTCGAGCAGGCCATGCTGGACCGGGTGGTGGAATACAACGATAGCCCTTTGGACAAGTGGCTGGGGATCGGCTACATGCGGGAGACGAATATCTTTAACCTGGAACGGGACTTCGTCGCCCAGCGCTACTCGCTAGGGATCGTGGGGACGGTCTTGTATTTGGTGGCCTACCCGGCAGTGATCGTTTGCGGCGGGATGGCATGGCTGCGGCGGCGGGAGCGGCGGACTTTTTACCTGTCTAGCCTGCTTTTTGCCAGCTGCCTGATCCTGGGCGCCAGCTACATGTCGGGCAACGTCTTGGACTTCCCGACTTCCAACCTGCTGCTGGCCTTTGTGGACGGCGGGATTTTAGCCTATATTAAGAAAAAAGCGAAGCGCTAAGCGCTTCGCCTTTTTTGTGTTGGGGGCGGCGTGGGCGTGGGGGAGTGAGCTTCGGGGAGCCCGAGCCCCCCAAAGTATGCCAACCGAACTCGTTTTGACGCTTTTTCGCCCCCAAGTTGACTCAACCGGGCTGGATTTTGGCGGTTTTCGCCCCCAAGGTGACTCAACCAGGCTGCTTTTGACGCTTTTTTGCCCCCAAATTGACTCAACCGGGCTGCTTTTTGGCGGTTTTGGCCCCCAAGGTGACTCAACCAGACTGCTTTTGCTGCTTTTTCGCCCCCAAGTTG
>NZ_AZDU01000054.1 GCF_001434815.1 Lactobacillus equicursoris DSM 19284 = JCM 14600 = CIP 110162
GTGGGTGTTCAAATTATTCTTGCAATTTACCGTAAAAATATTTTCATGAAGAGACAGGCCTGCATTACTTATCAGGAAGTCAATCTTTTTACCAAGTTTTTGCTCACATTCATCAAGAAATTTAGCAGCTTTTTCTACTTCACAAACATCAAACACAATATATTGAGACCTTACTCCCAATTTTTCACATGCGCTTTCTAGTTTTTTTTCGTTTCGACCACTAATTATAACCTCAGCCCCTTCTGAAACAAGTTTCTGGGCAATTGCTAAGCCTAAGCCAGAACCACCACCAGTAATGACAGCAGTCTTGTTGGACATAATACCACCATAGTTGATTTGAGCAACTTCTACATGGACAGTCTTAGCTGGCTGTGAAGCAACAATGAACTTAGCGACTTTTCTAATTATTCTCTTTAAGCCCAACTTCCTACCCCTTACTTCTTAATGCCTAAATTTTTGGCAATCTTCAGAGCCTTGTCCTGACCAATGGTCTTCTTGATTAGTTCTTTGCTCTTTCTAATCGTCTCCGATTTTAAATCACGCGGACGACTTAAATCAAAAAAATCATAAATAGTCTTGGCATCAGTACTCATTTCAGTAAAGACTTCCAGGAACACAGGCTGATCAAGATCTGTTCGCATGAATTCCTTAACAGCAGAATTCAATGATTCCTTATCGTGAGCTGACAGATAGATGAAGTTGTTTTCCTTTACCCAGCCTTCAGCCTTAGTTTGATGGCGAGCAGTAGTGTGCAAATCACTGTACTTATCCTTGTACATTCCGTTGAAGTAGAATTCTGAGCCACCATGGTTGTTAATCAGCAACACGTGGACATTATTCTTAATATGACGCAAACGCATAGCATTCATGTCATAGAAGAAAGCCAAGTCACCAACTACTAAGAACGCTGGATCATCAGTAGCAACAGCTTGTCCCAAAAAAGTTGAAAGCGGACCATCAATACCATGAGTACCAATGTTAGCATACGTCTTAATATGCTGATTTAGTTTGAAGAAGTTAGTAATTCTGATAGCATCATTAATGCTTAAGTGCAAAATAGAGTCTTCGGGAATCTTCTCTACTACCTGCTTAATCGCATAAACATGTGACCAAGGGAATTCTGGGTAAATTACAGAACCAGCGTAATTTTTCCACTGGTTGTAGTATTCTTTATCATTTTCAGCATCTTCAGCGTACTTGTTTGCCTTGGTAAAGAAGTATTCAGGACTGCATTCAAAGACAGTAGTGAAACTCTTAAAGGCATCAACAACCTTACCATCTTCTTGAACTAGCCAATGTTCAAACTTGTAAGGAAACTTTCTAAATTGATCTTTTACGCCTGAGAAAATTTGGCCACCATAAGAAATTACGATGTCAGGAAGTAATTCTTGAGCCTTCTTGGTAGTAACATAGCGATCATCCATGCAGACTACAGTATTGATACCTTCTTCAAAATCAAGGTTAGACATATAGTCAACAATGATAGCTGAATTGTAGTGTTTGAAGAATGAACTGATCTGCTTCTTTAAATCATCACTGACAAAACTGCGTTGACCACAAACCACAGCAATCTTCTTGGCATTCTTAAGTTGAGAAAGTTTTTTCTCCCAAAGAATATCAGATTTTTCAATCGTAACACGGTCATATTTAACAACATCAGGCAAAGTTTTTACATTGAATGAGTTGTTGTAAGACTTCATTGGAATATTGATGTGAACTGGACCAGTACCACGGTGAGTCAATTCTAGTAATGCGTCATTAACTAATCGTTGGCAATACAATTCATCATCATGTTCATGAATAATCGGTAAGTTGAACGACTTCTTAACGTGACGATCAAACATACCAACCTGATCAATCATCTGGTCTTCCCATTGACCCAACATTTCTGGATCACGATCGCTAGTCATCACCAAAATTGGAATATTTTGATAAAAGGCCTCAGCTACAGGTGGCCAGTAATTAGTAGCCGCTGTAGATGAAGTACATGAAATCACAACCGGTTCGTTAGTTTGCTGAGCAATACCCAAGGCAAAGTAACCGGCACTTCTTTCATCAACAACAGAGTAGCATTTGAAAAACGGGTCTTTTTCCACAGAGTGCACAAAAGGAACATTTCTACTACCCGCTGAAAGTACACAATTACGAATGTTGTACTTTTTGAGTAAGGCAATGATGATTTGGTAAGTCTTAAGTTCAGTATACATTATTCAGCTAACCAGCCTTTCAAATATTCTCTAGTCTTAACTCGCTCGTTCTTGATGATTTCATCGGTGTTGGTGTAATTAATCGTTTCAGCCAACTTGGCATCAAGAAGATCCAAGCTTGGCAACTGACGATTCTTCAGCTGCAGTCTGTTCAGCAAGTCGACCAGTTTTTCACTGTTACCGTAACCCGCTTGTCTGACAACACTAACAAATTGACGGTGGGTGATGATGCTCATGATGGTACCGTGGAAAGTATCAGTTACTACACATTCAGCATGTTGGAAGTAGGCGATAACTTTGAATGGGTCACAATCGATGTACTTGTCACAACAATTTTGTACTCCACCGATACAGTAAATCTTAAGCCCCTTGCTGTTAGCATAAGCTCTAATTTTCTTGCATTCTGCAACAGTGAAGCGTCCTGAATAACCATACAGCATCATATACTTATGCTTTTCATCGATATCGGTTGGAACCTTGTTGTTGCCCAAAAAATTGTACATTAGTACTGGGTCAAGATTCGTCTGTGGGACTTTGCCTGTTAACTTTTCTACAGTTTGTACACTATTGTTGTCACGCACTGATATTGCATCAAAATCTTTGAGCCATTCCGCAACCTTATCTGCAACACCGTACTGTTCAAGTTTTTGATAATTCGTGTTTCCAAAAGATGCAGCATAGGAAATAATTCTTTTAGCATGAGAATTTTGACCAAACAATTCAGGTGAAAAACCAACATTAGTATTATTCTGCACACAATTGAATACTTCGTCACTACCAATAACCAGTAGGTCAACATTTGGGGTATAGTTCATTTTCTCGGTAATACCTAAATATGGGTAATACTTAGCAGCATAATTTTTTTTATAATTGATAAAACGGAGCTTCTCAGAAAGCGGTGCGCTTCCTTGAAAAGCTTCGATAGCTTTTAATACTTTTCGTTTTACACCAGTCCCACCATCAGCAGGTATCAACGTCTTACCCGGATGATAATCTACAAACTGTACATCTGCACCTAACTCATCTAGTATACTTTTTAAACCATATGCCTGTAGAAATGAACCATAATTTTTAATACGTTGCATTGAAAGGATTCCAACCTTCATCACTTTCTCTCCCTCATCAACCCATCAACAATCTTTTCTAGATCATCATTAAACTTCTTATTATTGCTACTTTCACCACTGTTCTTCGTTTTCACAATAGTATCATAGTCAGCAACCGTTTTACCAAGATCACCAATGTCGTAAACTGGAATGATGTTATTCATTCTCTCCGCAATCAGTTTAGTAAAGTCAACCTGGTGATTATTGACATGTTCATTAAAGTCCAGTTGTCTTGGAACTACAATTGGTACCTTGCCATACTGCAAGGCTTCCACAAAGCTAGACGGGCCACCGTGAGTGATGACAATGCGTGCATCCCTAAACGTCCCTTGCATCTCATCAAAACTCATCATTTTATGCATCTCGCAATGCTTGGCCTCGTAAGTACTAAATCCGTACTGAACAACTACTTTTTCCTTAATTTCACCGCTAGCCACCAGTTCGTCAACCTTTTCAATTAGCCGGTTAAATAGCTGCTCGTGTGTTCCTACAGTTACAAATATCATATGTCCCTCTAGAAGATACTTCCCAAGTTAATTGCTTTAGGATAAACCTGCTTCATTTCTTCCCATTCTACGATAAATTTGTCAGTAATTGGATAAACAAGCTTCCCAGTCACTGTCGGCTTATCATATCGGTCAAATACTTCAATGTATACCAGCTTAGCCCCCATCATTTTGCCTATATAGAAGAATGGCGCTGCAACAGCCGCACCACTTGAAATAATTAAATCTGGCTTTTCTTTCCGAAGCACTTTAATTGCTAAGAAAGTATTCTTGATCAAATTCTTAAGATTGCGGTTAGTCGGATAATAACAAGGATAAAACCTTTCGCCTTTCAGCTTGCTCCTAGCATCTTCTTTATCAAAGGTAACCCAAAAGCGATCCTTGTTTTCCCAAAATGGCTTCAGCATGTACAAATGAGTTAAGTGACCACCACTTGATCCAACCAAACATACTTTAATATTTTTCTTTGTCATAACTTACTTCCTAATAAAAAAGCGAGGTCAGAAAATCCTCGCAAATTCCTAATCTTCATACATCCCATTGGGGTGAAAAATAACCCCGATTGTCTTGATGATGATCCATAGATCAAAGAAAACACTGCTCCGATTGATGTATTCAATATCGAGCTGCACCATTTCCGCAAAGTCTGCCGCATTCCGGCTGGTTGCCTGCCAGAGGCCGCTACAGCCCGGCTTAACCAACAGTCGCTGCTTATCGTAATCAGTGTACTGGTCAACCTCATTTGGCAACGGTGGCCGCGGGCCAACCAGAGACATATTGCCAATCAGCACATTCCACAGCTGGGGCAGTTCGTCTAAGCTGTGGGCCCGAATGAATTTGCCGACCTTGGTAATCCGTGGATCATCATGCATCTTGAACATGGCGCCTTCAACTTCATTCTGCTCCAGGAGTTTCTTCTTCATTTTATCCGCATTGACTACCATCGAACGGAATTTGTAGATCCGAAACGGCTTCTCATTCTTGCCAATTCTGATCTGTGAATAAAAGACCGGACCGCCATCTTCACCATGAATCTTGATTGCCAACCACAAGAACAATGGCGACAACAAGAGCAACGCAAGTAGGGAAGCCAGGAAATCAAAGAGCCGTTTAATCCCATGATAGAAAGGACGGCCCTTGACTTTGGACTGTTTGACATAGGCTGAACCGCTAACTTCCATATCCATCTTTTCCTCTCCTTCATCCAAATTTCTTCTTTTAAAATAGCCCCAAGAACTTCTTGCGTTTCTTAGGCAATGGCTGCCAATTCAAGTAAACTGGGTCACCATTAATTACTGCTTGTGCGTTATTCAAGTACTCTTGCTTCTTTTCTTCACCAAATTCCTTGGCCAGCTTGTCTAAGGCAGCACTTAGCTGATACTGCCGCCGCGGCAAGTCGTGGGCATCGCTGGCAAAGAAGGCACATTGACCGGCTTCAATAAAGTTGCGGCTACAGTCTTCAATCTTCTTGCCAAAAGTCCCCGTGTATGAACTAGCTGTAATTTGCACTAAGACTCCCATTTCCAAAAACTCTTGAAGCTTAGTCGGTTCTTCCAGAATTTCATTGTTCCGTTCAGGGTGAACAATAATCGGCGTGATACCTCTTTGCATCAGCTGGAAGACCATGTTCTTAGTATAGTGGGGAACTTCGTTGCTTGGCAATTCCAACAGCATGTACTGACCATCCTCGTCACAAAAGAGGATGTCATCCTTGTCTAAGGCATCCAAAAGACCACCTGACAGACGGACTTCATGTCCTGGGAAGACCGTTAGCGGAATCCCAGCTTGATCAATTTTTTCTTGAAATTCCTCAGTTAACTTGATCACATCTGCCTTGTGGTTGAGGAATCGGCCATTCAGCGTGTGCGGCGTGCACAGGGCGTGGGTGATCCCATCATTGACTGCGTCTTGCGCGAGCTTTAATGAGGTCTCCCAATCCTTACTACCGTCGTCGATTCCTGGCAAGATGTGACAGTGCAAATCGACAACTGTCATAATTCTTACTTGCCTTTCTTGTCTTCTTCACCGTAGCCGTAACCATAGCCATAACCATAGCCATAACCGTAGCCACCATCGCCGTCTTCGCCAACGTCATTCATAACGTAGCCAAGAATTGGTGAGTTGGTCAACTTGAGCATTTGCACAGCCCGCTTAACTGCAGCCTTTTGGGAGTGGGCTTGGCGAACCACCAAGATCGTCCCGTCAAGGGAACTAGTCAATTGCTGGGTTTCTGCTGCATCTAGAACTGGCGCTAAGTCGATTACCACCATGCCGTATTCCTTTTTGACATTTTCAATCAAGTCCAGCATGTGCTTAGAACCCAAGAGTTCTGAAGGGTTAGGCGGAATCGGACCGGCGATTAAAATGTCCAAATTTTCAACGCCACTTGCCATAATTACGCTCTCTGGATCAACATTCTTATTAGTCAACAAAGTAGTTAACCCTTGGACATTAGAGACGTTAAAAGTTGAGTGCAAAGTTGGCCGCCGCAAGTCGGCATCAATCAAGATAGTCTTTTTGCCAGCTTGAGCCATAGTGATCGCCACGTTGGCGCTAACCGTTGACTTACCGGCAGAGGCCATAGCGGACGTGAAGGCAATAGTCTTGATTTCCTTATCAACGTTCATGAAAGAAATATTAGTACGAATATTTCTGAATTGTTCAGAAATTACGCTTTGGGGACGGGCCAAGGTAATCAGTTTGGCACCATTCTTCATCGTTTCGCTGTCTAGGCCCTTTTTCTTAAATAATCCCATACTAACCTCCTATACCCGTCTTCTAGTAGTGCGCTTGGCAGTAGCTGGCGTAAATGTCCAGTCTTTTGGCATCTTGATGCTTGCCACTTCACCTAAGTCGATCAAGCCTATTTCATCGGTCATGAAGGAGCTTTCCCGGACAGTGGTGTCAGACAAATCGCGGATAATGATGATCATCAGGCTGATAATCAAACCAGCCAAGGCGCCGACAGCAGTCATCAGCTTCACGTTAGGGAAACTCTTAGTACCGTTAGATGCGGTAGCTACGATAGTCACGTTGTTGACGTCCATGATGGATGGCAACTGTTCCTTAAACTCCTTGGCAACAGCGTTAGCTTCTGCCTTGGCCTTAGCAGGCGTTTCTGCCGTAGCTGACAGAGAGAAAACCTGGGAAGAAGTAGTAGTCGTAACACTGATCGCGCTCTTCAATTCGCTAGCGGAAACCGTGTAGCTCTTGCTGTCACGCTTGTAAACCGCTGGCTGAGCCTTAACGGCCTTCTTAACCAAAACACGAGTACCATCGTCTTGGGTCTTATAAACAGCCTTCTTAGCTGGGGTAGCCTTCTTAACCAAAGTTACTGGGTTAGCCAAGTAGCTTGAAGCACCCTTTAAGATCTTCCGACTGGTGATCAAGTCCTTGTAAGTCGTAATTGCGTTAACGTCAGCTTGTTGCATGGCGTATGCTTGGTTAGCGTCAGTAGTCTTCCGGTTAACCAAGAGCTGGGTAGTGGCCGTGTACTTTGGCGTGATCAGGTAGTCAGATACCCCATAGCCGACTAAGCCTAAGCCAATGGTCCAAACCAAAATACTGGCAACATGCTTCCTGATTAACAGGAACAGGCGACGCAAGTCAATGGTTACTTCTTCGTTCTTCTGTTGTTCAGAGCTCACTAGTTGTCCTCCTTTAAAACGTTGACATTCTTAATTCCTAAAGTTTGCCGGATATTATTGGAAATCCGCTGTCTTTCTTTAGTTGACATAATTTCAACTTCCATATTACCAAATTTTTGGTTGTTGACGCTGCTGCTCATCCCCTGTGCATAGTCCGACTTAATATTATCGGTTGCATCCCGGTAGTTCATCGCCAGGCTAATCATGTCGTTCATGCTGAGGTCAGTTTGCATGCTGTTGCCGAGGGACTTCATAAAGTCAGCGTTCAAGATGGTCTTGTAAGACACGCTCTTCTTCAAAGCTGCCATCATTACCAGCCGTTCCCGCTCCTGGCGACCATAGTCCTGCCGCGGATCACCGTGACGCAGCTGAACGAAGGCTAAAGCCTTTTGCCCAGAGATATGGTAGGTTTGCCCCTTCTTAAAGCTGTAGCCCATGTTGGTGAAGGTCAGAGGGGATACTACGTCCACCCCACCCAGCTTGGTGATGATCTTCATCGTGGACTTCCAGTTGACCAGGACGTAACCGTCAATTGGCACGCTGTAGTACTTGTCCAGGGTCTTGATAGTTTCCGTGACCCCGCCTAGGGAGTAGGCACTGTTCAGCTTGATTGGGGAATATTCTGGGTAATCCGGCAAGGTCACCTTGGAGTCACGCGCGATGGTGGTGATCCGGGTCTTCTTGGTAGATGGGTTGACCGTGACGAACATCATCAAGTCGGTTAGGCCGTGGTACTTCTTGACGCTCCGGCCGTCAGCCCCGGTGTCAGTACCTAAGATAAGCAAGTTGACCGGCTTTTTGCTGCTCAACAGCTTGTCAGAGCTTAACCGGTTCTTGTTAGACTTGGTTGCCTTAGAAACAGGTGTGTACATGGTCGTTGCCGCATCCCGGGCGTTCTTGTACATGTAGCCAGTAACCAATAAGATCACCACAACCAAAGCAAGCACAATCCCGCCAATCCAGCGCCAAATGTGACGCTTGTGGCGGCGGTGATGGTGGTGGTGATGATGATGATGAACTGGTTGTTGTTCAGTTGTAGACATAACTACTTCTTTCTCTCCACTTTTTTAGATGATAAATTCGCTTTTGAAGTTAATACGACGATTAACTTCTTTAGTTTATCACATTTTATACATTAGTTGATTATATAACGATATAATGTTGTAAGCAACGTAGGAAAACGATTGCGTAACGTTTTTGTAATATCGGCTAATATATATAATGAGTAACGGATACCCACACTGGGGCGCGGGTGGGCCGGATTTTTGGCTTTCGAGCTTGGGGTAGGGTAGAATTTTAGTATAGAAGCAAGGCAACATTTTTTACCAAGGGGCACTATTTATGATTAACAATAATACGCAACAAGTTAAGGCCTATTTAGCTGGGGTCAACTTGGATGATCCTGGCTTTGACTACTCGATGAGCGAATTGGCCGCATTGGCTGAGGCGAATAACTACGAGGTGGTCGGGCAAGCCAGCCAGAAGGCCGAGAACGTGGTGGCCAGCACCTACCTGGGCAAGGGAAAGGTGGCAGAGATCCGGGACCTGGCACAAGGCCTGGGTGCCAAGGTTTTGATCGTCAACGATGAACTGACGCCGGTGCAGATCCGGAATCTGGAGCATATTACTAAGCTGCGGGTGATCGACCGGACGGAATTGATTTTGGAGATTTTTTCAAGCCGGGCCCGGACCCGGCAGGCCAAGCTGCAGGTGGAGCTGGCGCGGCTAGAGTACGAATTGCCGCGGCTACATCCTTCTGAGAATAGTCTCGACCAGCAGCGCGGGAATGGCGGGGCAGCCGGGGGCGGCGGCTTTGCCAACCGCGGGGCCGGGGAAAGCAAGCTGGAATTGAACCGGCGGACCATCGGCAAGCAGATCTCGGCAATCAAGCGGGAGCTGCGGGAGGTGGCCGACCAGGAGGCGGTGAAGGCCGCCCGGCGGAAGGCCAGCTCGGTGCCGAAGGTGGCCCTGGTGGGGTACACCAACGCGGGCAAGTCAACGACCATGAACGGGCTGCTGCGGGAGTTTGGTGGCGGTGCTGTGCGGGGCCGCGATGGTGCTCGTGAGCGTAGCAAGGAGGTCCTGGCCAAGGACATGCTGTTTGCGACGCTGGACACGTCGGTGCGGCGGATCGACCTAGGGGATGGGATTACTTTTATCCTATCGGATACGGTCGGCTTCGTATCCAAGCTCCCCCACAAGCTGGTTGATTCCTTTAAGGCAACCCTGCAGGAGGCCAAGGACGCCGACCTCCTGATCAACGTGGTGGACGCGTCGGACCCCAACATGAACCAGATGATCAAGACGACGCTGGCGGTGCTGGACGAGATCGGGATCACGGGGCGGCCAATGATCACGGCCTACAACAAGGCGGATTTGACCGGGCGCGCCTACCCGCAGGTGGAAGGCGGCGACTTGCTGTATAGCGCCGAGGACCCGGCGTCGATCAAGGCGCTGGCGGGGTTGATCACGCGCCGGCTTTTTAGCGGGTATGGCGAGGTGACGCTGGTGCTGCCGCTGGCTGAGGCCGGGCGATCGCTGGCGTATTTGCACGCGCGGAGCAAGGTGGTTAGCGAGCGGTATTCAGGCGACGGGGTGCACGTGGTGGCGCGGCTGTCGCCGGCGGATAAGGAGCGGTTTGGGCAGTATGTTGTTGCCGCTGACGCGGATGCGTAGCGCCTGTGCCTGCGGCATTGCGCGGGAAGTTAGTTAGGGGTAGTCGCGCGGGCGGCGCTCTGGGCACGTGGCAAG
>NZ_AZDU01000055.1 GCF_001434815.1 Lactobacillus equicursoris DSM 19284 = JCM 14600 = CIP 110162
TGAATAGCATTGGATATGTTTTTGAATTCGGAAGAGAAGACTTTTTCCGGTAAAATAGCTAAGAATAGATTTTCTATAAGTTTAATAAGAGAGATAGGATTGAGACAGATGACTAAAAAAGTTACAGTTATTGGCGCAGGACTGGCTGGCAGTGAAGCTACTTGGCAACTTGCCAAGCGCGGCATTGAGGTTGACCTTTACGAAATGCGGCCTAAGGAAATGACGCCGGCTCACGAAACCGGCAATTTCGCAGAACTGGTCTGCACCAACTCCATGAGAAGCAACCAGCTGTCAAACGCGGTAGGCCTCCTCAAAGAAGAAATGCGGCAAATGGGCTCCTTGATCATGGAAGCCGCTGACCAGACCCAGGTGCCAGCCGGCGGGGCTTTGGCCGTTGACCGGGATCAATTTTCAAACTATGTAACTAGCAAGTTAAAGAGCCTAGACAACGTAACTGTCCATGATGAAGAAATTACTGAGCTGCCAACTGATGGCATCGTGATCGTGGCCACGGGTCCTTTGACTAGTGACAAATTAGCCGAACAGATTCAACAGTTTGAAGGCACCGATAGCCTCCACTTCTTTGACGCTGCGGCTCCAATCGTTGCTGCTGACTCGATTGACATGGATATCGTCTACAAGAAGAGCCGGTATGACCGAGGTGAAGCTGCCTACTTGAACTGCCCAATGACTAAGGAAGAATACGACAAGTTTGCTGACGCCTTGATCCATGCGGAAACAGCTGACCTGCACGGCTTTGAAGATAGTGAAGTCTTTGAAGGATGCATGCCAATCGAAGTCATGGCTAAGCGCGGTCCGAAGACCATGCTCTTTGGTCCCCTGAAGCCAGTTGGCCTAGAAGATCCAAAGACTGGGGAAACCCCATATGCCGTGGTGCAGCTCCGTCAAGACAACGCTGCAGCTTCTATGTACAACATCGTGGGCTTCCAGACTCATTTGAAATACGGTGAGCAAAAGCGGGTCTTCTCCATGATTCCAGGCCTTGAAAATGCCCGTTTTGTCCGCTACGGCAAGATGCACCGGAACACTTACATGGCCAGTCCTGAAGTCTTGAAAGCTACTTACGAAGCCAAAAAGCAAGAAGGGCTCTTCTTTGCTGGCCAAATGACCGGGGTTGAAGGTTATGTCGAAAGTGCCGGCAGCGGTCTGGTTGCTGGGATTAACGCTGCTAGAGAAGCAGCCGGTCTTGAACCAGTAGAATTCCCTGTTACGACTGCTTTAGGCTCCATGGCCCACTACATTACGACCACTGATGCCAAGCACTTCCAGCCAATGAACGCCAGCTTTGCCCTGATTCCAGGTCTTGAAGGCAAGAAGATCCGCAACAAGCGGGAGCGCCACGAAAAGATCAGTGAGCGCGGCTTGGCAGACTTGGCCACTTTTAAGGCAGAAAAGCTGAGTGATTAAGGTGGACTGGGTAGAACAATTTTTATCCTACTTACGCAATGAACGGGTCTATAGCGAGAAGACCGCGACTGCTTATCAAAGCGATTTAGCTGATGCTCAGGCCTTTTGGCAGGAAAATGGCGGCTTTAAGGGCTGGGACCAGCTTGACCGCCGCGATGTTGAGATTTACCTGCAAGCTTTAGCGCAAAAAGGCCTAGCTGCCAGCAGCCGGATGCGGAAGATGTCAGCTCTAAAGTCTTTTTACCGCTTTTTGATCAAGCGAGGATTAACGGAAGTTGATCCAACTGAAGCCATCGAAATGCGGCGTGGTGAAAAGAAGCTGCCAGACTTTTTCTACCAGCCAGAAGTTAGGAAGGTGCTGGATTCTTTAAATGACGGCAAGCCCTTGACCTTGCGCAATCGCGCGATTTTAGCGCTCTTTTACGCAACGGGGATGCGGCTGAGCGAGGTCAGCAGTCTGCTAATCAAGCAGGTAGACTTTGACAACTGCCTGATCCTGGTCACTGGTAAAGGGAAAAAGGAGCGCTATGTCTTTTTTGATGAGGAGACCAAGCAGATCCTGCAGACTTATTTAGCAGATTCCCGGCCCAGGCTCTTAAAGTATGGTCATGACAATGGTGATTTCTTCCTCAATAACCGGGGCGAGAAATTGAGCAGCCGCGGGATCAGTTTAGTGATCAAGCAGCTTTTTAAGAAAAGCGGCATTACGAGCAGTGCCCACCCTCATGAGCTGCGACACAGCTTTGCGACTGCCATGCTCAATAATGGGGCCGACCTGCGGAGCGTCCAGGAACTTTTAGGGCACAGTGACCTGTCGACGACGCAAATTTATACGCATGTAACCATGAAACATTTGCAAGATGAATATCGGCAGCATTTTCCCCGAAAAGACGAAAAATAATATAAAAAGTGATATGATGAAACTGGTTGGTAAGCGCCAACGGATAAATTTTTATTAAGATATTTGTGAAAAACTGCCAAAAAGTTGGCGAACGATTACAATGCTGATTGTAATTTATTCTGCGATTTAGCAAGTGGAGGAAAAAATGACTACAATTTGTTCAGTCAAGTATCATGGCCAAACCGCTATTGCCGGCGATGGCCAGGTAACTTTAGGCAAGAGCATTATTGCTAAGACGACTGCCAAGAAGATTCGCCGCATCTACCATGACCAAGTGGTCATCGGCTTTGCCGGCGGGGTGGCGGATGCGGTCAGCCTGCAAGAAATGCTGGAAGGCAAGCTGGAAAGCTACGGCGGCGACCTCCGCCGGGCAGCTGTGGAAATGGCACAGGCTTGGCGCAAGGACCCAGCCCTGCAAAAGCTGGAAGCCATGGTGATCGCCTTTAATGACAAGGACCTGCTCTTAATTTCTGGTAACGGTGAAGTCCTAGAACCAGATGAAAGCGTTGTGGCAATTGGGTCAGGCGGCTACTATGCGCAAGCTGCGGCTGTTGCCATGACTCGCCACAGCGATGGCATGACGGCTAGCGAGATCGCCAAGGAAGCCGTCAACATTGCGGCTGATATCGATGTCTTCACTGACCACCAGATTATTACGGATGAAATCGAGGAACAGTAGCATGAAAGAAAAAACGCCTCGTCAAATCGTTGAGCTTTTGGACAAGTATATCGTTGGTCAAGATGAAGCCAAGAAGCTGGTGGCGATTGCCTTGTACAACCGCTACCGCCGCTCCCAATTGCCAGAAGACCTGCAAAAGGACATCACGCCAAAGAACATTTTGATGGCCGGGCCAACCGGGGTTGGTAAGACGGAAATCGCCAGAAGACTGGCTGATATCGTGGAAGCCCCATTCGTGAAGGTGGAAGCCACTAAGTTTACCGAAGTCGGCTACGTTGGCCGCGACGTTGAATCCATGGTCAGAGACCTGGCTAACGAAGCTGTTCGCATCGTGGAAAAAGAAGAATTTGCTAAGGTTGAAGGCCAGGCGTTAAGAGAAGCCAACAAGACTTTGGTTAGACTTTTAGTGCCAGGCGTCAAGACCAACAACCGGCAAAACCAAATGCAGCAGATGCAGGCGATGATGGACAGCCTGTTAAGCGGCAAAGGGATGCCGGAAGAGCAAGAAGAAGTTACGGATGAAGTCCGCAACAAGCGCTTGAGCGTTGCCGAAAAGCTGGAGCGCGGCTTGCTTGAAAATGAAGAAGTCACCATTGAAGTTGAGCAGGCCAACAAGGTCAACCCTATGGGCGACATGATGGGCCAGATGGGCATGGATATGTCAGCTTTAAGCGACCTAATGCCTAAGAAGAAGGTAAAGCGGACCCTGCCAGTCAGCCAAGCCAGAAAACTTTTAATTCAAGAAGAAGAACATAAGCTGGTTGACTACGATGCCATCTACCAAAAGGCCATCGAAAGAGCCAGCCAAAGCGGGATTATCTTCATCGACGAAATCGACAAGATTACCGCTGCCGGTCAGCGCAACTCCGGCGAAGTCTCCCGTGAAGGGGTTCAAAGAGATATCTTGCCAATCATTGAAGGCTCAACGGTTTCAACCAAGTATGGTCCTTTGCCAACGGATCACATTCTCTTTATTGCTGCTGGGGCCTTTGCCGAAAGCAAGCCAAGTGACTTGATCCCAGAACTCCAGGGCCGGTTCCCAATCCGGGTTGAACTGAATGCCCTGAAGAAGGAAGACTTTGTCAAGATCTTGAAGGACCCGCAAAATTCGCTCTTGAAGCAGTACATTGCCTTGCTGAAGGCGGATGGGGTTGACCTGGTCTTTACGGCAGAAGCAGTCGACAAGATCGCAGAAATTGCCTACGATGTCAACCAAGGCACGGACAACATTGGGGCTCGCCGTTTGGCGACAATCTTGGAAAAATTGCTTGAAGAAGTCTTATATGAAGGTCCTGACATGGAAATGGGTCAGATCACCATCACTCAGGCTTACGTTGAGCAAAAGTTAAGCGATATTGTGAAGAATAAGGATTTAACTAAGTTTATCTTGTAATTAGCGAGCAATCTAGCTTTTTGAGGGGGAAAGCATGGACTACACAATCGAAAATGAAATCATTAAAGTGACGGTATCTTCAACGGGTGCAGAAATTCAGAGCATTGTCGGCAAGCATATTGGCAATGAATATATCTGGCAAGCAGACCCAGAAATCTGGGGTCGCCATGCGCCGGTTTTGTTTCCAATTGTCGGCAAGCTGAAAAACGATGAATACAGCTACCAGGGCAAGACCTACCACTTGGGCCAACACGGCTTTGCCAGAAATATGGAATTTAAGTTGGAGGAACAAACCAAGGAAAAGCTGACTTTCCTTTTGACGGATACGCCAGAAACCTTGGAAGTTTACCCATTCCACTTTGAATTCCGGGTGAGCTACGAGCTTTTAAACAACATGGTGAAGGAAAGCTTCAAGGTTACCAACACCGGTGACGGCGACATCATCTTCGGCGTGGGCGGCCACCCTGGCTTCAACCTGCCAGTTGATGACCAAGTCAAGAAAGAAGACTTTTACTTGCAAACCAGCCCGGCAAAACCGCGCGTACAAGTGCCACTGGAAAATGGCTGCCTGAACTGGGATAAGCGGTCTTTGGCGCCAACAGAAACCATGATCACCATTACCGATGACTTGTTTAAGAATGATGCCCTGGTTTACCTGATGCGGCACCCAAACAACAAGTTCTCCATTAAGACGGATACCAGCCGCTTCCACATCAACGTGCGGACGGATTCTGCGCCATACGTGGGCGTTTGGTCCCAATATCCAAAGACGGCTAACTACGTCTGCATCGAACCATGGTGGGGGATTGCTGATACCACCGATGCTGATGGCGACTTGGAACACAAGAAGGGGATGAACCGGATTAAGAGCGGTGAAACTTTTGACGCCAGTTTTCGGATGTCCTTCCACAGTCCAGTTCATGCTGAATAAGGAATAATATCTTTTAATTGATAAGGCCACGCAAGTGGCCTTTTTTCATGCTGTTTTTTACCCAAAATTACCCGCTTTTTACATGTGAAAGTGTTTACAAATGTCAAAAATTGAACTAAGATCGATCTTGGAAATAGCAAAACAAAAATATTTGCCATTCGTGATTGATATTGGTTAATTGATAATTGTTGATATTTTTGGAGGCACATTATGAGCAAGTTAACTGCGGGAACTTTTGAAGGTACAGCACCAGGCCACAACGGTGATATTACCGTTGCTTTGACAACGGATGGTGAGCGCATTACCGACTTAAAGCTAGTCAAGGAGCAAGAAACGCCCCATGTTGGCGACAACGCCTTTAAGTGGCTGCCAAAAGCAATTGTAAAAAATCAATCGGTTGGCGTTGATGCTGTGAGCGGGGCAAGCTTTACTTCTCGCGGGATTATTAACGCGACTAAAAAAGCACTAGAAGCAGCCGGCGGCAAGGTTGAAGACTGGGATAAGCACGTTCCAAAGCCTCTTGTTGCTGCTAAAGACCAAACAGCGGATGTAGTGATTGCTGGGGGCGGCTTAACTGGCTTAGCCAGTGCAGCTTTTGCAGCGGAAAAGGGCTTGAAGGTCATAGTCATTGAAAAGAACGATCAGGTTGGTGGCTCCTTCCGCTATGCAGCGGGGGCCTTTGCCACCTGCGGGTCCAGCCAAGCTGAAGACAATCAGGTTGATGACTTGGTGGCCTGGGTTAAAGAATTAAACCGCCATGGCGCAAAGAAAGAGATGAACTATGACTTCCTCCACTACCTAGAGGAAAATAGCGGTAAGGCTTTTGACGACCTTTGCCAGATTACTGGTCTAAAGGGACAAAAAATCCAAGATGCCCCTTATAAGGTATTGACGCCGGGGCCAGGGGCGCTGGTTACTGAGCGGCTTGAAGCCTATATTAAAGATCATGGCGGCTTGATTTTGCCAGACACGGTGATTACGAAAGTTTTGACTGATGGCAGTCACGCAGCTGGCATTATGGCCAAGAATGCATCTGGCAGCTTCAAGATTACAGCAAAATACGTAATAATTGCGACCGGCGGGGCTTCTGCTGGTCACCGGGACTGGCTGGAAAAAGAAACGCCAGCACTAGCCAATGTCCATGTCTTTAATGAAGCTAACCCGGCCAATACCGGAGATGGCTACGGCATTTTAAAGGAGGCAGGGGCTGACTTTTATGGTCATGAATACTACAAGAACGCCTTTCTTGACTTTGGCTGGCCACTGCGGATTTACTACGCTAACGTTCCAGACTACAGCAAGGCGATTTTGGTCAATGCTGATGCCAAGCGTTTTACTAATGAGGCGCCATTCTTTGTCTTGAATCTGACGACTGCGCTCTACTATGAAGGATCGCCGCGCTACTACTTGATCTATGATGCCAAGACGATGGATCAAGACTTCAGAAAGAAGCTGGACAGTCAACAAGAAGACCCGAAGGTAGTCGTTCATGCTCAGACAATTGAAGAGTTGGCAAAGAAATTGAGTCTAGATCCAGAAGCCTTGGCTCAAACTTTTGCCGATTATCAAAAAGCTTGCGAGACTGGACAAGACGAGTTTGGCAAGGATCAAGCTCATCTGGAAAAGTTTGATGGCAGCGAGGGCTACTATGGTCTGTACGTCATGCCGGGATGCTGGGGGACGATTGGCGGCGTTAAGATCAACCAAGAGTTCCAAGTCGAAAAGACGGATGGCAGTTATTTTGACAACTTGTTTGCTTTAGGAGAAATGTCGACGAGTGAACTCTTTAGTGACTTTTACATTGCTGGTTTCTCCTTGGCCAACTACTTTACTGAAGCCAAATTATTGGCTGAAAAATTAGATAAGTGATGTATCTGAAATAATAGTTGATAATCCAGAAAGAAAAGGCCACGCAAGTGGCCTTTTTTGTAACATTTTTTTGTCAATAATATGAAACCGCTAGCAGAAGAAGGACTATAATTATAGGTGAAAAAGTTGTTTTGTAAAGTAAATGTCATATGTGTGTTATTTAATCAGAAAACGGAGGAGAAAAAGATGAAGACTTTTTCTAAATTAGCTGTCCTTAGTGCCAGCGCTTGTTTGCTGAGCCTTAGTGCTGGGCAAGTCCAGGCCAGTCAGGCCGATGAATATTCTCCAGAAGTGAAAAAAGTCCGCGTTCAAGAAGGCAACTACCTGATTGCCCGGGACCTGGTTAAGAATGCCTCGAAATTGCCGGAAAACACCATTTACGGGTTTGTCCATGAGCCCAACTTTTTAAAGGCTGGGACTTACCGGACGAGAATTCGGATTCTGTACCCTGATGATTCAACCGAAGAAACTAGAAAGGCCAAGGTCCACGTTAAGTCAGCCAGCGATGCGCAACGATACCAGCCAGTGGTGACTGGCCGGACTATAGCTTTTGGCAAGGCCTTTAAGTCAAAGCGCCTAGTTACCAACAAAAAGCAGCTGCCGAAGAAGACCAGCTACCGCTTTACGGCGATTCCTAACTTCAAAAAAGCTGGTACTTACTGGACCCGGGTCAAGGTCACTTACCCGGACAAGAGCAAGGAAGAGAGCGCCTGGGTTAAGGTAGTTGTTTTGCGGCAAAAAGACAGCGACAAGTACCAAGTTCACGTGAAGGGGAAGACTACTTATTACGGGAAAAAGCTGACAGCCAAATCTTTGGTAACCAATGCTAAAAAGTTGCCAAAAAAGACCAAGTACTACTTCACCATGACGCCAAACTTTTACTACGCTGGTACTTACTATTCAGCGGTCAAGGCTGTTTACCCTGATGGGACAGCAGACGTTAGCCGCCTGGCCAAGGTGGTCGTTAAATCTTTGGAGAGCCACTACCAAGTCAAGGCAGTCAGCAAAACGACCTCTTTAGGCAGGGCAATTAATCCTAAGAACGTCGTTACTAATGTGAAGTCCCTGCCCAAAGGCACCACTTTTGCCTTTGACCGGACCATCCACTGGAATAAGACCAGCAAAAAGCGGGTCAAGGTAATTGCCATTTATCCTGACCAAAGCCGGGACTTAAGCAACTACATTACGGTCACCATCAAGGATAACCGTCAAGCTGTGCGCTATAAGCCTGTGTTAATCAGTGGTCAAACCAGACTGAATGTCGTCTTGCCAGCTAAAAGTTTGGTGAAGAACCTAAGTGCTCTGCCAAAAAGGACGCAGGTGTCTTATGTGACTAGTCCGAACTTTAACCAGGCCGGCAGCTGCCAGGTGAAGATTAAGATCACCTACCCAGACAAGTCCAGCAAGACTTATGGGGTGATCGTGACTGTGATTGATCCAGCTCCTAGCCAGCCCAGCGGTGAAAGCTCTAGTTCGGCTTCTAGCCAATCAGCTGCAGCCTCCCAGTCGTCAGCAGTTTCAAGCAGTTCTGCTGCCCAAAGCAGCAATTAAATTAATAATTTGTTGTTGGACTAGGTCCCAAACGATGGGACTTAGTCCTTTTCTTTTTTAGGATTTATCGGCTTTTGTGATTTTTAACTTAACAATTGGAGAGAATTTGTTATAATTGCAAGTAGCTAAGCGCTTACATTATTTTGGGATTAAGTTTGGAAAAATAAAACGTGAAATGAACATTGAGGTGAAACAATGAAGAAGATTGAATGTGAAGTGTGCGGCAGCCAGCGGCTGGTTAAAGAAGCAGGTCGCTTTATCTGCCGAGATTGCGGGGTTGAATACTCTCTCCCTGAGCTCCAGTCCCAAATTATCGATTCTCCAATTGAGCGCAATCAGCGGCTTTTTAAGCGGGCCAAGGACCTCTTTCGGGCCAGAGAATATGAGGCAGCTAGGCAGTTATATCAGCGGCTGGCTGAAAGAGGCGATCTTAGCGCCGAATTTTATGAAAAGCTGTGTGAAGCCCATCTAGAGCCCTTAAGAAAGGATTGCCGCTCAGCTATTTTGACCAGCTTCCAGCATAGTTTGGAGAATCTCTGGAACCGGGATCCAGACCGCTATTTTAAACAGGCTAGTCAAATGCTGGGGGAAATCATTGTTTTTGGCCTCACGGTAGAAGAAATCTACGAAGAAGAGTTTCAGTCTAAGGCTGCCCGTCTTGAGTCTACTTCCATGCAAACCTTGAAAAAAGAGCATGAAAAGATGCAGGAAGGTGCCGGTGCTGCCTGGCTCTTGATGGACCAAGCCGCCCACTTATGTGCAGAAACTGCTGGCGACTTGTCCAAGGCCAGCAGCTACTTTTGGGAATTGGTTGATGCCATCTTAGATGACCTTAGCATCAACCAAAAGCGGGGCACCATTGCCTTAGGCGATGTTCAAGAAGAAAGAATGTACTTTGCCAAGTTAAAGGATGGGGCAAAAGAGACCGAAGAAGTTAATTAAGTAAACTTTTTTCGAGAAAATCCTATTTTTTTGTAAAAAAGTCTTGCCAAAAGTTTAAAAGTTAAGTAAACTAATATGTGGTTGGGGGATGCAAGGAGCCGTCCCTTGATTGACATTAAGATTGCGTTATAGCCAAGTGGTAAGGCAA
>NZ_AZDU01000056.1 GCF_001434815.1 Lactobacillus equicursoris DSM 19284 = JCM 14600 = CIP 110162
TTTCTCTTTCTATATCCATTCAGGCCCGCAAATGCGGGCTTTTTCTATTAGCGTAAGCAACTAAAGCGCTGCTTGCATCCCTCTTAACCTTTAAACTAAACGCTATTCTACTTAATCAAGAAACATACGGTCTGGCACTCCATAGGTAGCCAGAAAGTCTACGTAATTTAGATTATTGTCTTCAGCACACTGCCAAAGAAGGTCAGTAGCATAATCGTCAGCTTCTTTTTCCTGCTTATACTTAACGACTGGTGCATTGCAATGAAAGCGGTAGTGTCCAAGCATAATGTGACCGATTTCGTGTGCTAGGGCGAAGGGCTGTTCGCTTTCTCTGAAGTTGCCATTCATCACTACCAGGCGTTGTCTGACAAAGGACACCGGCGGGGCATAGGGCGGGAGGGTAGTGTCGTAGACCACGCCTATGTCGTGGGCCAGGGCGTAGTTCATTAGGTAGGAAAGAGCGTCATCCATCATTATCATCACCTTTATGATGCTGCTTAACGTAGGCGTCAGCTACTGATTTATAGTAAGTCCGCAGGTTGTCAGGCAGTTCCACACCATGGTAGGTCAGGGGCTCGTCGTCTGCCAGGTCGTAGGGGTGGGGGTCTGTCTTCGGAGCGTCGTTGCCTAGTAGGTAGTCAACCGTAACATGATAGTGCTTTGCAATTCGGTTAAGTGTTTCGAAATCAGGCTCTCGATTTCCGTATTCATAATTAGAGTAGGTAGAAACTGGAATTTCCAAGCGTCTAGCGGTTTCCGCCTTCGACAAGTTCTGTGATTCACGTAGGTTGGTTAAACGTTGGCTGAAGGTTACCATAAGATTCACTCCTTTCGAATAACTTCTTACTAGTATTGTAAACCGTTTCTTTTCAAAACGAAAAAAGTAATTCAAAAAGAAAAAAAAATACTTGCATTTATTCGAAATGGGGGTATTATAGTGAGTGTAAAGGTTATTCAATACGAATTGAAAGGAGGAAACCAATGGCGGAAGTCATTAAGGGCGATGCTCCAGCAATTCTCAATCGCTTAATTGCTGAAAAAGGATTGCGAAAGGAATACGTAGCCAAACAACTAGGCATTCGTCCTTCCAACCTTAGTGATCGCCTTTCTGGCAGAGTCAAGTTTGATGCAGACTTTGCTTTCAAGGTTAGCAAGGTTCTAGGAGTGGACGTAAAAATTTTTTTAACCGAAAATTATTCAAAATGAATAAGGAGAATAAGATGACTAATCCAATTAAAGCCTTCAACTTTGAAGGCAAGCAAGTAATCGATAGTCGCGATGTTGCTGAGATGATCGGTAAGCAACACGCTCACCTAATGCGTGACATTAAGCGCTACATCAACGTTCTTTCAACCAATCCAAATTTGGATTCGTTAAATTTCTTCGTCGAATCAAGCTACAAGGATAGTAAAGGCGAAGAACGGCCATGCTACCTGCTGACCAAGCAGGGATGCGAAATGGTAGCAAATAAGCTGACTGGTGACAAAGGGATCCTTTTCACAGCTCAATACGTCAGTTTGTTCAACCAGTACGAGCAAGAACACCAAAAGCTGGCTAAACCACAGTTTGAAATTCCTCAAACGCTGGGCGAAGCACTCCAGCTGGCGGCTGACCAGCAGAAGCTCATCGAAAAGAATCAACCTAAAGTTGACTACTACGATGAGCAGATGCGCAATCCGGGGCTGATGACGATGACAGAAATCGCCAAAGATTTCGGAATGTCGGCCGTAACTTTAAACAAAATCCTGGCAGAAAAGAAAGTCCAATTCCGCCAGGGCAAGCACTGGGTTATCGCTCAAAAGTACGCTGGAAAAGGTTACGCGGCTTACGAACCTTATGCCTACAAGAAGCAGACTTCTAAGGGCATGGAAAAAGGAGTCCACAACAATTTGAAGTTGACTCAGAAGGGGAGAAAGTTCATCTATGATCTTCTGGCAGAAGATGGCATCCACCCAATTATCGAGAATATGAGCTTACTAGAAGATTAAGGAGGCAACCAAGATGATCGAATACGAAACTGTGGAAGAAGCGCTGCACGCTTTATCCGAGGTTAATAGCGCCAAAGATATCAAGATAACAGATGCGGAAACTGGAAAGGTTAGACCAGCAACAGTCGAAGACATCCAACAATTCAATATTGACATATGCTATCAACTTGCTGGTTTGTTAAAAATTGACCTACGTGAATTGGAGGCCTAGAAGGAAGCAGAAATGAACCTTTTGAATGAGGGGGCTCTTAAAGCCCTGATTGAAGAAACAATAAAAGAACAACGGCCACGTCTGGAAGAGGACCTGACCGGTCGGACGATCGGAATCAACGAGTTCCGACGGAAATACTGTGGCGGAAAGGCCCCAGAGTGGGTCAGAACGCTTATCTTTGACCGCTATCCAGAGACGAACTGGGAAAACGGAGGATGGTGTGTGAACCCGCACCGCTCAGAAGGTGGTCGCAAGACGATCATCTTTGAGAAAAAGGCCGCTGCCTGGATGGAAGCCCACCAGGAAGCGATCGATTGGAACGAGAAATTGAAGTGAGAGGGGGAACAATTATGGCAACGTGGGAAGTCCTATGTTGGATCGTAATTGGCTTTATCGGCGGCTTGATCTGCGCAGATCCGAGCCGGTATTTCAAGTAGGGGGTGACTGGCGATGAGCGCAGAGACGATTAAGCGCCTGGTCAAGGCATCAAATGCCTTCACGACCGGTAAAAAGGCAGAAAAAAAGCCTAGTTCTTCTTTGAAGAGCTAGGGAAAGTGGGGATGCATATTGAGTTTGCAGACTAAATGCATCCCCTAGAAAGGATTATACCATGGAGCGCTTGAAAAAAGTCTATCAGTCCCGATATACGGTGATTGACAACTCGGTTCTCCAGGATGACCGCTTGTCCTTTGGAGCACGAGGGCTGTTCATCTACATGTGGTCGATGCCAGATGACTGGCAGTTTTACAAAAAGGTGCTGTACAAGCAGTCAACAGAGGGGCGAAAGAAAATCGACTCTTATGTCGATGAGCTACAAGCTCTGGGTTATTTGGTGCTTAAAAACAAACGCCAAACTCGTGGAAAATTTGGTGGCTATGACTGGGTGCTGCGTGACAGCCTCCCAGACAAAAGTTATCCACAGGATGCCCCCACCGTTGACCCTTTACCGTCAACGGTTGACCGACAACGGTCCACCGACAACGGTCGACCGACAGCGGTAAAGGAGCAACTACAAAGTAACCATCAACAAAATACCCATAAACAAAGTAAGAAATTTATTAATTCCCCTGAAAGGGAACCCAGGCGAAGCCTGGGAACCCCAGAGGGGGGAAAAAAAGAAAATAATTTATTATCTGATCCAAAAATAAAGGCTATCAGATCTCGGAACAGGGAAAACCACGATGCCATCTACATGTCTTATAAGCAGTTTCTCCAAGAGCATCCAGATGGTGGATCAGAGACTGATCAAGCCCAGTGGAAGAAGTCTATCTTCACTGTCTACGGGTGGTATGGCTGGGATGAAGAACGCAAGAGGGCAATCGATCAAGCACTAGCTGAAGGCAAGAGCTGGGAAGAGATTGACAGCCTCAGCATCCCTGGCATGCCAGATCAATAGTAATAGGCAATAAAAAAGCCCACTAGCAGACGCTAGTGAGCTCAAAAAGTAAATTTACAAGGAGATTATACCATGCAAACTATAGAAAACTCAATGGAGAAGATAGCGCAAAAAGTTGAAGTCACTTACACCCCGGCAAAAGTTGATATAGTTGGGCTCGCTAGCTTGAAGCAGGCAGTCGACCAAGTATGTAAGGCTTATTCCGGATTGGTGGTCACTGCTGACTCCTATAAGCAGGACAAGAAGACTGCTGCCGAGTTGAACAAGCTGAAGAAAGCTTTAAACGACCGCAAAATTGAGATCAAGAAGCAGGCTACCAAAGAAGTCGATCAGTTCGCAGATGAAGTTAAGGCAATGACCAGTGAACTCGATGGCGTGGTGTCGCAGATAAGAGCCGGGATCAATGCCTATGATGAAAAAGCCAAAGCAGAGCGTACTGAGGCAGTAAAACGCAGAATTGCTGATCTATGCAGTGAAGCACATGTGTCAGCCGATGACATCGAATGGAATCCATCTTGGGCCAACAAGAGCGCTACCTGGCCCAAGACCGAACGCGAGGTCAAGGCACAAATCGCCGCGCTACAGGTCAAGTATCGCCAGTACGCGGAGGCAGTCAAAGCAGTTACCAACCGTGCTGCTGAGCTTGATCTCCCCGAAAGTCACTGGGTCGAAATGCTTAATTACAGCCCGCTGAGCGATGTTCTCAGCCAAATGGGGCACTACAAAGAAGACCTAGCGCAGCAGAAACTGAGAGACGCTGAGAGACGACAGAGAGAACTAGACCAAACCGTGATCAAAGGCAACAAGCGGGTGGTCAAGGAAACAGGTGAAGTGGTAGCGCAGGTCTATCACGTTCGCTTGGAATTGTGTGGGAGCAAAGAGCAACTCGCAAAACTGCTCCAGTCTGCCAAGGACTTGGGGCTGGAAATCAAGAGACTGTGAGGGTGGTTGAAATGGAAAACACTAAAGAAAGCAGTAAAGAAAGCCAAGTAGAGGCGGTTAAACCTACGCCGAAGAAGACGCTGCTTGAGTCACTGATTGAAGTCAAGAGGCGCCTGAAGAACCCGACTCTGAATAAGAAAGTTGACGTTAAAACAAAATATGGCTCTGACTACAGTTACAGCTACACAACGCTAGACAACTTGATTGATACGATCCAGCAAGCTATTGGAACAGCCGACTTGTCATGGATCCAAATACCAATTTCAGCCAACGGGCAGGTCGGAGTCCATACTTACCTGATCAGCTCAGATAACAAGATGGACTGTGGCGAATTCCTCTTACCTGCTGGCAACGGCATCAAGGATAAGGGATCTGCATTGACCTACGCACGAAGATACGCGCTGTCGTCGATATTTGGTGTCAGCTCTGAAAGTGACAGTGACGGTCGGCAATCTTCAGAAGTGGATGCTGCCCCATCAGCCCATAAGCTGAGTCAGTCGGAGCTAGAGAACTACGTTATCACCTTCCGCGGTCAATCTGGATATTTGGTAGATCTCTGGGCTGATGCACAAGGTGGAGATCAAGACGCTGCCGATTGGTTCCACACAGAGCTGACAAACGGCGATGCTCAAACGCGGATGGCTATCGGGCAGCTGATTCAGCGGCAGCGGAACTGGGCGAAGTCTGAAGCCAAGAAGCCAAAGCCAAGAAGAGTCGATACGCCACCGTCATCGGAAAGTTTGGACGATAAAGTATCAAACCCAACTGATGAGCAGAATGACAATGACATCACAGACCTTTTCAACGAACTTGGAATCAGCTAAAGGAGAACTCGAAATGACTTACAAGGAATTTATTAGCAAACTGGAAGCGTACAGTTTCTGCATGTTGCACTTTGAAAAAGAAAGTGTGTTGAACTTTGAAAAAGAAAGTGAAGAATACCTAATCTTATATGTCGAAAGTGAATTACCGATTGCCGCACTCAGCTTAGTAGACGATGTCTGGAAGTTTGATCGGTCAACGGCAAGCTTTGACGCCACCTGGTTAAGGACAATGGCAGGATTAGCAGATACGCCTAAAGAGCAACGCGGCGACTGGGAATAACAGAAAAGGATACAGTAAATGATTAACAACGTTGTACTTATTGGGCGTTTAACACGTGATCCTGAATTGCGTACCACTGGGAGCGGCATCTCGGTTGCTACGTTCACTCTTGCCGTTAACCGGCAATTCTCAAATGCCAATGGGCAAAGAGAAGCGGACTTTATCAGCTGCGTCATCTGGCGCAAGTCGGCAGAAAATTTCTGCAACTTCACCAGCAAGGGCAGCTTGGTTGGCATCCAAGGCCGGATCCAGACCAGAAACTACGACAACAAAGACGGGCAAAGAGTCTATGTGACGGAAGTCATCGTTGACAGCTTCTCACTGCTTGAATCACGCCGTGAGCGTGACCAGCAACCATTGGCGGGTGCACTAGACAGCTATCAGCGACCAGCCACCGAGACAAGCCAGGGGGCGCCATCAGCTCAGAAGGCTAGCGACCCGTTTGGCGGCGACTTTGATATCTCAAACAATTTGCCGTTTTAGGCAGCAAAAATGGAGCGAAGAGAGGAAAGAAACATGATTTTTAGAAGAAAAGCACTTGAGCTAAACGACAACTCACTAAATATTGCAAAGCGGCTGATGATGGTGGCCAGAGCTGAGTACTACGGCACGCACTTGGCGAAATCTGAGTATGGGTCAGCTTTCGACGACTTGATCAGCTACCGCCTGGTCACCACAGATGATAGCGACACGTTTGTCCTGACCAAGCGAGGCGTCAAAGCGGCCAATCGCATCAGCACAGAGATTTATCACACATTGTGTCATGCGTAGGGGGGCTTAATCATGGATGTATTTGTAACGCAAGATATTCAGTGCGGGCACATGATAACCTATCAAGACTTTCTTGAGACGTTTAACGCAATTTCTCAAGACTATCATGCTTGGGGCACCGGCCGTGGCGGGGCGGCTGTTGTCGTAGCTATCGTCTCAAACTACACCGGCGAGATGGCAGCTAGCCTTCGTGCAGATTCTCTCGCTTGGGATTTCAAAGAATCATCTTTCAATTCCAAAGAATTGGATTTAATGTCCAAGCTGGCGGGCAATATGCCTGAATTTCGAGGAGAAATTAACGATGACTAAGAAAAGCGAAAAAATGAAGACCTACTGTCTATATATCACACGCCAGCTGGGGGCTAACGCCCCTCTGTTGGTCAGAATCTCAACAGTTAGCGCCAAGTCGGCTGACGAGGCCAAGGCAGTCGGCGCGGAAATTTGCCGACGCGCTGAAGCAAAGACCAACGGTAGATATGTCTACAAGTGCAAAGTTTTACAGGGAGGGATGCGATGAAGATTAGCTTTGATCTTGCTAGGAAGACGGGCAAGAACATCACGCTCAAGAGAGGGAACATGATGATCTCTGCCAACGACCGGCTGCACTACCAAGTTAAGGGCAAAATAACACAGTTTCTGCGGGAGTTAGCATGCTATGAGTGTAGACATACCGGGCTAGTACCAGAGACACCATACAGCCCGTCTAGGCCGTGCACAGTGACCGTGACAGTTAGACCACCGACGGCCAGGAGAAACGATGCGCCAAATTGGTATCCGACAGTCAAGGCACTGGTTGACGGCTTGACTGATGCAGGAGTATGGACTGACGACAATAACACAGTAATCAAGGCGATGACCTTTATCGCCGGCGAAAAGAGCGGAACAGACCGATACAGGTTCGAATTGGAGGTAAGAGATGTTAGAAGCGATAGCGATTTATCTTAGCTGGGGGATGTTTATCCTGTCTATCGGATGGTTGATGATCAAGCCAACTTGGATGACATTCTCCGTCTTCCTGGCCTTTATGGCCTGTGCCTACTGGTCAGTGATGATCGTCAATCAGTGAGGTAGTAGGTTATGGATTTAAAGAAAATTAAACCTGCTTGGCAACGCTTAGGCTTTGCCAGCAAACAAGACATGATTGATCATGGGAGGATTTATGATGAACAGCGGAAACGTAATTGAAACAATCAAATGTGACGAATGCGGGCAAACAATCGGCACTGGCGATGAATATATCACAACCGGCACTGGTGAAGTGTTCGACTGTGAAGATTGCTTTGTTGACTACTACTGGCAATGGTCAAATGCTGAGCGGTGTGTGCTTGAGGACTAGTCATGACAAAATGGGCAAATGACGGGCAGACCATCTGGGGAGTCTGGGAAAGAGTTGGAGCTTACGGCGTATGCAAGTTTCCTGACCGCTGGAGACTGGGAAGAGTCGGCACCCGGCCAATGTTATATCTAACGCCTCAAAGCGCTAGGAGGGCCGCTAAGAGGCTCATGAGGAATATCGGACGGGACAATGTCAAAGTTGTCCGTTATGACACGGATGACATCGTAGCAGTTTGGAGGAGGTGATTAAATGACATTCACATTCGACGGAAGCAAGAACAGCTATGGATACTACCAGAAGTATTCTCCGCAAATCGGCTATACCTTGCTCAAGCCAGGAAAGCTGTCAATCTACATCAGTCCAGAAACGGCAAAAGCATTGGATTTTGCTGAACTTAGAAAAATTGAAATCATGTTGAAGGACGTAATTAAGCATGCACAATCGGATAGTTTTTAGTCTCTACAATTCGTCAACTAGACTTGCCATTACGCCAAGCCGGCAGTGCCCGCTTAAGGTACTGAGAAAATTGATGGATCATGAAAATATGTTGCTGTGGTACAAGCGTAAGCCAGACGAATTGATCTTGTACGAAATGACCGGGCAAGAATGGCGGATTCCCTGGCCGTACATCGATCTATTTACAGTGGATTAACCAGGAAAGGAGGGAGAAAAATGAGCTTGTTTGCACCTATCGACCGAGTAGCAACGGCTGCCAACGCCAGGGAATTGCTAATTAAGGACCTGCCGCACATCATGGCTAGAGCTGGGCGACCACTGACTGATCTAACCGGCATTGACTATTCATCGTCAACTGGTGGGAGCAGTGGATCGCCAAAGAATGCGACTGAAATCAGTTTAGTGAACCACTTGAACGACCGAGAACTCTATGAGCGGTTATTCGGCTGCATCCAGCATGCAGTGGGAGTGATGGTTGACAGCGAGTTTTACCACTTTCACAAGACGATCATTGTCGAGTGCTACATCGAGCGCAAGCCAGACAAGCTCGTTGCTCCTCGCCTGGGCTGGGAAGTGGACAGTTTGGCACCGCACAAGGTTGATGCACTGTGTGAATTCGCTGAGAACTATGATTTCTCTAAGGGCTTGTATGGGCTTAAGGGACTTCCTGAACTAACAGTTTTCTACCAGGAAACGCCTAGCCAACTGCAAGCCTGAATGCGCTACTATGGTAGTGTCGAAAGTTTAGGCTTTCGATGGTGTCGACGGAATGATACTTTTTTCTTCACATTGATGTTCCTCCCAATTCGGAAAACTATAACAACACAATGTCAGCTGGCACGGTCCCTTGGCCGGTTCAACTCCGGCAGCCAGCTTAGAGCGAGTGCTCAAACTGTGGGCGGCCTCACAGTCTTTTATAACCAGTTTCATTTGACACGGGTATTCTGGTCAGGGTTCGACTCCCTGATTGGATGTTGATGGCCACTATGTGTCAGTTTTCTCTATGTCATTCGAAAACTCCTTAGTAAATTATTTACCATCCCTTGATGAACGTTTTTCGGGAAATGACAAACATTTTGCGGCTATCACAGGGCCTATTACGTTCGACTCGTACATGGTCCATAGCCTGGATGTTCCAGGCAATTTATATTTAAGTATTTGCAGTATTACTAGATCCAGGTTGCAAATACATTACCTCATAAAAGATTTGTGCAGGTTGAGGCTAGTGCCCGTGTATTCAATCTTTCCCTAAACGGCTCTGGTGCGATTCCAGGGCTCAACCTTATGAG
>NZ_AZDU01000057.1 GCF_001434815.1 Lactobacillus equicursoris DSM 19284 = JCM 14600 = CIP 110162
CCGAAATTAGTGTCCTAATTTCGGGGGTTATATCAACTGCTCCGCGTGTACTAAAGTTTTTGTGGAAATACCTAAAGATACTGGTTAGTGTTGATCAACCGCTTTGAAGTGATACATCTTAGCGGTAAAGTCTTTCCGAGGCTGAGTCGGGTCATAGAAGCCCAAATTCATCAGCTCATCCCCGCCGTAGACTTGGCCGGTAGCCAGGTCTTCGTAATCCTTGTCTGGGTCGAGCCCGGCCAGCTTGGTCTTGGTTAAGTAAGGCTGGGCGTAGGACATGATCTCGACCGTCGTGACAATTGCTTCATTCCGGTCATCACTGACCGTCATCCAGGCAGCTTCGTTGCTGTCAAGCGGAGCTTTCAAAGTGTAGAACTTCCCGTATTGGGTCAGTTCGCGGATCTGCTTGTAGTCAGCAACCTGCTTTTTAACTGCTGCCTTGTCTTCATCAGACATCTTGGTCAAGTCCAGCTCATAGCCCAAGTCACCGCACATCGCTACGGCCGCTCTGGTATCAAACGGCGTGATCCGGCCATTTTGTTCGTTTGGTGAAACCGAAACGTGTGAAGTCATCATTGACTGCGGGTAGACCAGACTGGTCCCGTATTGGATGACCAGGCGGGCAATCGCATCACTATTGTCGCTGGCCCAGATTTGCGGGCAGTAGTAGGCCATGCCGATGTCAAAGCGCCCGCCGCCACCTGAGCAGCCTTCCAGCAAGATGTCTGGGTAACGGTCAACCAAGCGCTCAAACAAGTCATACAGGCCCAAGACATAGCGGTGGTAGACTTCCCCTTGCTGGTCAGCTGGCAAATCGCTTTCGTAGATGTCGGACAAGTGCCGGTTCATATCCCACTTGATATAGTCGATACTCCCGCCATCAAGGATTTTGGTCATCTGGTCAAAAATATTGTCGCGGACTTCCTTGCGGCCCAGGTCCAAGAGATATTGGTTCCGAGCCGGGCTTGGCTTTCTGCCTGGCACCTGCATCAAATAGTCTGGGTGGGTCCGGTAAAGGTCAGAATCATAGGAAATCATCTCCGGTTCAAACCATAAGCCAAACTTCAAGCCTTGACCGTGAACATAGTCAGCGAAGTGCTTCAGCCCTTGCGGGAACTTCTTGGCAAAGACCTGCCAGTCGCCCAGGGAACTGTAGTCGTCATCACGGTGGCCAAACCAGCCATCGTCCAGAACGAACATCTCAATCCCCAATTCTTTGGCTTCATCAACGATTTCCTTCAACTTGTCTTCCGTAAAGTCAAAGTAGGTCGCTTCCCAGTTGTTGACCAGGATTGGACGCGGCGCTTTCTTGAACTTGCTCCGCATTACCCGGTCCAAAATCAAGCTGTGGAAAGTCTGGCTCATCCCGTTCAAGCCAGATGCCGAGTAGACCAGCAGGGCTTCTGGAGTTTGGAAGCTGTCGCCAGGATTTAGTTTCCAGGAGAAGTTGTATTCGTTGATCCCGACCGTGATATGCAACTGGTTGAGCTGGTCCTTTTCCAACTCAAATTCATGGTTGCCTGAGTAGACTAAGGCCAAGCCCCAGGCATCCCCGGCAAATTCGTCCGTCTTTGGGTCAACCAAAGCAACGAATGGGTTCATCTGGTGGCTGGACGTGCCACGGCGGGATTCAAAGACGTGGCGTCCTTGAACCAGCCGACTTCTTTGTGGGTGCCGTTCATTAACGTGAGCCCCAGGCAAAGTGATTGCTTCCAGGTCCTGACCAACCAGGTCCATTTGCATGGAAGCGACCTTTTCAAGGTGGACGCTTTCCTTGCCCTTGTTTGCCACTTTAACGCTGCGGGCAATCACGTCGCGGTCCCGGTAGATCGTGTAGAGCAAGTCATATTCCAAGCCAGTCAAATCATCAATCAGCTTAACCGTCAAAGTTTCTGCTTCATCAGCATTTTCAACGTAGGCTGCCGGCAAGCCTGGCAACTTAGGCTTGCCCGGCGCGATTTCATAGCCAGCATAGTGGAGAAAGACGGCGTTTGAACCGTTGGCCTGACGGACGATGGTTGCTGGTGAGTGGAAGTCCATTTCTCCGGCCCCACTGTATTCTTTTGGCAGGGTATCACGGGAGAAAGTCCGGTCTAAATCGCCTGGCAGGTTGCCGGAGAAGCCCCGGTCAAGTTTGGGATAGGTCAAGCCCCCGTGGTAGCTTCTTACCCGTTTGCCGAAGTACAGGTGACTCAACGTGCCTCCCTTCTCTACGGAAAACAGATATGAAATATTCTGGTTGTGCAGGTGGAAAACCTGTTGTTTTTCGTCAAATTCAATTAACTTGGACATTATTTTCTCCTAAATTACTCGATGTTTAACTTACTCATTTTTTCACGGACAAAGTGCTTGAAGCTGCTTATTCGATTTCCATAATTGGATCACCGGCTTCAACCGTCTTGCCAACTTGTTCAATAACCGCCAGCTTCTGGTAGTCCTTGGAATTCATCACGGTGACTAAAACCCTGTCGTCCAAACCATGCTGCTTGATCGTTGGGTCCCAGAATTCGATCAATTCCTGCCCCCTCTTGATCTTCTGACCTTGGACGACGTATTGGACAAAACCAGTCCCGTTCAACTTGGCAGTGTCAACCCCGATGTGAATCAGCAGGGTCAAGCCATCCTTACTCTTCAAGCCGATCGCGTGGCGGGTGGCAAAAGCCGCTACTACTTCACCGTCAAACGGCGCATAGATCCGGCCGTCATTTGGCTTGATCATAAAGCCCTTGCCCATCTTGCCGCTGGCAAAGTTCGGGTCGCTGCTGTCCTTTAACTGGAGCAGTTCACCAGCAACTGGCGCGGTCAATACCAGGCCGCTGCCTTGAACGGCTGCCGATTCAGTTTTAGAATCTTCATTTTCAAACCGCTTGCCCCAAGTAGCTTCCAGTTCGGCAACAATTTCCGCGTGCTTTTGGTCGGTCAGAATTACTTTCTTGCCAAAAATCAACATGCTCAAAATCAGGAAGATAGCCGGCAAAAGCAACATGGCAATCTTAAACTTGACTTGGTCAGCCGCGGTAATCGAAGCGGCAGTGGCACCGGTCGTCATCCCTGCTCTACCAGACCTTTTACCAATTGCTGGTCGATTATCCGGCCGGCAAGCGGCGGCAAGGCGGCCAGGCAGATGACTACTTGATCACGGCCATCAGCTTTCTGGAAGACAATTTTACAGATCCGGCTTGCACGATCAGCGAGCTTTGTCAGCAGCTGGGCCTTTCGCGCAGCTACATCTACAATCTCTTTAGGAACAAAACTGAGCGTTCTCCCCAGCAGTTCCTGACGCAATTGCGCATGGATCAGGCCAAAGAGCTGCTGGCTAGCAGCGACTTAACCGTCCAAGCCATTGCCCATTCGGTTGGCTATAACGACTCCTTCACCTTTTCTAAAGCCTTCAAGCGCTACCAAGGCTTGAGCCCAAAAAGCTGGCGGCAAATAAAAAACGACGGGAATTAACCCGGCGTTTTATTTTTGTTGTCAAATAGGATTGTTTCATTTCTATTAAAAATAACGCTTGGATTTGTATCCATTGATATGACCCCCGAAATTAGGACACTAATTTTGGGGGTCATATCATTTCGCACGACTTTTTTAATTTGACGTAACTTGCCATGGGATGGCACTGATCACGTAAAGGGCGGCGCCTACAATGACGTAGTTCAAGAAGACACCACTGGCGATCTCCAGCCAGTAACCGAGGTCTAGAGCCGTAATGACCGACGTGTCAAAAAAGATCGGCACAAGGGCCATCAGGCCGTAGATCAGCATCAGCCAAAAGGCCGTCCACATGAGCCCTGCCGTCAGGTCGTGGATCACGGCCCGCTTAGTGTGACTCTTAAAGGCTTCTTTGAAGATGGAAACGATGGCCACGATGCAGAGGATGATTACGATAACGGCAACCAAGCGGATAATCGTTACCAGGTTGGCCTCAAGAAGAACCGTCGCCAGGTCAAAAGCGTTAGCCACAATGTAAGTGGCTGAGGTCTTTTGCTTTCTCAGCTTCTTGCGGACCGTCGCCACCTGCGAGGAGTCTGTCTTCTCGCTCTTTAAAATGACCTGCTTGATCTGGTTGGCCAGCGCCGTATCGCTGGTTTGAATCAGGTGGAAGCCGTACTTGTAGTCGATGATCAGGTCAGCCACTTCCAGCGCCTGCTCATCAGACAGCAGGTTCTCATCGTCGCTGTTGCCGTTGACGATGGTGGTTAAGCGGTTAAAATGGCTGTTGATCTGCTTGCTGATAATCACGGTATTGCTTTCCGTTTTGATGGTCTGTTTCATAAAAGATGGGTTTAAAAAAGTTCCCATGACTAGCAGCAGGCTGACTAGTAAAAAGGCCACGAAGGCCATTGGCCGTTTATATTCTAACGCGTTATCAAAAATTTCTTCCTCTTCCCCACGTTTGCGCTTTGCGGAAGTTCGGGTCATGCGTCCACTCCTAACTATAAAATTGCTTTGTCTTCATCAAACATCGTGTCGATCGCGTGGTGGATCTCATCGATGCTGCAGTTCTCAATTACCTGGTGTCCTTCAGCCAAAGCCGCCTTAATTTTGGCTGGCTGGGCGTGTGAAAAGCTGAACATCAAGGAACTCGTCGCGTAGTCCGCCATTTCTTCGGCTGTCAGCTTGTGCTTGGCCCGGTCCCGGTACAAGCGCCCCGTCCCGGTCAAGATGAAGGCAATCCCAGTTCTGATCTCGGGATAATTTTTATATTGGGCAAAAGCCTCATGCGACTTCATCCACTCATCGATCATCTTACTCCAATTATCCAAGGATCGCTGGTTGGTGAAGGCCTCCGTAATTACCTGCCCTAGGCCTGTGTCTTTGGTCCCCAGCCTGATGGCAATGCAGATCATGGCCTTGACCCGAACAAAGGGATTTTTCTTCTGTTCGTGGTAGTTGGCATCGATCTGGTCCCACATGGTGTTAAAAAGGTTCCGCACAATGTCAGTCATTAGGGTTGACTTGTGGGGGTAATACGATTGCAAAAGCGACTTGGAGATGCCGGAATCTTCCGCAATTTCTTGCAAAGACACATGGTCAAAGCCATAGACCCGCACCAGGCGGAAGGTGTTGTCCAGGATCTCCCTTCTCCTTTGGATATTTTTCTTTCTTGCCATAACTATCCGCCTTTCTTTTACAACTAACAAGATTATAACAAGATTTTGCTAGCTGTTTGCAAGAGATTTGCCACTTTTAGGCAAATTTCAAAAAAGGGAACAAAAAAGAGACCGCGGGCGGCCTCCTTTTGCTTCCCTTTAGTTCTTGGTGAAGCGGTTTTGTTCATCAAAAATTTCGTGAATTGACCGGTCATTGTAGATGTGGTCAATCCCCTTCGCCAGCAGGCGGTCAACTGAGATGCGCACCATCCGGTCAGGGTACTTGTTGTGCTTAACCGTGTCAGTGACAACGATTTGTTCAATTGGCAAGCCATTCAAGATCTTGGTTGCATCTTGAGAAAGCAGGGCATGGGTGGCAGCAGCGTAAACCTTGGTTGCGCCAGCCGCAAAGACTGATCTGGTTGAAGATGCCAAACGCGTACCCGTGTCAATCAAGTCATCAACGATGATGCACTTCTTGCCTTGAACGTCCCCGATGATGTCGTGAACGCTGTCGTCGTAGCGGGCGCCGCGTTGGTCAACGATGGCGATTGGTGCGTCGAAGTATTGGCCAAAGGTCCGGGCCAGCTTGGTGCCGCTGTGGTCTGGAGAAACGACAACTACATCGTCATCTTCTTTAGAAGCAATGCCGTTGTCCAAGAAGTATTGGGCCAAGATTGGCATCGCATGCAGGTGGTCAACTGGAATGTTGTAGAAACCTTGGATTTGAGAAGCGTGCAGGTCAACCGTCAAGATGTGGTCAATGCCCGTCAATTGCAGCAAGTTGGCAATCAGCTTGGCAGTGATTGGTTCACGGGATCTAGTCTTGGTGTCTGAGCGAGAGTAAGCCAAGTATGGAATCACACAGTTAACGGTGTGAGCAGATGCCCGGTGCAAGGCGTCCAGCACGATTTCCAATTCCATGAAGTTTTCGTTGACTGGATCTTGGATAGATTGGATTACGAAGACGTCGCAGCCACGAACCGTTTCCGCAATGTTGACTTGGATTTCACCGTCGCTGAAGTGGTGAACAGTAGTTTCAAGCAAAGGCACGCCCAAAATGTTGGCTACCTTTTCGTTCAACTGCGGATTGCCGCCCAAGCCAATCAGCTTCATTGGATTAAGCAACTTATGAATTTCTTCTTTTGTAATTGATGTCATCATGAGCCCCTTAGAAACATTCTCATTAAATTGAATCTATAATGTCTACATTAACATTATAGCAAAGCTTTGCCTTGTTTTTTCAGGATTCCTTGCAAAAATCTTTGATCAGGTCCAAAATCTTCAAGCTGTCGACCACGTAAGAATCATGACTTTGCCGCGGCATGATGGCCAAGCGCCCTTGCGGGATCAGGCTGCTGTACCAGCGGACGTGCTCAACTTTGACCCAGTCGTTTTCCCCAACGGCGCACAGAACCGGGATGGTGATTTTTTTCAAACTGTCTGGCTCCATGTAGGATTCGGTTAGTTCTACCCGGCTATCGCGGTCAAATTTCAAAAAGCGCCGCACGCCTTCGGTCAAGTAGTGATACTTGTGGATACCCTTCCCATCGATAAAGACGCCGGCCACGATTGACTTGCCTAGCAAGCTGCTGTCTTGGCTAGCGAGAAGCAGTGTTACTAGGCCGCCTGAGTCATAGCCAAAGACGTATGGCTGCTTGAGATCCAGCGCCTTGATGAAGGCAGACAAGTCCTCTACTTCTGTTTGGTAGTGCTCAGCGATCTCGCCGCCGCTTAAGCCATGGCCCCGCATATCTAGGGCATAGACCGTGTAGTACAAAGACAGGGGCGCAATAACCTTGCTGTACATCCCCCCATCTAGGTGGTGGCCATGCAACAGGATCAGGGGGTGACCCTGGCCCAGTTTTTGGTAATAAAGGTCACAGCCATTAACTTTGATGATCATTTTTTATCCTTTCCCCAACATAGGCTTCCTCGCCCTCGTACTTGCGGGAGGCGTAGTCTACTTTTTTAGCGGAAGCTTTTTGCCATAAATGCTTAAAAATGCTGGTATACATGAGCACGTTGGCCGCTACGATGCTGCAGAAGTGGTCCCAGCTGAGCGTGTGCACGGCGCTGTCAGCTCGCTGCCAGTAGTGGTACAGAGGCACGGAGTCATAGTAGCAGCCCTGCGTTTTCATCAGGTAGTCGATGTTAAAAACCTGATCTTCCATTAGATCCAGGTCATTGTTAAAGCGGACCTTGAGCCGTCTTACCAGCTGGGTCTTGTAGCACTTGTTCCAGGTGTAGCCCTTTAGAGGAGAATGCTTGGTGCCTAGAACCTTCAAGGTTGCCTGGAGGCGGGAGAGCTCGCCTTTAGCAGGCTTGGCGATCGGCACGGATGGCTTTTGGGGCTGGTCCACGTAGTAGCCGCAGGCGATCAGGTCGTCGTCTGGGTGGTTTTCAAAGCCCTTGATGAAAAAGTCAGTGTAATTTTCATCGACCCAGTCATCCCCATCGTGAAAAATGAAGTAAGGCGTGTCGACTAAGTCCAGACCTAAGTTGCGGGCTGCTGCGACACCCTCATTTTTCTTGGCAATCAGGCGAAAATCCGCAAAGTCTTGTTCATAGCTGGCCGCAATTTCCCGCGTCTGGTCGCTGGACCCGTCATCAATGATGACCAGCTTAAAGGCGCGGTTTTTCTGCAAGAGCAAGTGGTCCAGGGCGCGGGCTAGGTACTTCTCTTGGTTGTAGACGGTCATAATCACGGTTAACTTGGGCTCACTTTTTTCAGACAACTCTACTCCTCCTCTCAGAGCCAATTTATTCTATTATATCATCTTCTAAAAAAGTTTTAGACCCCCTGCTTGCGGAAATTGGTCTTGACCAATAGTTAAATTTTTTCTAAAGGCAAAAAGGGGCGGACGAAATTTAGTATAATTAGGGGCGGATAGAATTTAAAAAGGAGAATTTTTTTGCAATGAAAAAATTTCTAACCCTGCTGGCCTTAGCAGCCGGCTTAACGTTCAGCCAGCCGGTTCAGGCAGCGTCTTCGTCAACCGACGTGGACACGACTCCGGTGATTACCCTGGGGACCTCTTTGACTGACAGCCAAAAAGAGGGAACTTTGAGCGTTTTAAAGGGCGCCTTGAGCGACTCCAGCAGCTACAACACCTTAACGGTTACAGGGAGTGACCTGGTTACCTACTTGAACCCATCAGGCGACAACTTCACTTCCTCATCCGGCGTTTGGTCCAGTGCCGCCATTGAGAAGACGAGCTCTGGCAGCGGGATCAACGTGCAAATTTTAAACTATAACGGTAAAAACAACATTACGACGATCACCGCCAACCAGTACCGGAACGCAGCCATCACGGCCGGGATCACCGACGCCAACATCTACGTAACGTCTGCGGTCTCCATCGACGGTTCTGGCGCCTTGGCCGGGATTTACAAGGCCTACGCCAAGAGCGGGGAAAAACTAAGCCAAAAGCAGATCACCGCGGCTCAAGACGAATTGTCGACTTTGAGCGGGATCACCAGCGAAAACAAGAACAAGGATGGCTACAGCGACGCGCAGCTGAACAACGCGGTGGCTGGGGCCAAGAAGGAGATGGCGAAGGAAGGCTCAAATATCACTAAGAACCAAATCATCACCATCGTCAACCAGCAGATCAAGAACAACAATCTGACCAATGTCATCACCAATGAACAGAAGAATCAGATCGTTAACGTCTTGATCGAGATCCGCGACTCTGGCGCCTTGAACTCATCCTCTTTCAAGCAGCAAGCGGGTCAAGCCATGAGCGCCATCCAAAAGAACGCAAAGGGGATCTTCTCAAAATTGAATACCGAAGAAAATCGCAACGCCCTGCAAAAGCTGTGGGACGCGATCGTCAACTTCTTCACCAACCTGTTTAACAGCTTTAAATAGTTAGGCAGTTAGGTACCGGCCCCGAATCCAGCGGATTCGGGGCTTTTTGTTTTGGAGTGTTGGGGGGCGGTGTGCGGGCGGATGCTGCTCAACTGAGGCGGCTAGTTGCCATCTTTTTGGGCGAGTCGCCCCCATTTTGTGTCAACCAAATCTATTTTTTCTAAAAATTGCCCCCAACTTATGTCAACCGACTTCATTTTTCCTAAAATCTGCCCCCAATCTATGTCAACCGAACTCTTTTTTCCTAAAATTAGCCCCCGTTTTATATCAACCAACTTCATTTT
>NZ_AZDU01000058.1 GCF_001434815.1 Lactobacillus equicursoris DSM 19284 = JCM 14600 = CIP 110162
CCTCCGTATTCAATTGTTAAGAACAGTATATTCTTCCTGAACAGGTCACAATAAATCACGCGCTATTGGGGACTTACCATCTAACAATTGTAGGACACTTCATTTATTTAGTGCTTTTTCGCTCAGCTTATAAAGGCCAGGGCTCACTATAAAAAGGAAATGGCCAACTTTGGTTTTTACACTCAACGGGCTTGTAAGAAGCACTGTGTAACATCTTAATGCTTTTTGTCGCAGTTTCTTTCTATATTTTCCCGATACATCTAAGTAGTATTTATCATGAAGTCTCGTACTATATTCCGTATATACAGTGCCTTTCAGCTTTCCTGTAAAGTCGACATTATTATTGTTGCTAAATAGTTCAATTACTTTTTCCCATGCAATAATTTCAGAATATCTTTTCTCATCAAATTGACCATGCAGGGTACTTTCAGGATAGTGAACGTAACAATATAAGGGAAGTTCAATTAATTTGACTCCTCGAGCAACGATTAATGCTTGCGCCCAGAAAAAAGTATCCTCACCAACAAACAATGTTTTATCAAATTTTAGATTTTTAACAATATCTGATCGGTAAAGCGAACTCCAGCATGTTGCACAATAATGTTTATCATAGTCAAAATTAGAATTCAATGGATAATATTCTGCTTTAGCCTCCTCATTAATTTTCCAATTTGTAGGTACATGCTTCCAATCTAGACAATCATATGAACGGCAAGAAACCAACGGCACCTCATTATCCCTGCCTGCTAAATCTATCATTATCTTTAAAAAATCTGGGTGAATAGTGTCATCAGAATCTACAAAACTCACATATTTTCCCTTAAAGTGAGACAACCCATAATTTCTAACTTCAGCAACACCACAGTTAGATTTTAAACAAATCAGCTTAAATCTTTTATCTCCATCAATTATTGATCTGACTATATCTACAGTATTATCCTGTGATTTATCATCAATCACAAGAACTTCAAAGTCACTAAATGTCTGATTTTGAATTGATCTCAAGCAACGTTCTATTTTACCAACTGCATTATATGCTGGAACGATTATTGAAACTCTAGGTTGTTTATCTGTCATGACTTTAATCCTCCATATAATTACTGCAAAAAGTATTTCTTAGTCATTAAGCCTAGTAATAACCATATCAACCAATTCTATTGCGTTACTATTTTTCACACCAATTAAAAGCAACACATACTCAATCACTGAAATACCCACATCAAAGACTATAATTGCAATGGTAGATTCAAATAGTACACTTCCTGCTAAGCAAATAGGTATTATTGTCATAGAAAATAGGATATATAGTAATACATCTTTCCAAAACTTTTTCCCGTAAATGCCTTTAAGAATATCCCTGCAAAAATAAATGTCTAAAAGCATCGAAATAAATTCTGATAGTGAGGTAGTAAAAGCTGCTGCATTTTCAGCAAAAAGAGGAATTAAAATGATATTTAGTATCAGGTTAAGTGACGCTGAAATAATTGTAATAAGCAAAACTTTACTTTCACGTTTAGCTGGAATTAAAACACAACTGGCAAATATCCAGCTGAAAATTGAAAAAACTAGTGCTGGACATAGCAGTCTTAAAGAAGTAACAGCTCGTATATATTTTTGACTTGATAAAAGTAAAACAATTTGAGGAGCCAACATATAAACGCCAACTGCAGTGGGTATAGATAGCAGAGCTAGCACATCGGATATTTGTAAAAGTAAATTACGGAATTCCCGTACTCTTTTTCTTCCCCATAATAATGCAAATCTTGGAATAGTTACAGTTAAAACTGCAGCTATTAAGTTTTTCACAATATTGTACATCTTTGTAGATACTGAATAAATACCAACTACATAATCAGTCTTCATTAGCCCAAGCAAAGTAGTATCTAGACTCAAATAAATAGTTGTAGCAATAGAGGAAGCAAAAATCACCAAAATAGGCTTTATATGCTCTGACCAATTTATGCGTAAAGTTAATCTAATGTCGCAAAACTTCTTAGCATGCAGATAATTCAAAACGTTCGATCCAACTGCTGAAAAGACAGTAATAGCAGCATAATTTAAATAGTCTCCTCGATGTCTAACAAAAATAAATAAAGCAATTATTGATAATATTTTGAAGACTATACTTCTGATTGTAATATAAGTATATTCTTCAAAAATAGTATAAATCCACTCAGTACCTAATGTTGTAAAAATAATCTGAATGCTAAAAATCAAGATACTTGCTAAATAAGCATGTAATTTATTGAAAAGAAGTAAACAAAAAAATAAGAGAACATATGCCCCAATAGTTGAGATTATATTTATTGAAAAAACCTGGCTAGCAAACTCACTTAGCCTCTGACGGTCTCCACGAAATTTTGCTCCTTCTCGTACAGAATATGTTGCTATCCCCAATCCAGCAATTAAAATGAAGTATTGAATAAAGGAATTCGAAAAATTATATTTACCAATTTCTCCAACGGATAGCACTCTCGAAACATATGGAAAGGTTATGATTGGAAAAATAATATTTAATACACTTCTCAAGCCATTAAGAAATGCGTTTAATCCTAAAGATTTATTCTTCACGCTAAAATTCCTTTTCTTTTTACATCTAATCTAAAAAAACAGGTGATTATATTACTAACTATATCACCGTCCTCAAGCTAAAAGGGTTACTTCATATATACTTTAGCCACAATTTTGAATTAGTACGCGTGGTGCTAGTTAAAGAAACTGAAACCATATCTCTATAGGATGTAGCTGATATTGTAAGTTAATACAATTAACTCAACAGTTTGTTGGAAACCATATCTGCTTCTTGTAAGTATATTTTCAATTCCGTAGTACTTTAGTACAGAGAACATTCTCTCGATTGTCTGATGCGTTGCCATCAATGTTCTGTTGTTGTGCTACTTAGCATCTTTCATATTTCTTCAATAAGGCCTTCAAAGTACATAGCCGTTTGTCCTAAGGGTATCATATAGCCGTACCAATGTAGCCTTCATCAGCTAAGACATAGCGCTCTTCCTTGGGCTACGACAAAATGACCTTTAATGCCATAGTGGTAAAGCTTTTGGGTCGAGTTATAGCCAATGTTGGCACGGCTCCCAAAGACTTTAACTCTGCGGTTCCTGATCGGCTGACACAAAGGCATAGGCAGACTGTCGACGATCGTGTATTGATCAGATAGATCAACTCTCAAACGCAATTTATTGACAATCTTGAGAGCGATACCAAGCAAGGCACTAGCTCTGCAATTGAAGCACGACCTAGAGAGACCGCAAAGCTTCAGGAATATTTCCTGACAGAAATTTATAATTTACTTCCACGCTATTATTTTTAAGAATCTCTTTTCATCTAATCCGCCATGCAAATCTATTTTCGAACACCAAGCATGGCGATATAAATACATATAGTACTTCTACTTTTTCTACGCCTTCGGCTTTAATTTTAAACAAGGTGACACCAGTCGAGGCATCATCAACTATCAAGTATTTATAATTTTGACATGTTTGATTTTTTACTGACTATAAATAATGCTAGATTTTTTCAGAATTAAACGCTAGTAGTATAATTGAAATCAGCTTTTGCATTATGACTTATTAATCCCTTCTTCTTTAAATTTTTTCCGTCTACACTTGAATAGTTCTTTCGCAGAATAACTCCCCATAAAAGAATTGAAAAATTCCAGTGCAAAGAGTATAGAACCCCCTCAGACATCCCCCACATTATAAATATAATTATTGGCATCACCCAATAAAGCTTCTTGTTTCTAATAAGTGTAATAATAGTACTAGTATATAAAATTACAAAAATGATAGTCCCTACAATGCCGAATCCATATAACAAGTGAATGTAACTATCGTCAACAATAGAATACTTATAAATGCTATCCAATATATCAAAATCGCCAATGCCACCAAATAAGGTAATAGGATAGTGAAGCATCACTCTAGATGCATGCAGAAATCTGTTACTAGTTAACTGATTAAGTAAATCAAATAGTTGATCAAGATTACCGATCCCCAGATTCATTACATATGGAATTCCGATACTAATTATAAAACCAATTGCTAGACTTATAACCCCAACGAACTTGTAAAGATTAACGAAGGACTTTAATTTTCCAAAGTACTTGATCCCTATCAATAAAAGTATAGCAACAGTCATCAGTCCAATAAAAGTTCTTGATAATGTTAATCTATACGTTGCAAGTGTAATAATTATGATTACGAGAATGTTTTTAAAGGTTATGGATGATTCTTTGATACACACATAAAGTAAAATTAGCATTCCAATTTCAACTGCTAAATTATTGGGGCTATCAAACCCTAAACCATATCCTGTTACGTATAGACCACTCTTAGCAACCTGTACTTTATTTTGAATTACACCATTTAAAGAAAATATTGATCTAAATATATTTATGGCAATTCGCTCCCAAAAGATTAACTTGAAAATAGTACTACGTTGACTTCTGGAGAAAACAATAGCTGACATAACATCTATCAGTAAGGACACATTTGTTTTCCATGCTGTTATCCCAGCAAATAAAAATAAAAATATCAGCCACACAATGTCTCTACCTGTATAGTTTTGTCTAAGTAGCCAAAACAAAAAAATAACTACCATTATACCCAATAAAGCATTTTGAATTTGTTTTGAAAACTGAAATGGTGTATTAACAAAACCAAAGTACAGAGTAAGCAAGGTAAAGTATATAAACGAAATATTAATTTTTATCGATTTAGCCACAGTACTACACCACCTTACCCTTTCAAATTATATGCCAATATAGGAAAATGATACTTCAAAAATGCAGCAAACTTATTTTTGACTGTGAAAGTATTATCTTGTATGAACGTATACCAATATTTATTAATCTTTGTCTTTAATAAAGATGACAGTTCATTTCTCTTAAAATGCACGGCATAGCAATACCAATCTGTCAATTCACGCACATAAATTGCAACCAATCTATTATAATAACTCTGCTTCTTTATATTTTTTTGCTTTAATATAATTTCGTAGACCTTTAAAATGTCCAAACGCTGATCTATTTTTTGTTCATCCAGAGTATGCAATACGCTGTGGTTGTTAATACAGTAATTGTACAATTCTGCATCAGAATACCCAACTGTTTTAATAAGATTAAGATATTGATATACAAAAAGCAAATCTTCACCGACAGAGATATTCTTATCAAAAAGCAAATTATTACTCTTAATAATATCCATCTTAAAAACTTTTGCCCATACACTACCGTAGAAACCGTAGGGATTAATTATTTGTCTATAAGCTTCGTCTTTCGTTAACTCTTTAAAAGAAATTCTATCTGTTATTTTGGAAAATTCCGTATTTCGTGAATAGTTGCCCAAAATCATATCATATCCATAACTCTGTTCAGCGGAAACAAGTGCACCAATTACATTAGGATTCAACCAATCATCAGCATCTGCAAACATCACATAATCGCCCGTCGCTTTACTCAAGCCAAAGTTACGTGCACTGGACACGCCGCCATTGCTAATCGAAAATATTTGAATTCTGTCATCGTGGATTTTCTGCAACACTGCTAAAGTATTATCAGTAGATCCGTCATCTACAACAATAATTTGTAAGTTATCGTAATCCTGATTAGAAATTGAATTAATACATCTACTAATATATTTTTCCCCATTATAAACAGGAACAATTATCGAAACTTTTTGTTGGCGATTGTTTTCAGTACTATAAATTTTCAATTACTTTTTCCCATTCAGACTTAATACTTAAAATATCAAAACGTGCCAAATTATCTTTAGCATGACGGGCAAAACTTGCACGCAATTGATCATCAGTTAAAACTTGCTTCAATTTATTAGCAAATTCAGATACATTTCCATTTTCAACCAAGAAACCATTCTTATTGTCCGTGATTATCTCAGCTGGCCCCTCTTTACAATTAAAACTAACACAAGGCAAACCATTTGCCTGAGCCTCAATTAAGACCAAGCCAAACCCCTCATAGCGTGATGATAATACAAAAACTGAAGACTTCTTGAATTCTTCAGCAATATTATTAGCATACCCCTTTATAAATACGCTGTTTAAGCCCAAATCTATAATCTGTTGCTCCAGCTCTTCCCTTTTTGATCCTTCACCAAAAATATCAAGATGCCATTCAGGGCAATCTTTTTCAATTTTACTCCATGCATCAATAAGTAAATCAAAGCCCTTTTGGTCCTCTAGACGCCCTGCAGCCATCACTCGCTTACTATCTATATCAGCTTGACCTGAAGTTGATACAGCTACAGGATTGTAAATATACTTGATATTTTTGATTCTAGGTAGATTTTGCTTATAATTATTTACATCATTTTTTCCCAAAACAATTAGGCAATCAGCGTGTTTAGCAGCAAGTTTTCTACCAAACTTAACCATCTTGTTAGGAGAAATATAGTAATTAAAATGTTCCCAAGCAATACATTTACATTGTTTGGTTAGTTGCAAAGGATAAAGATACAAATATAGAGCCACATCAACTGCTACAACAACATCAACATCATATTTTTCTATCTTACTGTGAAGTTCTCGAAACACCTTAACTTTACGCAAAATTGTGTTTTTCGTTTGTTCACCATGCAAAGACTCAACAATCACGTGCTTATCAACGTGAAAATAAGGATTCTCGCCTTTCTGACAGCTAAAAATAAAAGTTTGATACTTATCTGATAAAGCATTTGCAATCATCGACGTCACCCGCTCAGTACCACCTTTATTATCCATGTTCATAATTAAAAAGGCTATTTTTTTCATTCCCATCCTCGCAATTTTTTACAAAGTCATCTTTTCATTTCGTGGCCTGCTGATACTTATCTAAATAATATTGCTGAAGCCAGCAAGCTGTATTAGTAACGTCATATCCAGCATTAACCACATAAGATTCCATGTTCGTGTGTACAAGATCGTCTTGGGTAATTTTAATGGCCTTATCTGCCCAAGCAGTTGGCGCTTCATCCAGAGATAAAAAGTGGAACAGCGGACTTATCTTTGCGTCCACAGATACTCCAGTCGAACATAGTACTGGCAAGCCAGCTGCTTGAGCTTCAACAGCCACAATACCCAAGCCTTCAAACAGTGATGGCAAGATGAAAACATCAAATGCTTGATCAAGACGATTGATATCTTTTCGATTGCCTAAAAACTTAACTGAATCTTCCAATCCTAAGTTCTTTACTTGGTCCACAATCTCATTCTTGAGCGGGCCTTCACCGGCTAATAAGAGCACTGAATTAGGCTTTTTCTTTTTAATTTCAGCAAAGACCTGTAATAAGAATTGATGGTTCTTCTGTGGGTGCAGACGACCAACATGACCAACTACAAATTTATCTGACACGCCTAATTCTTGACGAGCCTTCTTGCGAACCTCCTGGTTAAAGATAAATTTCTTGGAATCGATTGAGTTCTTCAAAACATCGAACTTCCGATTCTTGAATAAATACTTACCTGCATCTGTTGAACATGCCATAAAGTCTGTGGCATAAATTGGATAGAGTTTCTGCATAAATAGTTTTAGGTAGTATTTTGAGTCATGCACAGTTTCGTTATTGTGAGAGTGGACAATCCGAACTGGAACACCACACTTTTTGGCAACCTTCAAAACAAAATAGCCAATGCTGTAAGTATGAACATGCACAATCTTATATTTACCTGTCTTCAGAACATTGGCCAAGTTCTTTTGAAACTTTTTTATTTTACCGTCCAGGCGAACAGAATTGTAGTACACTTTCCCACCTAAACTTACAATTTCATCATCATAAAATTGTTTATTAGGATATTCAACAAAGAAATCAAACTGGACTTTGGTGCGATCTATTTTTCGATAATTGTTCATCAAAAGTGCCTGCGTGCCACCAGCTTCCATTCTTTGCAGAATATGTAATACACGAATCGGTTCACTCATTATTAGCTCCTATTTTCAAACAACTTAGTTGAAATGGGTTTCATCTATCATTGCTCTTATCCCAAAAAGCCTTGATGTGATTACCACCATTGGTGTGGATAATATCACCTGAAATGCACTTAGCGGCATCACTCAGCAAGAATCCGGCGACTTCTGCTACTTCTTCGGGCTTGAAAACACGATCAGAAGCACAGTCACGGTACATGTTACCATCTGAAACATCAGCATATTCCTTCGTCATGTCTGATTGAGTCACACCCGGAGCAATACCATTAACTCTGATGCCACTCTTATAAACTCGACGAGACATTGCACGAATCATTGAATTCAAGCCGGCTTTAGTCATCCCATAAGGAATATCATAAGCTTGGTCTGCTGATTCAGAGGTCATTACCAACAATTCACCTGAAGGATTTTCTTCCTTGAGCTTCATTTGTAAAAATTCCTTGCATAAGAAATAATTTCCGCGGTAATTAGTATTGAACTGTCGATCGAACCCATCAACTGTTACGTTAGTAAAAATATTTTGGTCGATTGTATAATCAATTTGAACAC
>NZ_AZDU01000059.1 GCF_001434815.1 Lactobacillus equicursoris DSM 19284 = JCM 14600 = CIP 110162
AATGACATTGTCCACGTGGAACTTCCTTTTTACTTTTTTTAATTTAATCTTCCCTTACCGCGCTCTCTTCAAAACGTGGTTCAAGCCATTCTTGAAGGCAAAGTACAGGATCGGAGTAATGATCGCGGTTGAGCAAGAATTGATTACCGTCGCCAGCATGCTCATGAAGGCTGCGGTCAAAGCCGGCGCAAAAGCCGTACCCGCCATCAAGGCTTCCACCACCGTGGTTGCGTATGAGGTAAAGATCTTGGTCACCCCAGCCACAATCGCCAAGATGATGATGTTCTTCGTACTGTCATTGTACTTCATAGCCTTGAAGATGGCTAACAAAACAATTGCCACAACCAAGGTTTCCAGCATGGTCAACCAGCTGGTCGCAGCGTAGCCATTCAAAAGATCAAAGCCGCCTAAGCCAATCACTCCGGCCAAGGCCCCATTGCGGAAGCCCAACAGCAATATTGCAACTGCCGTCAAGGTGTTGCCAAAGTGGATGAAGGGCCGGCCGACAATGGCTGGCAAAGGAATTCTTAGCAAAACTCCCACATAAATCATGGCCGCAAACAAGGCGGTCAGTACAATTGCTCTTAATGAATTCTCGTCATCGCGCATTCTTCTTTTCCCTCCTTATAATAGATGCACTAGTAATTAAACTGGTCCAGCAGCCAAGGCAGAGCCGCTGCGTAGTTGGGACCGAAGCGCTGGTCTTGCATGGGTGAAGTCGCCTGGATGGCCTTAGCCACGAACTGCCCTGCCACGTCGGCAGCCTTTTGCAAGTCAAATTCATGCATCAGCCCCGCTAGCAAGACGCTGGCAAAAAGATCGCCCGTCCCAAAGTAGTTGTAAGGCAGGCGGTCCTGCACATTCTCCCAGACTAGTCCGCCTCGGGTCAAGCCAAAGTTGGCAATCCGGTTATCTGGCAGGTTAACGCCAGTCAAAACTACCTTAGATAAGGCAAATTTTTGCGCCAGGCGCTGGGTTAAAACGCAGGCCCGGTGGGCATCAACGGAGCTGTCTGGTGCTTCGCTCAGCAAAAGCAGGGCTTCGGTCATATTTGGCGTCAAGATGGTCGCCCGCTTGGCTAGCCGCTGCATCTGCAAGACATAGCTCTCGTCAAAACCGCGGTAGAAACGGCCATGGTCGGCCATGGCAGGGTCCAGCAGGATCAGTTTGCCCTGCTTGGCGAAATCGCTAAGGCCGCTCTCCCATGCCCGGCTGGCTGCTTGGCCTAAATAGCCCAGGTAGACCGCGTCAAAGCTGATTCTTTCAGCCTGCCAGTGCTGCCAGATTTTTGGCAGTTCGCTGGACAAGTCCAACAAGGTATTGTCACCAAAACCGCCTGTGTGGGTGGACAAGAGGGCCGTCGGCAAGGCTGCGGTTGTCAGGCCACTGGCGCCTAAGATGGGCAACGCCACCGACATGGACACCTGCCCCACGCAGGATAGATCTTGACTGATTAATACTGACTTCATACGCTTCTCCTTCAGGCTTTTAGTAGCTCTATTATAGATTAAATTAAAATAAAAATGGAAGATTTACACTTATAATTTTACATTAGATTTATTCACTACTAGCATACTAATTTTCATGCAAAAAGAAAGCCAGCTGTTTACTGGAAACAACTGACTTTGGTTAGGAATGTGTTGTGTATGTATAAAATCAATGTAATGCTACATTGAGGAAAGAAAAATAAAAGAAATTTGGATGTTGCAACTTGTGGCTCTCCACAACCTCAAGCTACAAATTGTAATATACTCAACAAGTGTGACTAAAATGTGAACTTTTTCTTCATAAATCTTAAAGCATCTATTTTTAATTAAGTATTAGTTAATACTATCTTTTAGTTAGACTTGCTAACCAGTAACCAACTCATAAACGTAGCTGGTTTCGTTTGGCCGGTAGACCCCGTGCAAGGTACCCACGCGCTTAAAACCACTCTTTTTAATGAGGTGCTGCATTGGCAGATTATCCTCGTGGGTATCCACCCTGATGGACTTCACGTCGTTAAAGCCGCTAGTGAAGTAGCTAATGACCGCTTGGTAGAGCTTAGAAGCGTAGCCGTGGCCGGTGTGGTCGGAGTGAATGGCCACCCGATGAATAGTAACATAATCGTTGGTTTCTACCTGCCAGGCTCCATCCAGCTGGTCATAAGTTGTGTCTGGTGCAGGAACAATGCTCAAAGTGCCCACTGTTTCGCCATCTTCAGACTTAGCCAAGTAGGCATAGCCATGCTCGATATCCTCTTTAACGTGGTCTGGATTAGGGTAATCGCCCTGCCACTGGTCAATCCCCCGCTCAGCGAGTTGGTTTCGACCGTCCTTTAAGATGGCCATGACTTGGTCAAAGTCCGCCATTTCTGCTTTTCTAATCTGCATCCCCATGCCCTCTTTCTGTATAACTGTACTCAAAACAATAGATACAATTTTACCTAACTTTGACCCGTAAAGCAAATGACGCGCTTTTAGGCAAAAGTTAGACTGACTCCGGGAACTGAAAGTTATATTACATTTTTTCTAAAAAAGAGAAAAGTTTGTGTCAAGGTTTTGTAATATTCCCGCTATATAATAGAAGGTATCATATGGTGAAAAGGCAATACGCCTTTTCACGACAAAAATCTTTCAATGGGAGTATCGCAGATGTCAAAAAAAAAACTCTTTGGAATCATCTCCGCCTTAGCCGTTTCTCTGGCCTTCGCCGGCACCGCTAATGCCTCAACTACAAGCGCTAAGAGCCGGTCATACGGCGTGGATGTTTCCAGCTATCAATCAACTAGCACTACTAAGTACAGCAAAGCTAATGCTCAATTCGTTATCGTTAAGGTCAGCGAAGGGACCAGCTACCGCAACCCGAACGCTAAGGCTCAAGTAGCCAGTGCCAAGGCCCACAAACTCTTGCCAATGGCCTACCACTTCGCCAACTTCAGCTCCAGCACCAGCCGGGCCAAGGCTGAAGCCAACTACGCCATCGCTAGCGCCAAGGCCTTCAGCGTACCTAAGGGCTCATACCTGGCTTTGGACTGGGAAGCAAGCAGCAACAACGTAACGACTGGCAGCAAGAGTGCCAACACCGCCGCTATTTTGGCTTTCATGGCCAAGGTCAAGGCCGCTGGCTACCAACCCTTGCTCTACTCCGGCGCCTACCTTCTGAATAACAACATCAACACCAAAAGCGTGGTTGCCAAGTACCCGAACTCCCTCTGGGTTGCTTCATACGCTAGCGCCGGCCGAATCGACACGGCAAACTTTCACTACTTCCCATCAATGAACGGCGTTATCATTTGGCAGTTCACAGAAAACTGGAAGGGCCTGAACGTTGACGGCAACATCTCCCTGCTTCCGCTGTCAATCAGCGGCTCTGCTGCTTCAAGCTCAACCAAGAAGGCTTCCAGCCAGGCTCCAGTAAGCAAGACCAAGAAGACGGTAATGGCCAAGGCCTACGTTTACACGTCAGCTGGCAAAAGAACTCGCAGCTACAAGAGTGCCTACAAGACTGTTTACGTAATCGGCGGGATGGTTAAAATCGGCACTAATACCTACTACAAGATCGCTAACAATCAATACATCCGCGTAAGCAACGTTGACGGGACTGCCAAGAAGCTGGCCCACAACGCCTGGACTTACAACAGCAAGGGCAAGCGGGTTAAGTCTGTTGCCATCTTGAAGAAGGGCAACCAAGTCATTGTTTACGGTGGCAAGCGCAAGATCGGTAAGAAGACTTACTACCGGATCAACAAGGGTCGCTACATCAAGGCTACAAACGTTAAATGAAGCAAAAAATAAGCTAGACGAAAGTCTAGCTTATTTTTTCGCAATTTACTTGTTCTGTTTTTCTAGCCAGAAAGTAATTAGGGCAAAAACGATATTGCCTAGGGACCAGTAGTCAAAAAACTTCCCGTACATTCCATTGTAGATGAGCTCGGCTAGCGCCATGATCAAAGTCGCCACCAGTAAAAGGTTGGTCAGCTTGTGGTACTTAGCATTTCCAATCAAAACCATGGCGGCAATGAAGATCAAAATGGTCAACAGGTTGAAGCAGAGAAAAACTTCTGCGGATTTCGCTGCTTCAGTCGCATAGCCAAAGGTATAGGTTGGCCCGAGTGCGACCAGCCAGATGATCAGTAAGATTCGGTAAATCCAGTTTTTGTTCTTTTGTGTTAGCATCATGATTATGCTCCTAGTAACTTGTCACCTTATATACATATGATGGAGTAAAGCTATCTTTAAACCAGTGCCACATACCATGAGGTAAAATTACAGCACTTGGACCAGGAATTGGATACAACGCTTTGGAAGTTGCTCCTCTTTGATATGCAATATAAACATATTTCGAGCAATAACTTGGTGACTTTTGATACATGCTACTTGGGAATAAGTACCAAGGATTATCGTGGATGTACATATGGTGATAGGCATAAGATGCCGCATCATCTGCATACTTAGGATGATTCTTAATTCTAAAAACAGCTACATACTTTTTATTCCCTGAGTTTCGCTTAAAGAATGTTGCTTTTGAGGTATGCTCTGCTCGATGTCCTGGCCCAGTCATTTCCATAATGTATTTACTAGAAGATGCAATTGCCGCATGTCCAACATACTTACTAGTAATATTTCTACCGTAGCAAATTAGGATATCCCCTGCCTTCATTGAATACCCCTTTCGAGCCGAAACAGTTGAGAAAAAGCTAGTAAACAATGATGACGCATTGCTTTTATCCCCTGTAGCACTAACTGTTTCAGGCTCATCTGTCGCTTTCTGAAGCGGAACTTCATAATTATCCTCGGCAATATAATCAGCAAACGTAGTTCCAGGATGATTTGTACTGTATTCTACATATGAAGGAAAAACAGAGTCCTTACATAGGGAAAAAAACTCATCTTTAGTCATATTTTGGTCTGTCAAAATGCCTTTGCTTCTGCCTACTTCATAAGCTTGTTCAAACTCGTTTTGAGTAGTATCAGCCTTAACACTAGTTACCGAACAAGTAAGGCAACTAACGGCTATGCATACGGACACAGCCAACTTATTAATCTTCATGATTTACTTCCCATCTACAAAATTACATTCATACATCAGCATGCAAACAACATATAGTATCCTTTTCTTAGACTAATTATATGTCGTTAGAATTGATGTGGAATTAATTTTACATAAATGAAAATATTTTTGGATATGCGCTATACTTCTATATCAGTTGCTATTTTTTGATATCCCAGCTTTCTCAAGATTTTACTGATATGTTTGCTCTTTGCCTTGTCATGAAGTAGGATGGCTACATAATACTTTTCTAGCAACTTAATCAGGAACAACTTAGGTGTTCTTGGTAATTTATCTAGAAAAATAAATATTTCTTCCATTAAGCGATAATCTCCTCTAAAACTACACTCTCTAGCATAGCTAATAGAAATCATGCCTAGCACATACTGATATTCTGGATCTATTTGTTTTTCTCTTCCACTATATTCAGTCAAAATTTCTTTTATCCTTGCGCTTAAATAAGGCATAGAAAGAATGGGCATAACGTCATAAAAAAGCTTTAGTAAATTGAGATCTTTCACCCAATTGCTATCGCAAAGCACATCCAATTCGTCCATGGATACTGTTGACAAACAATCAAGGTTATTTTTCAATTTAGCAAGAACTATATTTCCGCTTAGCTTTAATTCTTTTGATTTACTCTTCTCTTGAATCACTTGATTAATTATTTCCATATCCTGAATATTGTTTTCGTAGAAAGCACAATCAAGGTGGTAACGCCATTTACCAGCTTCAGTATCTTTTTCATCAAGATCAATATCAAGATCATGTACGAATTGCACCATGGAAATACGGTTTGCATCTAATATTGCAAATAAGTCTCTTGCTTTAATATCTTGTAAATTTCGCTCTACCCTTGAATAACTTGCAATTGAAATTATTCCATTAGTCATTTCTTTTTCTGTCAGATTCAACTTTTTCCGTTCAAACTCCAAAGCCTCCCCTATCGTCATTTTCTTTCTCCTTACACTTACTTATTGTCTTCGCTTTCATCAATCACAAAGCAAGTATACAACTATAATTTTTTGATTTCCAGTTTTTCCAGCTTATTAAACTTTCTCTTATTCTACCGTGTTATTTTCTCAACTACATAGGCCATAATTCCACCACAGAGTCCGGCCACAATTATTCTTAAGGATGCACTCGAAATATACGGAGCAATTAAGTGATTAAAGACCACAGTAACCGCCATATAGCCGATAAAATAGATAAGCAGTCTATACTTTTTTCATAGGATTATTGCCATCCAACTCTATTTACTGATCGAATAAAGGTGATATAGCAATACTCCATTTTATTGCTCCAATTTATACAATACGTAACCGACGGCTCCTCCAAGTAGGCCACTTAGTAGTATATTTACAAATAAGTTTGAAACATGTGGTGATATTACGAAAGAGTAAAATTCACATAACACTGTAAATACTACTACATTTATTGGTATACGATATTTTTTCATAAACTACTGCCACCCCACTCTGTTTACTCGCCTAATAAAGAGATTATAGTCAACCCATACTCCGCTTTTAATACTATCCCCAACATATGATGCCACAGCAGGTGTAATCACTGCTATTGCTACAGTTGCTGCACCTCCAGTTACATATTCGCCAACTAGTGCTCCCAGTCCACCAATGACGCCTGATACGACAGCCTTCGTAAGTTTTTTATCCATATAAATCCGAATATAGTTCCAATGGTATGTTACCTTGTTAACACCATAATGGTACTTTTTCTTCTTCGCTTTTGCTCTGTTAAGAGAAATAACCTTTCTGCCATTTTCAGATACAGTGAATTCATTTGTTGCTTCTTTTGTTTCTTTATTAATTACAGAGCCAGATTTAGTTATCGAGGCATTAGTTTGCACAATTACTTGCTTTGCCGCTTCATATTCCTTTTCTGAGACTACAGACTTTGCCGCTTCATTCAATACATATTGATTATTTTCTACCGTAACATATTTGTCTAATCTATGTTGAGTAGATTCACTCAATATTTCAGGCACTTTTGACGTTACATTTTCAGTAGTAGCCGCACTAACCTCAGTTTTAAATGCTGGTACATTCGCCACTAACAAAAGAGCTGCAATGCTTACAATACCTAAATTTACAACTTTTTTATTTTTCTTCATAAAAGATTTCCTACTACTTCTTATTCTTGAGCCCAATATTACGCTCGCCAACATTAAAAGTCAATAATAAAATTCATCATTTCTTAATAAGAATGAAAAGGCGCACAATACTAGTTGATTGATTATAACCGTTTAGATTCAATTTTATTTTCTTCTTGTGTACTTTTATATTCATTATATACATCATTATCGCAGTTACTATACTATTATTGCATAAGTAAAAGAGATATACTTTCCTATAGAATGTATATCTCTTTTGTTTATTTTTTAGTGTGCTTTCTAATAACCGCTCGAACTGCCGCACAACTGTTGACTACGATTAGTGCAATACCAACAAAAATAATCTCAGTTTTCCAAAAATTATTAGTAGCTTCTTCAAAAGTTTCTTCCCCTGAAAGAAAAAAGCTATATGACTGATCTAGTACCCAAATAGTAATTACTATAATAGTAACAAGATTGATAATTAGCATGTCGCCGAGCCAACTATTACAGATCTTTTTAAATAGTCTTTTCATTAGGGAGAATCATCGTGCCTTTATGCCACATTTTCCAACTACCCATCCTAACGAGGCCCAACCGATTCCTGGAACTAATGAGCTTGCTATTTTTTCTGCTAGTTTTTTTGCGACCTTTTTTCCTAAACGTTTAGCAACTCTTTTAATTATTGCTTCTGATGCTTTTTTCCAGGCATGCGATCGTAGCAATTTCTCGATTTGGCGGCTATATAACGCTTTGGCAGTATTTTTCACTCCAATTATGCCGTATTGATTTAGGAGACATTTTCCAAATTTTTCTGCTGAAAAAAACGAAGATCCGTATAAAGCCTGAAGTTGTAGCTCCTTCTCTGTAGGTAATTCTAATTCTCCAGTCGCATATGAAAGCACCCCTTTTGATAATTCAACTTCGTCCATTCCTCTGTTGGCATCATATGCATCTTCAAAAGCTTGTGCTAACTTATCAATAGCCGAGTCTAACTGCTTTCTTGTCTCCTTAGTTGTATTATTTTTATTCACAGCTTTAGCATATGTAATATTAGTTAATCCACTGAAAAAAGCTGTTCCTAAAGTTACAGCTATAAGTATGCTATAAATAATCTTCTTCATGTATTTTCCTCACACATAATAAAAATATAATTTCAACAATACTTTTATCATACCATAATTAAAGCATAGCATACATTTACACAACAAAAAACCGGCACCTTCCGGTACCGGCTA
>NZ_AZDU01000006.1 GCF_001434815.1 Lactobacillus equicursoris DSM 19284 = JCM 14600 = CIP 110162
GACATAGATTGGGGGCATATTTTTAGAAAAAAGAGCTCGGTTGACATAAAACGGGGGCAAATTTTAGGAAAAATAGAGTCGGTTGACATAAAACGGGGGCCGATTTTAGGAAAAATGGAGTTGGTTGACATAAAACGGGGGCGAATTTTAGGAAAAATGGAGTTGGTTGACATAGATTGGGGGCAAAAATCGGCAAAATCGCAGCCGGTTGACATAGATTGGGGGCGACTTGCCCACAAGAATTGCCCACAAACCTACTGGCCTGCCCGGCCGCCACCGCCTCCACACAAAAAACAAGCAACCGCCATGGCGGTTGCTTGTCTTGCTACTAATTACTATTTTACGTAAGCGTACTTGAAGCTGTAGTTTGCACCGGCCCCGTTGTAGATAACGCCCTTGATGTTGGGCTTAACCATCCAGGCTTCGATTGGGTGGTAGAGTGGCGTTACGCCTTGCTGTTCAAGCAAAACTTGTTCTGCCTTGGCCATGTCGCTGAAGCGTTCACTAGTCGAGCTAGTAGTCTTAGATGCGGCAACGTACTTGTCGTAGGTCTTGTTGGACCACTTGCCATAGTTGTAAGAGTTGCCGGTTACTTGCAAGTCAAGGAAGGAGATTGGGTCAGAGAAGTCGGCATTCCAACCAGTTGAAACGACATCGAAGTTGCCGCTCATCATCCGGTTAAGTCTTGTCTTCTTAGGGATGCTTTGGACGCTGACATCCATTTTCAGGTTGGTTTCCAGTTGACTTTGAACGAATTCAGCTGCCTTCTTTGCCGTATCGTCATCGTCGCCAAGGAGAGTGAAGCTGATTGACTTCTTGCCTAATTGCTTCAAAGCCTTTTTGTACAATTGCTTTGCCAAGGCAACGTTGTAAGTGTCGTGCTTCTTGGTGTCGGCGTTTCTCACAGTATCCGTGTAGTCCTTGCCGCCAACCGTGGTCATGCCGTCTGGGTCAAAAGTATCCGCAGTTGTAGCAGCGCCGCCCAGGGTCTTAACCAATTCCTTCCGGTTGATTGCCAAGGAGATAGCTTGCCGGAGATAAACGTTTTGGAATTCCTTACGCTTCTTCAAGTTGTAGGACAGATATTGGGTTGATGACATCTTCCGTTGGGTGTAGCCGGTCTTGCCCTTGAGTGAACGAGTTGCTGATGCGTCCAAAAAGGCTGCGTCCAGCTTGCCGCTTTGGTAGAGGTTGTAGTCAGTTGCAGGCGTCTTTTGAACGGAGAACTTCACGTTGTCGAGTTTAACGCTCTTCTTGTCCCAGTAATTCTTGTTTTTAACCAATTTCCAAGACAGGTTTGATCCAGTCCAGCCCTTTTGAACGAATGGACCATTGTAGATCATGTACTTAGAAGAAGTACCGTACTTAGAGCCGGCCTTTTCGATAAACTTTTGGTTTTGTGGGAAGAAGAGTGGGAAGGCCATCAAAAGCTTGAAGTATGGGATCCGCTTTTCCAAGGTAACGGTCAGTTTGTACTTGCCGTCAGCCTTGATACCTAAAGTTGCAGGCTTCTTCTTGCCAGCCACGATTTGGTCGGCGTTGGTGATGCCGCTAAACAGATAGGAATATTCTGAAGCTGTCTTTGGGTCAACCGTTCTGCGCCAAGAATAGACGAAGTCTTGAGCAGTAACGGGATCGCCGTTAGACCATTTGGCATTCTTTCTCAAGGTAAAAGTCCAAGTTTTGCCATCCTTAGAGGTCGTGGTCTTAGTGGCTAAGGCATTTTGCACCTTGGCGTTCTTGCCTAGCAAGTACAGTCCTTCTTCAATGTTGTTGATTTGTTCGTAAGAAGCTTGGTCAGTGGCTTTAGATGCGTCCAAAGTGTTGATTTCGGCCGTATTCATCCAGGAAATGCTTTGACTCTTGCTGGATGAAGATGATTTATTAGATGAACATGCGGTTAAAAGAGCAGCGGCTGCCAAGAAGGTACTGCTGGCTAAAAAGGCGCGCTTTTTCATAAAAATGCCTCCTAAAAGATCACAGACAATTATTTAGACAATTACACAAAAATAAAATTACTGGGTTAATAAGTAAAAAGCGGAACTTATTAAGACTAAGTTCATTATAGCATCAAAATTAAATTCGTCCAATCTTTTTCTCATTTTGTATTAATTTTAGCCCGAACAAGCACTTTTTGCCTAATGGCCCCCATAAGCATTATAATAAGATAGAAATGCCCAGCAGTTAGGGCGCTTAATGCGCGAAAAAAAGCGCTCGTGTCCGAGTAAAAAAGGCTAACGGGGGGCTAGTTTTTGTTATAATTAGGTTAAGACTGCAAGGAGGACATCATGGACAAATTAGCAACCATGGAGCTGGCTGATGAATTAGCTGCAGCTCAAGACAAAATTCTTAACGGTGAAGAAAAGTTAGACACGGCTCGGGTTTACCAAGCAATTGATGACTTGGGCGTATTGAACGATCCAATCAGCAAGTATTTTGACCGAACTGAAGATGAATACTACGAAACGGAAAGCGACCACTACTTGGCCTTAACTAATTTAAGCAGCAAGCTCGGTGACCTGCATGACCGGATCTTGACCAACCACGTTGACGGCTTCGTTGACAAGGATGAGATCAACTTCACTTACAACCATGAAAATGCCTACGCTGATGACAGCTACGTAGCACGCGAGGACATGCACGTTTTGGTTTACGGCTTAAAGGTGATTGGTGCTACGCTGGCCATTGCACCTGAAGACGTCCGCAGCGTTTTGTCAAAAGACGCAGTATTGTCTTTGGGCTTAGCAGCGCATGCATTAGCAGAAAATCTGTAATCGCAAGCCGGTGGCAGCCGGCTTTTTCTGATTTTAGGCTTTGAGGATAAGTTGGGTAGAAATGGACATCTTTAAATATACTAAGGGAATTATCGATAAAGCAGTGGGCGCGTCTAAGCTGCATGCTGTCGAAAAAGGCGGTGGCGAGCTCTTAGACCCAATGCAGAAGTATCTGACGGTAGGGGAGTACCATGTCGATGCTCGCGATGCAACGCCCGATGACCGGCCATTTACCTTGACTGTCTACCAAGACGACCAAGGCGTTTTGCACCAAGCTCTGAGTCCAGAAGACACTGAGGGGCTAGCGGCAGAATATGACCGGAAATTTGTGCCGGAATTAAAGCGGTTCAAGGCTTTTCGAAGCCGGAAGACGGGCCGGCGCTACGTAGTGGAAGACTACCTGCGCCGCTTTGTCCGCGACGTGAAAAAAGAAGTGCGAGAAGGCGACGATTCCGTCAATATTGGCGTCATCACCGACACCCACTTTAAAAACGTGGACAGCCTGGACTTTTATGGCTGGAACGGCCTAATGCACGTCCGGGAATTTTCCTATCTGGATGACCTGGACATCTTAGACTTCAAGTGCCACCTGGGCGACTGGATTGATGGGTCTGACGCTGGCCTCATTAGCGAAAGCGAACTGATGAAGCTGCGCGACTCCTTTAAGTCATCCAAGGTGCCGTACTTGATGATCAAGGGCAACCATGACGAAAACGATAAGTTTGACGAGCACCATGACCTGAAGGCCAGCTTCCCGGAGCGGGAGTTTGAAAAGCTGATGTGGCCGGAGATGTATCAGCAAAGAAAGCTGCACTATCTCTCCAAGCAGCATGGCGTTGCCTGGTTTGACAAGGGCCATGTCCGGGTGATCAGCCTGAATACGTCTGACATTCCTTATATTTTGGATGAAAAAGGTCAAAAGAAGTATGACGTGAAAATCACCCTAGGCATCCGGGAAGACCAGGTGCAGGAATTAATCGAAATCTTGCAGCAGTCAAGCGGCAAGCAGATCGTCCTCATGAGCCATGCCAACCCCATCAACCGCAAGGGCGGCAATGCCTTGAAGTATAATGGCCGGTCTCTCCATGAGCTTTTAGTGGCCTTTAACCAAAAGGAAAAGGGCCGCATGCACTCCAGCAAGGATGTGCCGCCGGAATTCCGCTTGAGCAACGACTTTGACTTTACCAAGGTGCAAGACGCCAAGATCATTGCTTATTTCTGCGGCCACCGGCACGTGGAAGACCAGTACCGGATCAACGGGATCCAGTACATCCTTTTCAATTGCTCAGCCCTCATGGGGCCAAGCCACCAATTGACCACCAAGTATAATAAAAATCTAAACCGGAAGATGGACCACCAAAACGAATTCGCTGGCTACATTGTCAATGTTGACTTATCCAGACGGCGGATCAAGGCTTTTGGCTATGGAGCAGCTACCAGAAGAAGAATTTTTTTCATTTAGTTTAAGATTGACAAGGACTCTTTGAACATTAGAGTCCTTGTTTTATAATAAGAAGTTGACTTTAGGAAATAACTAGATTAAGGAAGATAAACTATGTGCGGAATTGTCGCCTTTTACGATCCAGAAATTAATGACAAGCAAAAAGCCATTGGGAAGATGATGGAAACCATCAAGCACCGGGGGCCAAGCAGCGATGGCATGTACACCAACGACAAGGTAGCCTTGGGCTTTAGACGATTGTCGATTATCGACTTGCGCGGGGGCAGTCAGCCAATTTATAACGAAGACCGCAGCCGGGCCATTATTTTTAACGGGGAAATCTACAACTTCAAGCCTTTAAGAGAAGACCTGATCAAGGCGGGCCACACCTTCACCACCAAAGCCGATACCGAAGTCCTCCTGCACGGCTATGAAGAATGGGGCATGGACGGCCTCTTGAAGAAGGTTAGAGGGATGTTTGCCTTCGTGATTTGGGATGACAACACCCAAACCATGTACGGTGCCCGCGATTTCTTCGGCATCAAGCCGATGTACTACCAAGACGTTGACGGTCACCTCTTGGTGGGTTCAGAACTGAAGAGCTTTTTAGCCTTCCCTCATTTTAAAAAGGAACTGAACACCGAAGCCGTTAAGCCATACCTGATGAACCAGTATAACGACCTGAAGGAAACCTTCTTCAAGGGCGTCTACCGCTTCCAGCCAGGCCACTGGTTTGAATACAAGGACGGCAAGATGACCACCCACCAATACTGGGATGCCGAATACAAGGAAAATAACCTTAGTTTCGAAGAAACCATCAAGAAGATCAACGAAGACTTGAAGGAAACCGTTGACCTCTACCGGAATGCCGACGTTAAGGTTGGGGCCTTCCTCAGTGAAGGGGTTGACTCCAGCTTCTTGACGGCCCTCTTAGACCCAGACGAAGTCTTCTCAATCGGCTTTGACGACAACACCTACGATGAAGCTTCTAAGGCCAAGGCCTTGTCTGACATCAATGGCTGGCACTTCTACGCTGACAAGGTGAAGTCAGAAGAAGCCATGCGCGACTTCCCAGAAATGCAGTACCACATGGATGAACCAGATGCCAACCCATCCATTATTCCTTTGTGGTACCTGTGCAAGCTTGCCCGCAAGCACGTGACGGTTGCCCTGTCCGGGGAAGGGGCCGACGAGCTTTTTGCCGGATACGTTAACTACGGGATGCACACCCACAACAATGTGATCAAGGTCTTTACTTCTAAGCTGAAAAAGCTTCCTAAGGGCAAGCGGGTTAAGCTGGCTCACAAGATCAAGAAGATGCCAAACTTCCCAGGCAAGGTCCACCTTTACACCAACCTGGCTGAGCCAAGCGAATTCTACGTTGGTCAATCTGTCATCTACGACATGGACTACCCAACCATCTTTACCTCTAAGGATGCTAACGCCATCTTGCAGCCAAGCTACCGCAACAAGCTGACGGTTAACGGCATCTACCAAGAAGACTTCAAGAAGGTCAAGGACGTCGACAACGTTAAGCAGATGCAGTACATCGACCTCCACCACTTCATGCTGAACGACATCGAGCAAAAGGCTGACAAGATCTCCATGGCCCACTCCCTGGAACTCCGCGTTCCTTATTTGGACAAAAAGATTGCCGAACTGGCCAACTCCATCCCAACCAAGTACCTGGTCAACAAGTACGACACCAAGTACGCGCTGCGGAAGGCTTCAGAACAAGTCCTGCCAGATGAATGGGCTAAGCGGCCAAAACTCGGGTTCCCAACCCCAATCAAGCAATGGCTGAAGGAAGAACGCTTCTACAAGCAAGTTCGGGAGCTCTTCAGCGAAAGCTTCGTCAATGACATCTTTGACCAAAAGAAGATCATTGACCTTTTGGACGAAAACTACGAAGGCGACGGCTCCCACCGCCGGCAAATCTGGGCGATTTACACCTTCCTGGTTTGGTACAAGCTCTTCTTCGTTGACTACGAAGAAACGGTCCGCAAGTATCAGCATGTCCAACCAGAAGTAGCCAGCCTGATTTCTCAAGGCAAGCTGCTGTAAAAAACTCAAGCAATTAGTAAAAGCAGTAGAGATAAAAGAGATTAGAGAGAAAAAACAAAGACAATGGTTAAATTTACACCGATTCTGCTGGGCAGCGACATTAACGTCTATGGCATGGCCCGGTCTTTCAACGAAGCCTATGGCATCAAGGTCCAGGCTTGGGCCGCCAGCCAGCTGGCCGCCACCCGCTATTCCAAGATCGTGGATGTCGAAGTTCACCCCGGTTTTGCCGAAGACCCTGGTTTTATGAACGTGATGCAGGAAAAGATCAAGGAATACCAAAACCACGAAGAACCAGTAATCCTGATTGCCTGCGGGGATGGCTATGCCGAGCTGCTCGCCAAGCACAAGGCAGAATTAGAAGGTACCTTCATCGTTCCTTACATCAACTACGACATGTTGGAAAAGCTGATTTCTAAAGAAGGCTTTTACGAAGTTTGTGAAGAATACGGCCTGCCATACCCGAAGACCAAGATCATCACCATGGCTGACTACCAAGATGGGTCTTACGCTGACGTGCCATTTTCCTTCCCAGTTGCCTTGAAGCCAGAAGACCCAGTTTCTTGGCTGGATGTCCAATTCGAAGGACGGAAGAAGGCTTTTGTCATCAAAGACTTAGCTGAATTTAAGGATATCGTGGGCAAGATCTACACTAACGGCTACAAAGAAGACTTGATCCTCCAAGACTTTATCCCAGGCGACGACTCCAACATGCGAGTTCTGAACGCTTACGTTGATAAGCATCACCAAGTCAAGATGATGTGCCTGGGTCACCCGCTTTTGGAAGACCCAACCCCGCAATCCATCGGCAACTATATGGCCATCTTGCCAGACTACGACGAAAAGCTCTATGAGACCGTGCAGAGTTTTTTGGAAAAAATCAACTATGTCGGCATGGCCAACTTCGACATCAAGTACGACTCAAGAGACGGTCAATACAAGTTCTTTGAAATCAACTTGCGCCAAGGCCGCTCCAGCTTCTATGTGACTTTGAACGGCTACAACTTGGCCAAGTGGTACATTGACGACTACGTAGAAGACAAATTAGCGGGCCAGGAGACGGTTTACGGCAACAAGCTGGAAAGTGGCCACATGCTCTGGCTAGGCGTACCAGAGAAGATTTTTGCGGAATATGCGGTAGAAAATGAGGCTAAGGACACTGCTATGAAGCTGATTGCGGCTGGCCAAGTGGGCACGACCGTCTTTTACGACCAAGATGCTTCCTTCAAGCGCTGGCTCCTGATGAAGTACATGTTCCACAACTACTACAAGCGCTTCAAGACCTACTTCCAGGTCAACAAGGGTCAATACTTTGACAAAAAGTAGCCTAAACAGCCTTATATAGTCCTATATAGAGAGAAGAAACTGCCAATAATTTTGGCAGTTTTTTTATACCTAAAAATTAGTGCGTTATACCAAAATTTGGTGGTCAAAGGGCTAAATGACAAATAAAATAGAAGTAAGAAGAAAGAATTAATTGGCAAAGCATTATAAATTAAAACACAATATCTAGTAATATCGATTATAGAGGGGAGGAAGTGAAATGATTAATACCGTTGGCATCTACATGGCGGTGGCGGTGGACATTGTCTGGAAAAATCGGCGGGCCTTGACGAAGAGTCAAGGCCTTTTTTATGTGCTTTTGAACTTTTGCAAAGGATTTTGAATCTGCTTCAAATTGTTAAAAATATTTTGTCGAACAAAATATTCTTTTTTTTAAACTATACGGGCCTAAGCGGGCGTGATCACTGAATCCGTCTTTACGACTTGTCATTTTTTGCCCTTTGTCTAGACCACAAGATCTGGTATTTTGTGCTATGCTTAATCCATAGAGGAAACCATATATAGTGGTTATCAACATTTAATCCACAAGATAAGCTTAAAATTGTGGATAAGCAAGAAACGAAAAAGATAAGAGGTAGATGATCATGTTAAAGCCAGCACCAGAAGCTGCAGACTTAAAGTTTGCCAACGCACCAAAGAAGTTTATTAAGAGAGATGGTGCTTCCTTTAAATTTGAACAATTCAAGTTGGAAATCGTCTTGGACGAACTGGGCCTGACTGACTTAGAAACCAAGGAAGCCGTTTTGGACAAGCTGTATGGCAAGCTTGCAGCCTACACGGTTGATGCGGCAACTGTCCACAAGGACTTCAAGGAAAGCCTGAACGAACTGGGCTTTTTGGACGAAGCCAAGGAATACGAAGCCAAGCGCCAAGAAGACGAAGAATTCTGGGCTGAACAAACCGACACCAAGCGCCGGTTGGCCAAGCTGGTTGACAAGGACCCAAGCATCGTTCACGAAAATGCCAACAAGGACTCTGACGTTTTTGCCACTCAAAGAGATTTGACTGCCGGGACGGTCGGCAAGACGGTTGGCTTGACCTTGATGCCGCAGCACATCGCCAAGGCCCACCTGCGCGGGGACATCCACTGGCACGACTTGGACTACACGCCCCTGTCACCAATGTCCAACTGCTGCTTAATCGACTTTGACTACATGCTCAACCACGGCTTCAAGATCGGCAACGCCTTTGTGGAAGTACCAAACTCCATCCGGGTGGCCACTAGCCAAGTAGCGCAAATCATCACCAGCGTGGCTTCCAGCCAATACGGCGGCTGCTCTTTTGACCGCTGCGACGAAGTTCTGGCTCCTTTTGCCGAAAAGAACTACCAAAAGCACCTGGAAGAAGCTCGCGAATTCATCGATGATGAAGACAAGGTGGAAGCTTTTGCTAAAAAGCGCACCAAGAAGGACATCTACGATGCCATGCAAAGTCTTGAATACGAGATCAACACTATGTTCTCCAGCCAAGGGCAAACCCCATTTACTACTTTGGGCTTTGGCTTAGGCACGAGCTGGATTGAAAAGGAAATCCAAAAGGATATTCTGAAGGTCCGCATCGAAGGCTTGGGCAGAGAGCACCGTACTGCCATCTTCCCGAAGCTGGTCTTCACTTTGAAGAAGGGGTTGAACCTGCACCCAACCGACCCTAACTACGACGTAAAGCGCCTGGCTTTGGAATGTGCAACCAAGAGAATGTACCCAGACGTTTTGAGCTACGACAAGATTATCGATATCACTGGCTCTTTCAAGGCGCCAATGGGCTGCCGTTCCTTCCTCCAAGGCTGGAAGGATGAAAACGGCCAAGAGGTCAACTCTGGCCGGATGAACCTGGGCGTGGTTACCATGAACCTGCCAAGAATCGCCATGGAAAGCAAGGGCGACATGGGCCGCTTCTGGGAAATCTTCAACGACCGTTTGGCCCTTTGCCGCCAAGCCGTTGAATTCAAGGCTCACCGGGTAACTGAAGCCAAGCCAGTCAACGCACCGACTCTGTACGAATACGGTGCCTTTGGCAAGGGCGTGGGCGATGATGGCGACGTGAACGATTTCTTCAAGAACGGCCGCGCAACGGTTTCTCTTGGCTACATCGGCCTGTACGAAGTTGGTACTGTCTTCTACGGTCCAAACTGGGAAAAGAACCCAGAAGCTAAGGCCTTCACCCTGGAAGTGGTTAAGAAGATGCACGACGCCTGCGCTAAGTGGGAAAAGGAAGACCCTAACCACTACCACTACAGTGTTTACTCTACGCCAAGCGAAAGCTTGACTGACCGCTTCTGCCGTCTCGACACGGAAAAGTTCGGCAAGGTCAAGGACATCACGGACAAGGACTACTACACCAACTCCTTCCACTACGACGTCCGCAAGCACCCAACTCCTTTTGAAAAGCTGGATTTTGAAAAGGACTACCCATACTACGCAGCTGGCGGCTTCATCCACTACTGCGAATACCCGAACCTGAAGCAAAACCCAGCAGCCCTGGAAGCAGTTTGGGACTGGGCTTACGACAAGGTTGGCTACCTGGGCACCAACACCCCAATCGACAAGTGCTACGAATGCGGCTTTGCTGGCGAATTCAAGTCAACGGCGAAGGGCTTTGAATGCCCACAATGTGGCAACCACAACCCAGAAACCTGTGACTGCGTCAAGAGAACTTGCGGCTACTTGGGCAACCCACTGAAGCGGCCAATGGTTCATGGCCGTCATGAAGAAATTGCTCACCGGGCAAAGCACATGACTTTGGGCCTTGTTGAAGAAGCTGCTTCAGCTGAAAAGCAAAAGAACAGCGAATACTAAAATTGTGATCAAACAGCCAAGATAGTAAAATAGGCAAGGTGAGAGCCTTGCCTATTTTTATTCAGAATCGTTAGCTTTTGAGGAGAAAAATCATGCCAGAAAAAGACAAGAACCAGCAAGAAGGACCTGACGTCCGCGATAACCTGATCAGAATCAGCGTAGGCGGGGAAACCGTCTTTGTCGATGCCAACCAGTATAAGCCAAAAACTGAGGGCAAGGGCCCGGTCAAAAAGATGAAGCGGATGCCTAAAAATCCCAAGCCTGGCGAATGGATCTCAGAAGAGCACTCTAAGCACAAGATTGCCGACTACAAGCCTTTTAACTTCGTTGACGGGGAAGGGGTGCGGTGCTCACTTTACGTATCCGGCTGCCTTTTTGACTGCCCAGGCTGCTACAACCTGGCCGCGCAAAACTTTAACTATGGCCGCCCTTATACGCAAGAACTAGAAGACCAGATCATCGAAGACATTGGTCAGTCCTACGTCCAGGGCTTGACCTTGCTTGGCGGGGAGCCCTTTTTAAATACTTGGGTCTGCAACAAGATCATTGACCGGGTGAGAAAGGAATTTGGCCACACTAAGGACATCTGGTCCTGGTCCGGCTATACCTGGGAAGAATTGCTGAAAGAAACCCCAGACAAGCTGGACATGCTGCACAAGATCGACATCCTGGTTGATGGCCGCTTCATGGACAACCTGAAGGACTTGACCCTGCAATTTAGAGGGTCCAGCAACCAGCGGATCATTGACGTGCAAAAGTCGCTGGCAACGCCAGACCAGCACCCAGTTCTCTGGGACAAGCTGATTCGCTAGAAAAGAGGGTATATGGAAGTCACGCAGGCAGAATTAGCCAACCAAGTTTTGGAAAAATTGCAGGAGGTTGAAGACCCCGAGCTCTTAGTCGATGTGGTCAACCTGGGCTTGATCTACGGGATTGACCTGGATGATGGCCACTGCACGGTGACCATGACCCTGACGACGATGGGCTGCCCCTTAAGCGGCTACTTGGACCAAGCCATTAAAAAGGCGGTCTTAGAAGTGCCAGGGATTGACCAGGTTGATATCAAGCTGGTCTGGTACCCGGTTTGGAGCGTTGACCGGATGTCTGACAGTGCCAAAAGGCAACTGGGGATTGGGGAGGAAACTGAGCAAAAGAAGCAAGAGAAGGTGGAAAATTCCGTAGACACGGTAAAGCAAATCGACTGCCACACCCCGATCAAGACTTTTGCCGACAAATATCCAAGCTTTGCTGACGACATGGCATCGATCGGCTTTGACCGGATCAAGATCCCGGGGATGCTGAACACGGTCGGCCGGGTGATGAACCTGAAATTGGGTAGCCAGGCCATGGGCTTTGACCTAGCTGAATTCAAGCAGAAGCTGGAAGAGAAAGGATATCAGGTGAGCGACTAATGGCTTTGTCACTAAAAGATCGGCAGGACAAGATTTTGCAGATCTTGCGCTTTTTGCAAGAAGATGGCGACTTTGACCAGGCCAAGAGCATGTTTCAAACCGCCTTTGACGAGGTTTCCGTCAAAGAAATCACCGAAGCCGAGCGAGCTTTGATTGCTAGCGGTCTTCCCCCCCAGGAAATCCAGAACCTCTGCACTGTCCACGCCGAGGTTTTCCGGGGAGCCATCGGGGAAAAAGAAGAACTGCCAGCCTTTGAAAAGCCGGGCCATCCGGTTCACACATTGAAGCAGGAAAACTTGGTTTTGACCAGCTTGGTGAACGACGCCCTTTTGCCAGATCTGGACAAATTTTTAGCTGGGAAAAAGGAAAAATTAGCTGCCATCCGGCAAGAACTAGCTGACCTCAGCCAGATCCACAAGCACTACACCAGAAAAGAAATTTCCATGTTTCCCCTGATGACCAAGTACGGGATTACGGCGCCGCCCCAGGTCATGTGGGGCGTTGATGACGACATCCGCCGCTGGATCAAGGAAGCCAAGGACGAAGCTGGCAAGGAGAATCCTGATCCAGACTTGTTGGCTCAAAAGATCAAGCAGGCTGCTAAAGAAGTGACGGAGATGATCTTCAAAGAAGAAGCGATCATGATCCCGCTTTTGGCCGATGTCGCCAGCCCATTAGACTGGCAGGCGGTGAAAGAAGATGAAGGCCAGGTGGGCTACTGCCTGATCAACCCGCCGGTCAACTGGAAGCCGGCTGCCAAGGAAATTGCCGACTTCAAGCAAAATCCCGAAACCATCGCCAAGTGGAATGCGCAGGTGGACCTTTTTGCCCAAAACCTGGGCGGCAATGAAAAGGAAAACTATGATCGGCAGGTTGCCGTGGCTGAAGGAGAAAAGGCAAATGGGGAAAAAGATAATCAGCTGTCTAGTCTCTTTGTCGACTTCGCGGAAGGGCGGCTGCGGGTCGACCAGCTCCGGGCCATGTTCAGCGTGATGCCGTTTGACATCGCCTTTGTCGACGATACCGACACCATCCGCTTCTTTGGCGGCAATTGCGGCTTTTATCCCCACTCTAAAAATGACCTGGGGATGAACCTCTTCAGCATCCACATGCCCAAGAGCGTGTCCAAGGTCAAGCAGATTGTTGACGACCTGCGGACCGGGAAAAAGGACAAGCACGAGTTTTGGTTTGAAATCCGGGGCCGCTTTGTCTACATCCAGTACATCGCGGTCAGAAGCGAGGGCAAGTACCTGGGCGTTTTGGAAGTCTTGCAAGACGCGACCTATGTCCGGTCTTTAAAAGGCAGCAAGAAAGATTTATAATAAAATAGATAAGAAACAGTTCATGCCTTGCATGGGCTTTTCTTTTTGCAAAAGTGATCAGGTTAATGAATTAAATTAGGAAAGGGGACGATCTTTGTGAAAACTAAACATGGTCAGCAGACCTTGCCGGAAATTGGCCTACCTTGGCTGGTGGTGGCAGAATTGGCCACCTGGATTGGAGCCAGCTTTATCTGGCCCTTGACTTCGGTTTATCTGAATAAAAGGCTGGGGATCAGCCTGTCGGTGATCGGGATCGTTCTTTTTTGCAACTGTGCAGCCAACATGGTGGGGTCCACGATTAGCGGGCGCTTGTTTGACAAGTTCAACCCCTATCCCTTGATTGTCGGGGGGATGGGTCTGGACGCCCTAGTCTTACTGGCTATGGCCTTCTTCCATGGCTGGCCGATTTACTGGTTCTGGCTGGTCTGCACTGGCTTTTTGGGTGGCTGGAATGGGGCCTTGGTCAATTCCATCGCTACCAGCTTGAAAAAGTATCCAGGACGGTATATTTTTAACATCCTCTACTTCTCCCAGAACCTGGGCGTGGTCATCGGGACCCTGATCGTGGGGTATCTTTATGACTACTCCATCCACTTGCTCTTTATCATCGCCAGCTGCCTTTTCTTGATCGGGACGGTTGTGGCCTTGACCAAGTTCCGGCCAATCATTGCCTACCATGCTGAAAGAAAAGAGAAGCAAAAGAGTGGGCAAGCGCCGACCAAGGCCGAGCCAATGCCAAAGGCCAATTTCTACATGACCCTGGGCTTCTTCATCACCTTGGGCGTAACCTGGTTGATGTACATGAACTGGGAGTCTAACCTCTCCGTTTACATGGTCAGCTTAGGGATTCCTTTCCACCTGTATTCCACCTTGTGGACCATCAATGCCAGCATCATCGTGGTCGTGCAGCTGATCTTGGCGCGCTTCCCGGGGATTTTTAAGACGATCTACCAGCAGATCTTTTTTGGCATTTTCATGTTTGCCATTTCCTGGCTGACCTTGATTTTTGCCAAAACGTACCCGGGCTTCGTCTTGTCGATGTCCATCCTAACCTTGGGTGAATCGACCGCCTTTTCGGCGATTCCGGCCTATGTCAACGACATGTCGCCGTATTCCAGCAAGGGCAAGTACCAGGGCTTAACCTTGGTGGCCAGCGGGGTCGGCCGGGCCTTTGGGCCGCTGTTTGGCGGGACCTTGATTGACCTATTTGGCTACAAGACCATGTTTGTCGTGGCCAGCTGCGGGATTTTTCTGTGCTTGATCGCTCTGGTTCCGCTCAAGGCTAAGCTGAAGGACCAGGTGCATTATTTTAGATAAGTTGTAAGACCAAGCCGTGTGGGCTTGGTCTTTTTAGCTAAAAAGCAAAGCATTTCCATAACGCTTTCCCTTGTAAAAATGTAAAATAAAAGAATAGTGAAAAATATAGGAGGTAAAGTTCATGCTCAAAGTTTACGGGACTAAGCTTTGTCCTGACTGCATCGCGTTTGAAGCTAGTTTTAAGAAGTATGGTATCGACTACCAATTCGTCAACATTTTCGAATCAATGCCAAAGTTTAAAGAATTTCTGCGCTTGAGAGACCAAAATCCAGCCTTCGCTGAAGCTAGAGAAGCTGGCAACGCTGGCATTCCCGCCATCACTGAAGCAGATGGCAGCGTCAACCTTGACTGGGAAGGCTACTTAAAAGCACGCGGCTTTGAACCAATCTGGCCTAAGGAAGCCGATGAACAAATGGCCAAGATCCAAGCTGAAAAGAATGCTTGCGCTATCAACCAAGCTGGTTGCTAATTTTTAAAGGAGAAAAAGATGAAAAATAACGTACGCGGCGGCGCCGGCGACACGACTGTTTTAAACAAGGACGCCCGCCCACAAGACAACCTGTATTTGGCGGTTAACTCCGAATACCTGGACAAGCTGGAAATCCCAGCTGACCGCTCCAGCATGGGCAGCTTTGTCCAAATCGCTGACAATGTTGAAAAGACCTTGATGGCTGACTTTGCGGCCTTTGCAAATGGTAAAAAAGAAATTCCTGACGTGCCTAACTTGAACAAGGCCGTTGAGCTCTACAAGCTGGCCAAGGACTTTGACAAGCGAAACAGCGACGGTGCTGCGCCAATCCAAGCCGACTTGAAGCAGCTACAAGCCCTGACTTGGGACGAATTTAACCAAAACGCGGCCGGCTTGGCCAAGGCTGGCTTTGACCTGCCTTTTGCTGTTTCGGTTGATGCTGATATGAAAAATACCAAGCAAAACATCGTCTACTTTGGCGGTCCCAGCGTCTTCTTGCCTGACACCACCACCTACCAAAGCGACGATGCCGAAAAGCTTTTGGGCGTTTTGAAAGAACAAAGTGTCAAGCTGCTGACCATGGCCGGCGTAGCTGAAGCTGACGCGGAAAAGTACGTGGACCAAGCCCTGGCTTACGACGGCCGTCTTTCCAAGGTCGTGAAGTCCAGCGAAGAATGGGCCGACTACCCAGCCATGTACAACCCAATTGCTAGCGGCGACTTCAAGGCTAAGTTTACCCACTTTGACATTGCTGGCTTCTTGAAGAATTACCTGGGCCAAGACGTGGACACTTTGATCAACTCCGAGCCACGCTACTTAGACCAAGCTGACAGTTTGATTAACGGCGACCTCTTTGACGAAATCAAGGGCTGGATGATCGTCAAGTTCATCAACGGCGCAGCTTCCAGCTTGTCTCAAGCCTTCCGTGAAGCTGCCTTCCCATTCCACCAAGCCTTGACTGGACAACCAGAATTGGCCAACGGGGAAAAGCAAGCCTTCCGTTTGGCTGATGGCACCTTTAGCGAAGTGGTCGGTGTTTACTACGGTCAAACCTACTTTGGTCAAGCCGCTAAGGATGACGTTTTAGGGATGATCCACCGTATGCTCAAGGTTTACGAACAGCGGATTGCGGAAAACGATTGGCTGTCTCAATCAACCAAGGACAAGGCGATCGTTAAGCTGCAAGCCCTGATCTTGAAGGTGGGCTACCCAGATAAGATTGAAGAAATCTACAACCGCTTGGAAGTTACTCCGGCTAGCGAAGGCGGCAGCCTTTACTCCAACTTGAAGGCTGCAGGCCAAGCAAGCCTCAAGTACAGTTTGGAAAAATTGACCAAGCCGGTTGACCGGACGGTATGGCTGATGCCAGGGGACCTGGTTAACGCCTGCTACGACCCACAAAGAAACGATATCACCTTCCCTGCGGCCATCTTGCAGGCGCCATTTTACAGTGTGGACCAAAGCCGGGCAGCCAACTACGGCGGGATCGGTGCAGTCATTGCCCACGAAGTTTCTCATGCCTTTGACAACAACGGTGCCCAATTCGACGAATTCGGCAACCTGAAGAACTGGTGGACCGAAGAGGACTACAAGGAATTCGCCAAGCGGACCCAAGCCGAAATCGACCTCTTTGACGGGCTCAAGTACGGTCCAAGCACCCTGAACGGCAAGCAGATTGTGTCAGAAAACATCGCTGACCAAGGCGGCTTGACGGCAGCCATGACGGCATGCAAGGAAGAAGGGGAAGACCTGAAGGACTTCTACGCCAACTGGGCAAGAGTCTGGGCGCAAAAGTCTTTGGAAGCAGCCATTAAGATGATCGTGTCCATCGACGTCCACGCGCCAGGTCCATTAAGAGCTAACGTCCAAGCTCAATGCCAGGACGAGTTCTACGAAACCTTCGACGTCAAGCCAGGTGACGGGATGTACCTGGAAAAGGACAAGCGGGTTAAGATCTGGTAGGCTTTTTCCAAAAAGTAAAACAAAAGGAAGTCAGATCAAGCGATCTGGCTTCCTTTTTGCTGTGTGTCTGTCTAATGTGTTGTGTGTAAAAGAGGAAAAAAGAAAAAGTAATTTTATAGGAGAAGCTCTTTGCTTCTGTCTATGCTTATATAATAACGGGATTTTGTTTCCAATTTATGACCAGTTTGGTGAACTTCAATGAAAAAACTCTTTGCATTTTCTTTAAATGCTTAAGAAGTTAAAAAGAACTAATATTAGACCGCAAGGTCATTTTCACAGCAAAACAAAAGCAGCCGCTCCATCAACGACTGCTCTTGTTTTTTGGCTATTTAGTCAAATAGCCTTTGTTACTTCTTTTTCTTGTTTTTTTGCCTAACAAGCTTGACCTTGTCTGGGTTGATGGCCGTCTTGCTGTAGTCAATTGGGGCTACCCGCTTGATTCTTTCCGGCTTCTGCTTACCCAGGATCAAAGGTACGCGTTCAATCACCGTGTCGGCAAATTCCAGGCCAAACCATTGAGCTGGGTTTGGTGACAGGTTTTGCAGCTGTACCCGGGCCTTAACCAGCCACTTTTGGAAAGAGGACAGGGTGGTTGATGGCGAGATGACGTCGTTAACGATAACGAACTTGAAGTCACCAACGTCCCGGCCTGGAGTGGTCGTGTATTCCTGCGGCTGAGCTTCGATGGTGTTGTCCTTGATCAGGTCGTGAACGATCTGCCGCAAGTAGACGTTAACGCTTGTCTGCCGCTTGAAGCCGAGGTAGAGCTGGATGTTGATCACGTTCTTGGTGCCAAAAGTGTTGACCGCGTATTCGGCTGTAAATGGGTCGTTAGTGACGTTAACAGAAACGAACCAGTAAGCCCGCGCTCTCTTTGGCCGCTTGTCCAAGATGGAGTAAAGGATCTCCCGCTTGATGAACTTGTTGTACTTAACCTTGGCCATGTAAACCAGGTTGTCAGCGTAAGTTGGGTAGTTGTCATCGTGGCTGAGGTCAGTCAGCATGTCAGTGTATTCGTCCAAGCGAACGTAAGCATTAACAGATTCGTTCTTGTCCCGAACCTTGTTGCCGAAGTACCAAATAACCATGACAGCGGCGATCAAGAGGGTGATCAAGAGTGATACGTAACCACCGTGGGTAAACTTGCTCAAGCTTGAACCCATGAAGAGGATGTTGATCGTGCTGAAGAAGACGACAAAAATCGTGTTCCACAAGTTGTGGCCGCGCTTGAGAACCAGCCATTCGTAAAGCAGGATGGTCGTCGTCAGCATGGAGATGGTGATGGACAGACCATAGGCTGCTTCCATGTGAGCGGAGGTTCTGAAGAAGAGAACCAAAGCGATGGTGGTTGCGCCCAGCATCTTGTTGATGGCTGGAATGTAGATCTGGCCTCTTTCATCTGATGGGTAGAGGATGTTCATTCTTGGCAAGAATTTCAAGTTGATGGCTTCTGCCACTAAAGTGAAGGAACCGGTGATCAGGGCTTGAGAAGCGATGATGGCGGCTAAGGTTGCCAAAACGATTGAAGCCAGACGGATGCTTTCTGGAATCATGGCGTAGAATGGGTTGATTTCAGTTGCTGACTTCATCCCAGTGTTGTGCAGGATCCAGATCCCTTGGCCAAAGTAGTTGAGGGACAAGCAGACAAAGACGAATGGCCATGAGCCAATGATGTTGCCCTTGCCGACGTGGCCAACGTCTGAATAGAGGGCTTCAGCCCCAGTCGTTGCCAGGAAGATGGAGCCCAAGATGGCAAAGCCAGCCTTGTTGTAAGGACTAAACAAAAGCTTGATCGCATAGTATGGGTTCAAAGCTTGGAGAATAGTCCAGTCACCGCCGATATTGATCAAACCCATTAGGCCTAAGAAAGTGAACCAGATAAACATGACTGGTCCAAAAGCCTTCCCGATGATGCTGGTCCCCATCCTTTGGATGGAGAAGAGGACCAGCAAGATGACGATGGTGATGATCAAGACGGTGGTCTGGTTGTTGACTGGGACGTTGCCCTTGCCAAATTCCAGACCCTTTAGCCCTTCAATAGCGGTCGTAACGGTCACGGCCGGGGTTAGAGTCCCATCGGCTAAGATGGCCGCGCCCCCGATCAGGGCTGGCCAAACCAGCCAGGCGGCCTTTTTTCTAATTAAGGCGTAAAGGGCAAAGATACCACCTTCACCGTGGTTGGTTGCCTTCAAAGCGATAACGACCGTTTGAATCGTCGTCAAGACGGTCACGGTCCATAAAATTAAGGAAATAGTCCCGATAATCAGGTCCCGGCTAACGGTATTGATCCCGCCATTACCTGAAATGACGGACTTCATAACGTATAGAGGGCTGGTCCCGATATCACCGTAGACAATCCCAATCGCGATCAAGAGGCCCGCAGCGGACATCCGATTGCGTTTGTTTTGTGCTTCCATGATATAAAAATACTCCTCAAACTTTTAAATAAAGCTTGTAATTGATTAGACTGTTAATCTCAACACACAGTAGTTAGATTTAACAAGTAAAAAAAGAATGCCATCAGACATTCTTTTTACTGTAATTTTCTTATATTTAGAGCAATTTTTCAAGTCTTTTAGGATAAACTGCTTTCGATCTTTGCCCGTTCTGCTTCATACCACTTGCTCCAGTCTTCGTAAGTGGTCATGGCTTCTGGGTCAACGCCGGTCTTTTCGGTCATCTTGTCCAAGATGGCTTGGAAGTTGTGGGCGTGGTCAACGAGTACGTGCTTTACCAGGTTCTTTCTAGTGAATGGCTGGTTGAGCAGCAGGTAGTGGTTGATGTTGACCATGTTGTGGTCGCTGTCAAATTCAGAAATGATTTCCAAATCGTCTCTTTCAAAAGAAGAAACGTAGAAGTTGGCGAAGTTTACCAGGTAAGCTGGTTGTTCTTCAACTTCGCGTGCGGGCATAGTTACGCGTTCAGGCTCAGGCATGACAATCTTGAGCAAGTCTTCGTTATCGCGGATTTTCTTTTCTTCAGCCAAAGTTGTAGCTCCTTTTTCCAATAAAAGTCCATAAAGTCAATAGTAATTTTAACGACTTTAGGCTCAGAAAGCAAGCACCAGCCCCCGAAAACTCGGGACCTGGCGCTGAAAAACGATTGATTTTTTCTAAAAAATTCCTTACTTGCTTGAGTTCAAGTAGCCTTCAACGTCGCTCTTGGTAATGGAGTCGATCGTGGTGTGGCCTTGACTGGAAGCATAGCGGAAGAGGTTGATCAAGTCTTGCGGACTCCAGCCGCTAGACCCAACGCCAAGGTTGTCCAATTGGTTGCGGATCTGCTGGGTATCCCGGCTCGTCACGGTTGACCCGTTGACCTTGTCGTTGCTGCTTTGGCTTTGGCCTTCAGCTTGGTTAGATGAGCTAGAGCTGGAATCAGCGCTAGAACTTGCTTTGTCTTTAGAACTGGACTTGGAGCTGGATGATGAGTCTTTTGAGCTAGAAGAAGATGATGAATCACTGTCATCGCTCTTGCTCTTAGCTTCTTTCAGCAGGCTCTTGACCTCAGAGCGCACCTTAGCGTAGTAGGCGCCGTTGATGTAAGGCAGGTCCAGGATCTTGCTGTAAGTCGAAGCGGCATCGCTGTAGTTGCCATCAGTCATGTCGCTAGCAGCCGACTTCAGCAGTGGCTTGATCTCGTGTTGGTAGTTGTCTAAGACGGCCTTCAAGGTCTTGACCAGCTTCTTGGCTTGAGTGGTCATTACAGAATAGCCGCCAGTTTGCTTTTGGGCCTTTTGGGCCAGATTAACTGCACTTTGATACTTGGTCGTGGTCTTGGCCAAGTTGACGGAATCAGCCAGGTTTTGGGCCTGGTCTTGGTAGTGCTTGGCCGTCTTCGTAGCTTTTACGTTGTAGGCTTGGCCAAACTGGTCAGCGGCTTTAGCGTATTTCTTAGCTTGGGCTGCATCCTTGCCGGCCTGCATGTAGGTCTGGTAGCTGGCAGAATTGTCGTTAGTAGAATTTGACTTGCGGCTGGCAAAGAAGATGCCGCCTCCGACTAACACTGCAGCAACTAGGGCAACGATGGACCATAGGGTTTTGCGTTTCATATTAGATGTTTCCTCCTGTTAGGTACTCATTATACCAAACTTTTTTCTGAGATCTTTTGCTTGAGAGATTTGTAATTGAAGCTTAAGAATTGGGAAATAAGCACTCCGAAAAACTTTTAAAAAAATTGGCAAAAAGTTGGCCGACTTTGCCATCTCAAATCGTTAGTGTAAGTGTAAGACAAAGGCGCCTGACTTACCCCCGCCGGAGAGGGAAATCTCCGATCCGATTATTTGATTGAATCCAATTAGCTAAATTAGAAGAAAAAGGAGCAAACCATGAATTTCAAGTTATCCAGCCAAAACATTCAATACACTTTCAAGGCCGATAAGTACAAGGGCGGGGAAATGACCCGCAGCTTAAAGGACGTCAAGCTTGACGCAACCCCGGACAGCCTGGTTAAGGTTGGCAAGGCCATCAGCGCCCTGCAAGGCGACGACCTAACGGAGCTTTGCCTCGTCCAAAAGCAGACCTTGAACGTGGCTGAAGCCGAAAACAAGTAATTTTTGACAAGCTGACTCTATACACGAAAACTAGATAAGATTTTTACCAAATAAGGAGCAAAAAATGACTACCACTACTACTGAATTGCAATTAACCTTCAAGTCCAGCGCCGGCAAGAAGAAGAACCTCAACTTCACTTCTGCCTTGCCAAACCTGACCGCCGACCAAGTCAAGGCCGCAGCCAGTGCCATCGCTGGCGAGAAGCTATTCGTCAAGGAAGGGGAAATCCTCTATGATGCACCGCTGTCTGCAAAATATATCGAACGCAACGTTACGACTGTGTTTGACGATAGTAATCATTAATGAGCTTTTAGGCTGCATCATCACCAAGTGTGAGTGCCTGAAGCAAAAACTAGTATCTTTAAGTAAGAAGGGCGGCCTGGCTGCCCTTTTTGCTTTTTAACTTTAAATTCTATTGCCGCAAAGGTGAATAAAACGCTTTTTTGCGGGTGAATATTACTTTTCCTTTACAGAATGTGAGTTCGATTGTAAGGGAGGGCGGAAGATCATACAATAGGATGTACCGCAGTTAAAATTAGGAGGAAATTAATGAAGAGAAGATTCATGACTGGACTTGCTACCGCAGCGATGTTGACCTCAATCGCCGTTCCAGTGACCAACAACTTGTCTTTATCCAATAATACCGTTCAGGCATCCGCAACTAGTGATGCCTTTTTGAGCAAGGTGGGGACGCAGGCGCAAAAGACTTCTAAGAAGTACGGCGTCTACGCCTCTATGATGTTAGCCCAAGCAGCTCTTGAATCCAGCTGGGGCAACTCAACTTTGTCCACGCAAGCCTACAACTTCTTTGGCATGAAGGCTGGTACAGCCTGGACCGGGGCGACTTACGCCGCTCGGACGGCTGAACAGGATTCAAAAGGTAAGACTTATTACATCAAGGCTGCTTTTAGAAAGTACTCAAGCTACCAAGCTTCTTTTGACGACTATGGCTTGAAGATGCGAACGACTTTGGGCGGGACGGGCCTGCGCTACAGCGCCACTTGGCTGGAAAATGCCTCTAGCGTATCAAAAGCCGCTGACGCGATCAAGGCTGCCGGCTACGCTACTGACGTTAACTACCCATCAAAATTGAAGCGGCTGATCAAAACTTACAACTTGACCAAGTACGACCCAGTCGTTTCTAAGACCTCTTACAAGGCCAAGATCGTCAAGTCTGGCTCAGCCTACCTGTACCCAACTGACCACTCAGTTTCCCCGAAATTGAGTACGATTACGGCTGGCCAAATCGTGACGGTTACCAAGACCTTTACCTACTACAATGGCACTAAGCGCATGTACTTGAAGGGTTTAGGCTGGGTGAATAGCGATAGCTTGACGACCAGCTCTTCTCAAGCGCCATCAGGCAACACCAGTGCTAATCCGGCAACTGACTCTCAAACCAGTGCAACCGGCCAAGCCAAGACCCTGATGCATGGCGCTGCTATTTATAACAGCAAGGGCAGCCGGACCAAGGCCAAAACCGTTAAGGCCGGCACCAGCGTGACGACTTTTGGCAAGGTAACCATCAACGGCGCCAGCTACTACCGGGTTAACGCCGCTAGCGCCAACCAGTTCATCAAGGCTACCAACTTTGATGGGACTAGCAAGAAGCTGAAGCACAACGCCTACCTCTACAATGGTCAAGGCAAGCGAATCAAGACTGCCAAGAAGTGGCTGAAGAGGTCTAAGCACACCGTTTACGGCGGGACCGTCAAGATCAAGGGCAAGTACTACTACGTTGTTGGCTTAAACCGATACGTCAAGAAGGGCAACTTTTAGTAGATAGCCTAAATTTTTAGGATAAAAGGAAAAGAGAAAGAGCAAACACATGAAATTTAAGCGTCTTTTAGTATCCATGCTGGCCGTGGGTGCTTTGACCTTTGGCTTTGCCGGTCAAGCACAAACGGCTAGCGCATCGATCAACAGCGATGCTAAGAAAAAGACTTATAGCGGGACCAAATACCTGAAAGATCTGCTAAAGGCTGCGGGGATGACTTACAACCAGTTCAACAGCGTGGCCAACGGCAAGAAGTACGGCAGCCGCTTTGGCTACCGCAAAGGGGTCGGCAAGCCAGAAGGGGTGGTCGTTCACGAAACGGCGACGCCAGGTGCAACTGCCTGGGATGAAGGCCGCTACTTCAACAACAACTGGATGACGGCTTATACCTACGTCCACGCGGTTGTCGACAACACCAAAACCATCCAGCTGATGTCAACCGACTACGGAGTTTGGGGGGCAGGTCCAATTGCCAACAAGCGCTATATCCAGATTGAACTCTGTGAAGTTTCAACCCGGTCCCAGTTCGTGCAAAGCGTGGCCAACGATGCCTACTATATTGCCACTCTTTTGCACAGCTACAACTTGACCCCTTCCCGGGCAAACAAGAACGGGTCAGGTACCATCTGGTCCCACAATGAAGTCTCGCAGTACCTGGGCGGGACTGACCACGGGGATCCGGACGGTTACTTTGCTAAGTGGGGCTACTCCATGAGCAAATTCTACAGCTTGATTACTTACTACTACAACAAGCAAGCTGGCTCAAGCTCAAAGAGTTCTTCATCCAGCTCTAGTTCTAAGAGTTCTTCATCCAGCTCTAGTTCTAAGAGTTCTTCATCCAGCTCTAGTTCTAAGAGTTCTTCATCCAGTTCTAGCTCAAGCAGCTCTAGTTCTAAGAGCTCCTCATCCAGTTCTTCTAGCCAAAAGCCAGCCAGTCAGGCAGCTAACGCTGTGAAGAAGCAAGTAATGCGGAACTCCTACACTTACAACTCAGCTGGCCAAAAGCAAAGCACCAAGGCCATCAAGGCTGGCAGCTACTTGACGGTTTACGGCAGCGCCGTAACCATTGGCAATAGCAAGTACTACAAGTACGGCGACAACAAATACGTGAAGGCCGGCAACATCGATGGAACCGCCAAGACGGTGACCCACAATGCCTACGTCTACACGATCAAGGGGACCAGAGACTGGACCTCAGCCAAGCTGATCAAGGGCGCAAGCCAAGCTACCTACGGCAGCCAGGTGACGATCAAGGGCAAGAAGTACTACATGATCGGCTTTAACGCCAAGGGCGAAGCCAAGTACGTGAAGGCTGGCAACTTTGTAGTTCGGGAAGTCGGTCTGAAGAAGCGGCTGATGCGGAATACTTACACTTACAACGGTCGGGGCCAAAAGGTCACTTCTATTGCTAAGTTCAAGGCTGGCAGCTACCTGACGGTTTACGGCAGCGCCGTAACCATTGGCAACACCAAGTTCTACCGCTACGCTACGAACAAGTACGTGAAGGCCGACAGCATCGATGGCACGGTGAAAACCTTGAAGCACAATGCCTACGTCTACTCAGCTGCTGGCAGCCGGATCAAGACCGAAGCTACTCGGAAAAAGTGGACGCGAGTTACGGCCTACGGCTCAGCTGTCACCATCAAGGGCAAGAAGTACTACATGATTGGCTTTAGCGGCAACACCGCTTTGTACCTGAAGGCTGGCAACTTTTAGTTAAAAAACAAATCAACAGAAACAAAGCAGAAACGGATTCAGAAACTCTGAGTCCGTTTTTCTTTTTTCACTTTTAATAATTGGTATAATAGATAAAACTCTTAATTTAGGAAGAATGATCTGAATGAACGGATTGTCATTACTCTTAACGACCTTCCTGGCCCTGGTGATTCCCATCGTCATGGCCCGCTTCAAGGTCACGACCGTGCCAACCGCGGTCGCCGAAATCATTGTCGGCATTATCATGGGCCAAAGTGCCCTCAACCTAGTTACCATCAACTCCCAGCTAACCTTTTTGTCCAACTTGGGGGTTATCATCTTGATGTTTCTGTCCGGGATGGAAATCGACTTTGACTTACTGAAACCCAGCCGGACCAACCGGTCTAGAAAGTCGGAAGCCGGCAAGGAGGTTAAGCCGCTCTTAGTGGCTGGCCTGGCCTTTGTCGGAGTGGCCGTTTTTGCCGTGGGTCTGGCCTTGATCATGAAGGCGATGGGCCTTTTCAGCGACGTCGCTTTAGCCACCATCATCTTTATGACGGTGGCCCTGGGCGTGGTCATTGCCACCTTAAAGGAAAAGGAAATCCTCAGCCGGCCGATTGGGCAGACGGTGCTCTTAACCGCGGTTTTAGGTGAAGTAATACCGCTTTTGCTTTTAACCATTTACTCCTCCATCAATGGCGGGGATGCCAAAAAGCTCTGGCTGATCGTCTTGCTCTTTGCAGCGGCCATTTTCTTATTGAGACGGTTCAAGCAGCCATACAACTGGTTTAGCCAAGTAACCAAGGCTACCACCCAGCTGGACATTCGGCTGGCCTTTTTCCTGATTTTTGCCTTGGTGACAGTGGCTGAGCAGGTGGGGGCCGAAAACATCCTTGGGGCCTTCTTGGCCGGGATGGTCATGAAGCTGTTAGAGCCCAGCCAAGCCACGAAAGACAAGCTGACTTCGATTGGCTACGGCTTCTTTATCCCCATCTTCTTCATCAAGACTGGGGTCAACCTAAACTTGAAGCTGCTCTTTGCCAATCCCCAGGCCCTGGCTCTTTTGCCGGTCCTGGTCATCTGCTTCTTCTTGGCCAAGGCCCCAGTTACCCTGGTTTACATGCGCTACTTTAACAAGCGGAATGCCTTTGCGGGCGGCTTTTTAACGGCAACGACCATTACCATCGTCTTGCCAACCCTGCAGGTAGCGCGCAAGCTTAAGGCCATCACCAGCACCCAGTCCAGTGCCTTTATCCTGGCGGCGGTTATTGTCTGCATCGTCTGCCCGATCGTCTTTAACTCGACCTTTAAATTGACGCCAGCTGACAAGATCAAGGAAAAAGTTACGATCCTTGGCCTCAACACTCTGACAACCACGGTTTTCCAGGACCTACACGATTCCTGGTACTCAGTGGAGATGCTGACATGCAAGGAAGAAAACTACAATACCTATAAGAGCAAGATCAAGCAGCTGCAGCTTTTACCAGATGCAAGTCCTGCTACCATCGAAAAAGAGGACGGCTTTGACACGGACATTTTCGTTGCCGCCTACCACGATGACGAGATCAACTATAAAGCTGCCTTAGCGGCCAAGCGGGCCGGGGTCAAGCGGGTCATTGCCCGCCAGCGCCAGGCCCAGGCCGATGTGGTCGACCAACTGCGGGATGAAGGGATCGAAGTTTTTGCCTTTAACAACGTCAGAGGCGCCATGCTGAGAGCCCTGATCGAGTCGCCAGCCGTTTACCGGATCATTACCGACACCAACAATGCCCTTTACGACGTTGTGGTTAAAAATCCGCTCTATACCGGCCGGATGCTGATGGACTGGGACTTCATCGATGAAATCACTGTTTCGCGGATTCGCCGGGGCAACAAGTGGATTTCCCCGCACGGGTCCACGGTGATTGAACCGGGCGATGAACTGGTCTTCAGTGGCCCTTGGCGCGATGCTGACCGGATCCACCAGATTTTGAGTCAGAAGTAATGTAAAACAAAGCATACTAATCTAGTGTTGGATGATTACTCGACGGAGTAGTCGTTCAACACTTTTTCTTTTACTATGTAAAGTGGAGATGAAGCCAATGCCGTGCGCCTTTTGGACACATGATGTCGTAAATGGTTAGTAGATGTTGATGGATATGATTACAACAACTTTGACTTGAATTGGTTGTCAAGATGCTCTGGGGGACTTCTGAAGAAACTGGCTGAGAAACCAATTGTTCGTGAGAATGTTGCCAAAGAAGTTAAAAAACAGTTTTTTATAGAACTTTAGATAGTCAAGAATTGAAAATATATATGAAATATTTTGCCGAAAAAGTCGCGTGAGTGACGAACAGCTTTTTAGCCAAATTGATGATAGGTGACAAAATAGGGATGCAGTCCAATAACGGATTGCATCCCTGTTTCACATGTAAAGCCGTTTCGCCATCTCTGCTGGCAGCCCAGCTAAGCAGAACTTTATCTTTCTAGGCTAGCTCACAAACATAACGGTAAGGGAGAACCAGTTGTTTTTGACGCTCAAGTTTGTGGTGGCGTTGTAACGCTTGGCGATCTGCTCAATGCTCCTCAGGCCGTAGCCGTGGGGGCGGCTGGTATCTTTCTTGGTGCTTTCTGGCAGGGCACCATTTTCCAGTTTAGGCTGGGCTTCAGTATAGTTGCGGATATTATAGATGACCAGATTTTCCTTTTGCGTGATCCGCAGATCAATTAGCCGCTTCTCCGGGTCAGGGATCTTGCTGACAGCTTCAATAGCGTTATCCAGACTGTTGCCCAGCAAGCTGCAGAGGTCCATGGTATCGATTTGGTCCAGCAAGCGGCCGGCGCGTAGTTACCCGCTTGTACCAAGTGGCCAAGAAGATCTATGCCTTTAACTAGGAAAATAGGGGGTTGGAGTTGAGCCAAAATTATGAACCAAAAGTTCATAGGGGAGACACCCCCGTTCACACATCCTAGTTTTGAGATTGATAGTCTCGATGTGCCTCTTGATTGCAGCACACTTAACATAGTACAATATAGATACCACGATTATGAACCGGAGTTCACATCTGATGTGCAAGAAATGGTACCAGCTGATTACTTGTGCCGAACCGGTTGGGGCGCTTAATAGGCGCTCTTTTTTTATGCACTTTTTCTGAACCAACTACTCGTTCTTTCTACAAGGAGTCTTTTTCTCTTTACATGCGTGCTATAATGTAAAGTCTGAGTGTCTAAGTGGGAGCTTCGGCACTTAGCTGTTTAATCGTGTGTTTTTTGAGGAGGAAGAGATGAGGATATTTATGGCCGTATTATGGCCCATATTGCTAGTAGCATCTGCTGCTATGGCGACGATCAGCTATCGTAAGAAAAAATCTGGTAAGGCTGATAAAGATTACTATTCAGTTAGAGGGTGGGGCAGCTTTGCCTTTTTGTCCCTGCTAGGCGTTATGATGAGCTATCTGCCGTTAGAAATTTCAAGTGTAGGCGGATGCCTCTTTATTGCCGCTTTTGTTCTGATGTATTTTGCCTACAGTAAAAAAGAACACAAGTTAAAGGTACAAAAGGCAACCGCCTGGTTCTTGCTGGCCCTTTCTTTTGTGACTGTCGGTGTTGGCAGCGTAGCAGCGGAAGAATACGGTCCGCGGACCAAAGTCGTGGTTAAGTATACTGGCGCTAAGGAATACCAACGGGTAAAAGAAAAGAATGCTGCGCTGACTTCTGCCAAAAAGGCCGCCTTGTTGGCCTACGCGCCTCTGGCTAAGAAGGTTAAGAAGCTGGAAGCCCAGGAAAAGGCAGAAAAAGAAGCAGCCGCAAAGGCTAAGCGGGAACAGGAAAAGCAGGCAGCTGAAGCTAAGAAGGAGGCTGAAGCTGCCCGTAAAGCCGCGGAAAAGCAAGCTGCTGCCGCATCAAGTGCCAGAGATTCAAACACTGATGACTCAGCTGATACTTCAAGTGACCAGCGCGGTGATATGAACACGGCTGACTCTCAGAAAATTGTTGGTAATGTCAACTCAAAAATTTATCATGTCCCTGGCCAGGCCGGCTACCGTATGAATTCGTCAAACGCTGTCTACTTCAACAGTGAAGAAGAAGCGCAGAGAGCAGGTTACCGGAGGGCTAAGAGATAATGAAAAAGAAAAGAATGATTTTTGCTGCTGGCGCGGTTGCTCTGCTTTTTGCCGTGACATCTACCAAGCCGGTTGATTCCCAGAATTATCCAAAGATTACTGTTAAGACCAAGCGGGTCAATAAGTATAAAGATAAAATCGAAGACTACGAGTCCGATAATCTTACTTTAAAAGATGAGACTGATCTTATTAAGGATAAGACTGAGGAAGCTAAGGAAAAGCTGGCCAAAAAGCCGGGTAGTAAGACCAGCCAGACTACGTCCACGAAAGAAACGGCTTCTGCTAAGTCAAAGCAAACTGATCTGGCATCCCTGACTTATAGCGGACAACTGTCTACTGAAGTAAATAACAACCAACCAGACTTCAGCCAAAGTGACCTGTCAACCAGCCGCGGTGCCTGGCAAACCTACGGCAATCTGGACAGCTTGAACCGGGCGACTACGGCCAATGCAATGCTGAATCAGTCCCTAATGCCGACTGCTAAAAGAGAACCTCTGCACTGGGATCCAACTGGCTGGCACAACAAGCGGATTTCCAGCGGCTGGCTCTATAACCGGAGTCACTTGATCGGCTACCAGCTGACTGGACAGAATAACAACCCGAAGAACCTAATTACTGGTACGGAAGAAATGAACGTATCGGGGATGCTGCCATACGAAAATGAAGTAGCTGACTATTTGAAGGAATCTTCAAGCAACTACGTCCGCTACCGGGTTAAGCCAATCTTTAAAGGCGATGAGCTTCTGGCCCGCGGCGTTCAAATGGAGGCCAAGTCTGTTGGCAGCAACGCGGTTTCCTATAACGTCTATGTTTTTAACGTCCAGCCCGGTGTTGTTTTGAACTACAGCGATGGTACCAGCCGGGTACAGAATTAAATAGCATAGAAAAAAGTTCTCTGTAACTGTTAGACTTCACTTCTAACAGAGCGGAGAACTTTTATTTTTTATGGGCTTTAATTCCTAGTAAACGATATGCCTTACACTAAATAGCATCAGTAAGACCCGCACCCAATCACGGATGCGGGTCTTCGTCTATTTCAGCCACAATTCCTCATATTCCCCGGCGATCGCGGGCCAGCTGTAGGCCTGGGCGACCCGTCTTTGAGCTGCTTTGCCAAAGTCTTCGACTGCCTGCTGGCTGAAGGATTCAACCTTTTCGATTAACCGCCGCAAACTCCCTGGCTCCTTGGTCCAGTAAAGACCAGCCTGCCTGGCGACTTCTTGATTGAAGCCGACGTCGTAAAGCAGGTTCAGCTTGGTGCTGCTGAGACTCTCCAGAAGTGACGGATTGGTTCCGCCAACTGAGTGCCCATGCAGGTAGGCGTAGGCGTTCTCCCGGATCTTTTTGAGCAAGTCTTGGTTATAAACCGTACCCACGAATTTGATCCGGGGATCTGCCTTAAAGTGCAATTTTTCCTCCAGTTTTGCCAAAAAGCGCTCGTTGGCCGTGGTGATAATGGCCAAATCCTTTCGGCTCTTGCTGGCCATAAATTCCCTAATCATCGTCTCAAAATTATTTTCCGGCACAAATCGGCCCACGATCAAGTGGTAGTTCTTAACCTGTAATTTTTTCTCCTGCAGCCAGTCAGTAAAAAGCTGGTCGCTGTCGTCTAAGGGACTCGCCGCCAGCTGACTGCCGTAAGCAATAAAGGCAGTCTCTGGCCGGTACTTGCCGTAATTTCTTAAAATATAGCGCTCAATCTCAATTGAATCGCAGATGACCTGGTCGCTATGCTTAACCATCAGCCTTTCTGATACCTGCCAGTACTTGCGGACTGGCCAAGGCCACTTGCCTCGCCGCCATTCATGTCCGTCCGGGTTAATGAAGACCTGTCCGCCTAAGCGGTGGATCTGCCTGACGTATGTCTTCATAAATGGTCCAATCCGGCAGGCCAAGATGTAAAAAATTGGCGCCGCCAAATTATGCCGTTTACAATAAGCAATTCCATAGCGGAGGGCTGCCAGGTCATAATAGATCGCCTGAGCTGGGCCCAGCTTTTCCGGTACCCGGATCTTAAAACAATTTGCCCCCCGGTACTTGAAGCGGATCCCGCCGCCTTCCATGGCGCCATCCCCGTTTTCCTTGCAAGCTACATGGTATTGGATCTTTTCATGATTCGCGTGCTGGTTCAAGAGCTGCTGGACAAAGCTTTCATAGCCCCCGTAAGAAGCTAGCCCTTTGGAACCGATAATGAATACGTGTCTCTCTTTCAGAAAAATTCCTCCTTACATCCCAGTTGGCCTAAAGATCAGGCCAATCGTTTTAACCATCAACCGCAAATCTAGCCACAGGGACCGCTGGTTGATATACTTGATATCTAATTGCACCATCTGGTCAAAATCTCCATCGTTCCGGCACTCCACCTGCCAAAGGCCCGAGCAGCCCGGCTTGACCAATAATCTCTGCCAATCATAGTCGCTGTACTGCCTGGCTTCTTCCGGTAGGGGTGGCCTGGGCCCAATCAAGGCCATCTCGCCCCTCAGCACATTGACCAGCTGGGGCAGTTCATCCAGGCTGTAGCGCCGAATCATCTTCCCAATCTTGGTTATCCGGGGGTCGTCTTTGATCTTAAACATGGCACCCGCAATCTCATTTTTCTCCAGTAAATCTTTCTTCATTTGGTCCGCCCCCTCGATCATGGAGCGGAACTTCCAGATTTTAAAAGTCCACCCCCCTTGGCCCAGCCGGGTCTGCGAGTAAAAAATGGGCCCGCCGTCTTCTAATTTTATTTTTACTGCCAAATATAAAAAGAGGGGAGAGAAGAGGGCTAATCCCAGGCTGCTCAGGCCCAAATCCAGCACCCGGCTGCTTGCCCGGTAGACCGGGTTCCCTCTTACTTTTTGGTAATTGATTTTTTCCATCAGTTATCACCTCGCTTAAACAAAGCCCGCCAGTCCGCCGCCGTCAAAATACTGCCGGCAAAAACCAGGCAGGCAAAAAAGATGGTCTGCCAGTTGACCAGGTCCCAGCCACCCGCCAGGACTGTAAAGAGAAAGGCCCAGGCCGCGTAGGTCACGTTCAAGGCCATCGCCTTGCTGGGACCCACTTGCTCAATAGCCTTGTAGTAACAGAAGTAAGAAGCCGTGGCCAGTCCGCTGGCGCCGACAAGTAACAGGCCCAGCTTGCTTGGCCCCTTAGTGACTATCTCGCCTAAAAAGCCGCCTGCCTGCAAAGCTGTAACCAACAGCATCCCCGAAACAGCCGCTGCCGCGGTCTGCCTGATCTGCAGGGCCTGCCTGGTCTTGATCCCGCCCTTAAAGGACTTGGCCAAAATCACTGCTTCCAAGCCCCAGCCGCCGGCGCACATGATCGCGCAGGCCAGGCCTAAGATCAGCTTGTCGCCTGTCAGCTGCCCGCTGTAACTCAAGCCATAAACTCCGGCCAAACTTGCCAAAAGGCAGAGCCAGCGAAAGAGCGACAATTTCTCACCCAAGATCAAGTAGGCCAAGACGGCCCCGACGGCTGGGAAGATGGCGCAGGCCACGGCCCCAAGGGCTGGTCCCATGAACTTGACGGCTAAAACATAGCCGCTCATCCCGACTGGACCGCCCACCGCCGCGGCTAACACAATCCACCAATAGTCCTTGCGCCACTTTTTCCAGGTAGAAGCCTGCCCTGCCACTAGCCTTTGCCCCCACAGCCAGAAGCAGGAGAGGGAGTCGTGGAAAAAAGCGCAGACAAAGGGGGCTAAAAAGGCAGCCTCCAGGTCCCGGTTGAAAAGGGGGACAGTCACCGCCCTGCTTAAGAGCAGGGTTGCCGCCGCCCAAGTGATGCCAGCCATAATTCCCGCTAACATAATCGCCTTCCTTCCTATTTAATAAGGATGACCCAGCCGCTGGCAGCGGATGACCCGGCCTAGCTGGTAGAGGTAGCAGTACAGTCGTCCGTTATGGCGGAAGTGAAAGCCAATTGCCTCATTGCTCCGGCCTTTGATAGGCTTGATCTTGTCGATGCGCTCTTCTTCGGTAGCTAAGAAATGGGCGCACTTTTTGAGGATATGGGACCGGGAGTCCTTTTGATAGGAGTGGTCAAAGTTCCGCAATTCCTCCAGACTGTCGAATTCCTTGATATAGCCGGCCGGGAACCTGGCCAGGCGCATCTTGAGCTGGCCTAAATTTTCGGCTAGAATCTCTTCCCAGAACTTGCCGGCTATCGCTTCTCGCTTTTGGGCCATAATTTGGAAAAATTTCCGGGAAAAGTCCTCGCTCCAAAAGGCATGGCCCAGCATGTACCAGGAATTTTTGGCAAAAGTGGTCACCTGCTTAATGTAGCCGTCTTGGTCTGTCGAGATGCCCCATTCCGCAGTTTCGCCCTGGCTGTACTGACCGGCGTAGTAGCTGCCCGCTTTTTCCAGGCCCAGGCGAAAAGGGTTGGTCAAAAAATAATTATCAGCCGAGCAGATGAAGCTGTTTTTGATTACCTTCCGGGCCAGCCAGAGACTGGCTGCACTGTTTTGCCGGGCATAGGCGGGATTGTCGATCAGGCTTACCCCGTACTTGCCCTTTAAGTAGTAAAACTGCTCTTTCTTGTAGCCGGTGACGATGTAGATTTGGCCAAGCCCGGCTGCTTTAAGCTGGCGGATTTGCCGCTCAAGCATGACTTCTCCCTTGACCTCGATCAGGCCCTTGGGCTTTTCATAAGACAAGGGAGCAAAACGGGCCCCGGCCCCTCCGGCCAAGATTACCGCGTTATCGGCTCTTGTCATCAGGCCACCCCCCTTCTTTTCAAAGCTCTTGCCGCGTACTCTTTGGCATAGCGGTACTGCCTGCGCCCATAAGGGGCTAAAGCTTGCTCAGGCTGGAAGGCCTCGCACCAGGTCGACCAGAGCAGGCCGCAGATGGCCATGTAGCAGTAGATCTTGGTCTTGATATCTTCCGGGCACTTTTGGCCAAAATATAAATCCAGCAGCTGATCAAGTTCGGCTTTTTCATAGCCGGCGTAGATGACGAACATGGTCAAATCCACGTGGGGGTCCTGCATCCCCGCGTATTCCCAATCGGTTAATTGCAGCTTGCTTTGCCCGCCTTCTTGGTTTGTCGGCCACCGGATCCAGGTGGGTCAGGCAGAGCTCTTTTGGCACCGTGTCCAGGTATGGCTTTAAGCTGAAAACCTTCGCTTTAGTCTCTTGGTAGTCTGGAAAAAGCGACGGCCGGGTTCCCCGCAACTTTTCGTAATGGTTGATCTGGGCAAAAAGATCGAAATTATGCGGAACTTCGATCCTTGCCTGGTGCAGGCGCTTAATCTGCTTGGTCCAGCTGATTAAGTCCTGCTTTTTCCTTGGGTCGCAGGGCCGGGCCTTTGGCAAGAAGGGGCTGAGCTTGAAGCCCGTTTCTGGATCCAGGTAAAGGGGAGAGTCGCAGAAATTGTAGGGCTGGATGGCCTGGTAGACCGCTGCTTCTTGGACCCGGTCGATGATTTGGTGCTTTGGCCTGGGCTGTCTAAAGTGGTAGCTTTTTCCGTCATAGTCTAGGCGGAAGGAGTAGTTGGTCATGCCTTTAGTTAAAGGCACGAAATTCAGTTCATCAGGGTCAGCTTGGAAAAAGATGGCAATCGTCATGACTGCCCGCTGACTTAAGTAGGACATGTGGTCACCTTCTTTTTCTAAAAAAACTCGTGATATATCTTGTCCTAACAGCTTAGCATGGCTGATGGATAAGATAAAATGATATCTTTTAATCGAAAGCAAAATTTTGCTTATAGTTAAAAGGCTATTGAGGATAAATCTTATAGTCGTGGTGGGGCTGGCGGTCCGTAGCCGGAGGCAATTCCTGGTAGTTTCCGTAATATTCCTGCAGGATAGGTTCCGGCTTGACTGGGATGCGGAAAAAGGAACCGGCAAAGGGCACATACTTGCCTTCCCCAAAGCATTTTTTGTCCAGCAGGTGGGGGCCAGCATCGGCCAAGCGGGGACGCCAACTTTTTGCGCCCCGTCTTTTGTTTTGGCCAAAATAATCTGCTGGATTTTCTCATCAACTGCTTGGGCAAAGTTCTCCCCCCAAACCCAGTCGACCAGCCCTTGGTAGAGGCGGTGGACGGATCGGGTCAAGCAGTTCTGGGGCCAATTGGCCGCGTAGGCATAGTAGGCCATGTTGACCAGCTTGCAGCGGTGGTAGAGCTGACGGGCAACCGGATAGGAAGAACCGTTTTCGTCCAAGGGGTAGATGTCGGTGAAGACGCCCGCGGGGAATTGCTCGCTTGGCTTGGTTGAGACGAACTCATAGTCCTGGTTGCTAAAGCGGGCCAGGCCATAGGGATAGCCAGGGGTGTTCTCCCGGTTGACGATCCGGTAAGGAGTAGGAAGAGCGTGCTCGCAGTAGGCGATGAAGGCCTCATAGTCCCGCCGGGGCATCCAGATGTCGGTGTCATCGTCCCAAGGAATGAAGTCCTGGTGGCGAACGGCGCCTAAGAGGGTTCCATAGGCCAGGTAGTAGGTCAGGCCCTGCTCTTGGCAAATCCGGTCGATTATCTTGAGATTCTCCAGTTCGACTGCTTGGATCTCGTTAAGTGTGAGTTTTCGCATGTTTTCCTCCTTCAAGATTTGTGTTTAGGGTTTGTAGTCAAATAATTTAACAGGCTAAAATATGGCCCGTCAAGTCTGAAAAGCTTAAGAAATTCTTTCCCACTCGTGCAAAAAAGTCCGCTATATTTCTGAAAAATCAATTTATTCCTATTAGGAGAAGGGCGGGAATTGACGGGAAATTTTTTTCACAAAATATTAAAAAAATAAGCGTGAGAGTCGTAAGGCTGGGAATGACCCTTGTACAGGTTTGCACTTGTATGCTAATTTATTGCTTACAAAATTTCACGCAAAGGAGATGACCAATGAAAACACGTGATTTGCGCAAGCTCATTCAAAAGCAGGGGGGCTGGGACCTAATCCGTCAGTACGCCGCATCCGGCAACCTCCCCTTGGCCGCTGGCCAAATACTACTCTTAGGGACTAAGGAAAAGGCCCTGGAGATTCTCCGCCTCAGTGCCCAGTACCGGGTCAAGGAGAAGTTGGCCAAACGCTATAAGAAAGAGCTTGATCATTTAGTTAAGCTGCATGGTGGAGAAGACAAGGAAGAAGTAAAAGAAGACCAGCCCTATATCTGGTTTTGTTGGCTGCAAGGCTTATCAGCGGCTCCGCCAGTTGTCAGAAACTGCTACAGATCGGCTTTGGCGGCTTACGCGGGGAAGGGGAAGGTTACCTTGATCACGGCTGACAACTACCGGGACTATGTGTTTTTTCCGCCGGAAATCCAGGCGAAAATTAAGCGCGGAATCATAACAGGCGCCCATTTGGCTGACTTGATCCGGCTGGAGCTCTTGATCAATTACGGGGGAATTTGGACTGATGCGACTGTTTTTTACAGTGGGGATCTGCCAGATTACCTCTTCCAAAACCGCCTTTTCGCCTACCAAATTGTCAAGCCGGGCCGGGACGGCCAAGCCATCCCCATGTCCAACTGGCTCCTGGCTTCGCCGAAAAGAAACAGACTGCTGTTGATTACTCGGGACCTGCTCTATGCCTACTGGGAAGAGCATGACAAGTTGCTTGACTACTATATTTTCCACATCTTTTTCCAGCTGGCGGCCGAGGCCTGTCCCAAAGATTGGGCGTCAGTTCTGCCGGTAGACAGCGGAGCTCCCCACCTCTTGGGCCAGCGCTTGTTTGAGAAATATGATCCGGATTTTTGGCAGGCGATTAAGGCTCAAAGCAGTATCCACAAGCTGTCTTACAAGTTCCCGCCGGGGATGTTTTTGCGAAAGGGAACTTATTTTGCCAAAGTTGTGGCGCAAGGAGGTAAAAATGGCTAAAAGCAAGAAACTGGCCCTGGTAATTTGTTACTTTGGCCCCCTGCCGGCTTATGCGGACTTATTCTTTAGGTCGGTTAAGGCGAATCCAACGATTGACTTTATTTTGGCGACTGACCAGCTGGTTAAAAATCCCCCGGCCAATCTTCAGGTCAAGTATTTGACCTTAGCGGATTTGCGGGAGAAATTTCAAAAGAAGCTGGGCTTTGCCATCCGCCTGCATGCCCCTTACAAAATTTGCGACTACCGGCCGGCCTTTGGCTGGCTCTTGTCTGACTGGCTGAAGGACTACCGCTATTGGGGCCACTGCGACTTAGATCAAGTCATGGGGGATTTGGAGAAGTTTTTGCCAGAAAAATTGCTGGAAAAGTACGACAAGGTTTACCAGCACGGGCATCTGACGGTCTTTCGCAATACCTTGACCAACAACCTCCGCTTCGTGGCCAAGGGCGGGCTGAACTACCGGCAAGTTTTCCAGACGGACCTGCCCTGCGTCTTTGATGAGGTGGAAGGAATCCAGAAGAAGTTTGCCAGGCTAGGCGCCAAGTGCTGCCTGAAGCGGGATTTCGCGGATATTTATTCCTGGCGCGAACAGATGAAAAGAACTACGTCATATTTGTCGAGGCGGGAGAAAAAACGGCTCAATAATTTTTACCAGCTCTTCTTTTATGAAAAAGGCCGGGTGTACCGGGCCTACTTTGCCGGCGGGAAGATGAACTATGAAGAGCTGGCCTATCTGCATTTCCCCAAGCGGCAGATGCGGCAGAACTTTTACCAGACTGATTCCTACTTTATCGGCAAGGATGGCTTTTACGCTAAAGAACCTGGCTTCAACGTGACCATGGGAGAGATCAAGCGCTATAACGGCTTCAGCCTAGCTGGGGAGGCCCGGGTGAAGCTGGCTTATTGGACCTTCATCTGGAGCCGGCGATACCGCAAGTACGTCCTTAAGCGCTAATATGGTAGTTCGCCTGCGCCGGCAGAACCTGGTCACGGTTTATTTGACCTGGCAAATGGCCTGCTTTGCCTGTTTGAACCAACTTTTCTCCTTGCCTTTGGCTGATAGCCAGGATGAACTTTTAGCCATTTTTTGCCTGATCGGGATTGTCTGGGCACTATTGACGAGGCGGCTGACTAAAGAAAAAGAGTGGCTTTTCTTACAAAGCTGCTTTGCCTTGGGCTTGGTGGAAAGCCTGGGGATAATTTCTAACGGGATGTCGGACATAATCGGCGGGATGCCAGTACTAGTCGACGCTTTTAAGCTGGTCAAGCTGCCTTTGGTCCTTTTCTACGTCAGCTGTGTCCTCCGTCCTTGGGAAAAAAGGACGCTGGCCTGCAACCTGCTTTTGGTCAGCAAAGCCTTTATCCTCCTGGCCTTCCTCGGCGGACTTATCAATTTAGTGGTCGATGTTGGTTTTAGCTACGACCTGCGCTACGGGATCCGGTCCTACAAGTTCATCTATGAGAACCCGGCCGCCTTAAATGAGGTCCTGCTGGTCTCATTAGTGCTGATCATGCTGGCTGAGAAAATTAAGGGGGAAAATAAGCGCGGACTTAGGCAGATCAAGTTTTGGCTCTGTTTATACCTGGCGGCGGTGGTGATGACCTTGCGGGCTGGCGGGATCGGGGCCAGCGGGATTTTGCTTTTGGTCCTGCACTTTGAGAAAAAGGGGATCCGGCTGACTTGGAGAAAAGGCGTCAGCGCTGCCTTTGTGGCTTTTGGCCTAGGTTATCCCCAGGTAAAGGAGTACTTTTTTAGCGAAACGGTCAGGTCGAAATTGCTTAGGCATTCCTTGATCGTTCTGCGGGACTGCTTTCCCTGGGGGAGCGGCTTCGCGACCTACGGGTCAGATCAGGCCTTTAAGCATTACTCCCCCCTATATGTCCGCTTTGGTTTCCACCATGACTACGCCTTAGCCCAAGAGACGGGCTTTGCCATGAATGACAACTTCTGGCCCATGCTTTTGGCCCAGTTTGGCCTCTTTGGGGCTTTCCTATATGTGTACTGGTTATTCGTCCAGCTGGGTTACTGCGTCAAAAAAGCTCCGCCAGGCCAGCCGCGGGCCGGGGCCTTGGGCCTTGTGGCCTTTTTCCTGATCAGCTCGGCAGGCAACCCGATTTTCACTAGCGCTTCGGGAGTCTTTTTGGCAATTGCCTTGGGCTTGACCAGTGAATTTTTGAAAAAGTAACAGGAAAAATAGTGATAAAAAAGCAGAGAGAAGGTGACAGATGGATAAAAGAGAAAGAAAGACAAAATCCCTCTCCCGCAACGCCTTGGCCAGCGGCCTGCAGACGGGGACCCGCCTAGTTTGCGCCCTGGTAACTTACCCCTATTTGGCCAGGATCTTGCGGGTTGACCAACTGGGTCAATATGACTTTGCGGCTACGGTTGTCAGCTGGGCGGCGCTAGTGGCGGGCCTTGGCATCTATACCTACGGGGTCAGGGAGGGGGCAAAAAAGCGGGATAACCCGGAAGAGCTGTCCCGCTTTGCTTCTGAAGTGCTGGTCATCAACCTGGCCTCGACCTTGCTGGCTTACTTGGGTCTGGCTGCCTGCCTCCTTTTTTCCAGCAAGCTAAGGGAATATGGACCGCTGATTTGGACCTTGAGTACTAGCATTATTTTTACCACCCTGGGCTGCGAGTGGCTCTACGCGGTTCACGAGGAATATGGCTACCTGGCCTTGCGCAATATCTGCTTTCAGATTTTATCTCTGATCCTGCTTTTGACATATGTCAAGGACGAGGGCGACCTTTTGCTATATGCTTGGACTACGGTCATTGCCAGCGCCGGGGCCAACTTGGTCAACTTTATCAGATTGCGTAGGTATTGCATCTGGTCTTTGACCTGGCGCTTTTCTTGGCAAAAGCACCTCCTGCCGATCTTTGTCTTATTCGCCAACGCCCTGGTTAACCTGCTTTATGTAAGCGCGGATGTAGCCCAGCTGGGGGTAATGACCAGCGACTATTATACGGGCCTGTACTCGGTGGCCAGCAAGGTTACGGCCCTGCTTAAGCAATTGTTAGGCGCTGTCATTGTTGTTACCGTGCCGCGCCTGGCTTGCTTATACGGGCAAAAGGGAGGGGGATTTTTTGTAAAATTGGCCCGGCAGATCGGGGACTTACTGCTGACGCTAGCTTTGCCGGCATCCTGCGCCTTGTTTGTTTTAGGCGAGGAGGTCGTCATTTTAACCGCGGACTTAGATTTCGCGCCGGCCGCGGGTGCCATGAAGCTTCTGGGTCTGACCCTGGTCTTTTACCTTTTAGCATGGTTTTACATGGCAGCTGTCTTGGTGCCGGCCCGGCAGGAGAAGGCGGCTTTGCTGGCGATCAGCCTTGCTTCTGTGGTCAATGTTGGTTTGAACTTCCTGCTGATCCCGGCTTTTAAGGAAAAGGGAGCAGCGCTGGCAACTCTGCTGGCGGATATAGTGACTTGCTTGGCTTGTTACTTTTTGGCGAAAAGACCGACCCGAATTTTGCCCAGCGGCAAAAAGTTGGCCAGCAGCCTGCTCGGTTGCCTTTACGTCTATCTGGTTTGCCAGGCTGTTTTAGCTCAAGAACTAGGGCCGGCAGCGACGGTCGGTTTGGCGGCATTGCTGGCAATTCCTGGCTACTTTGTGATTTTGTATTTATGCGGCAACCGAATCTGGCTGGAATTTAAGCACGGAGGTAGCCAAGAGTAAGGAAATGGCTTGCAGAGATAAGTTTGCTAAAAAAACACTTGTCGCCTCTGCAGCGCTTGCATTATAATATTGATACTAGATAAAAATAGAAAAGGAAGAATAATGATGAACGGATTTTTAGGCGAGTTCTTAGGAACGATGATTTTAGTTGTGCTGGGGGTCGGCTGCGGGGCTGGCATCAGTTTGAATAAGGCTTACGCCAAGGGGCAGGGCTGGCTCTTTGTCACCCTGGCTTGGGGGATGGCCGTCACCTTTGGGGTTTACGTGGCGGGGCAATTTGGCTCCCAAGGCCACCTCAACCCGGCAGTAACGCTTGGTTTCGCGGCCTTTGGCTTTTTCTCTTGGAGCCAGGTAATGCCATACTTATTAGGACAATTCCTAGGTGCCTTTGTCGGGGCGGCTTTAGTGATTTTGCACTATTACCCGCACTTTAAGGCAACGAAGGCTGATGAAGGCAATAGCGTAGGGATCTTTGCGACTGGACCAGCTATCAGCAATCCTTTCTTCAACTTCTTGAGTGAAATGATCGCAACTTTTGTCTTTATCTTCACCTTGCTTAACTTGGGCAACTTTACTCAAGGATTAAAGCCATTAATCGTTGGTTTTTTGATCATGGTGGTTGGCCAAGCTTTGGGTTCAACGACCGGCTTTGCCTTGAATCCAGCCCGGGACTTCTCACCGCGTCTGGCTTACGCGATTTTGCCAGTGCCAAACAAGGGTGGGGCTAACTGGGCTTATGCCTGGGTGCCAGTTTTAGGCCCAATTGCCGGCGGTCTGTTGGCCAGCGGCTTGCAAGCTTTGTTAAAGTAGAAGAATCAGACTAAAAAAGTACCCTCGAACTCTGGCCAGAGCTCAAGGGTATTTTTGCTTTTAAAAACTCGCTATACTAAAAGGCAGAAAGGAGTCGCCATGACAAACTATTACACTTCAGGCGAATTTGCCAAGCGGGCCCACGTGTCCGTCAGAACGATCCGCTACTACGACCAGCAGAATTTGCTCAAGCCCTCGACCCGGAGTAAGGGTGGGGCCAGGCGCTATAGTGACGCTGACTTTGCCAAACTTCAGCAGATCCTGCTCCTAAAGTACCTGGGCTTTTCCTTAGGAGAAATCCGGGGGCTGACCCTGGGGACGAATGACCGCCAGCGCCTGCTGGATTCTCTTCAAATCCAGCGCCGGTTGGTAGAGGAGCGGATCGAGGAGATGACGGCTGTTGAAGCTGCCATCAACTCAACTACCCAAACTCTAGAAGCCGGCCGGCCAGTTGACTGGAGCCAGATGCTTAAGCTGCTCAATGTCTCGGTTATGACCCAGAGCCTCAAGACCCAGTATCAAAACGCTACTAATATTTCTGCCCGGATCCGCCTGCACCGGGACTATTCTCTCAACCATGAGGGCTGGTTTCCCTGGCTCTTTAGGCAGTTGGACCTGGCCCCAAATTTGAAAATTTTGGAAATTGGCTGCGGCAATGGGGAACTCTGGGCTGCTAACCATGCCCACTTGCCGGATAATTGCGAAATTATCTTGACTGACATTTCCGAAGGGATGCTGGCTGACGCCAAAAAAGAAATTGGTGAAGATGACCGCTTTTCTTATCAGCGTTGCGACGCTGCTCAGCTGCCCTTTGCAAGCGAAGAGTTTGACTTGGTAGTTGCCAACCACATGCTGTTTTACTGCAGCAATATCCCCCAAGTCTTAAAGGAAGTCCGCCGGGTCTTGAAAAAAGGCGGCCGCTTTTGCGCCTCAACTTATAGCAAGCGCCACATGCACGAAATTACCGACCTGGTTCAAGATTTCAACCCCCAAATCGTCTTGTCTTCTGTTAAGCTCTATGACAAGTTTGGCTTGGACAATGGAGAAGAGATCTTGGCTCCCTTTTTTGACCAAGTGACCTGCCGGCGCTATGAAGACGCGATTGAATTAGATGTGGCGGAACCGGTCATCTCTTATATCTTGTCTTGCCATGGCAACCAGACTGCCTTGCTTTTAGACCGCTACCAGGAATTCAAGCAATTTGTTGAAGAGCAAGTTGCTGGCGGCTTTCATATCAGTAAAGATGCTGGGGTCTTCATCTGCTGCAAATAGGGGGTAGCTGTGCAGGTGATGAATATCGCCTTGGCTGCGTAATTTTTCCATCTCAAGTCCTTAAAGCTTTTTAAAAAACGACAGTTATTTTATTTTCTCTATTGAAGGTGACGTAACGTAATGTTTTATACTCTAAGTCAGCAAGTAAAAATGATTAGTTGAACTTGGAGGTTCATTTTATGAAAGTTATCGTTACCGGTGGTGCCGGCTTTATCGGCTCCAACTTTGTCTTCTACATGATGAAGAAGCACCCAGACTACAAGATCATCTGCCTGGACAAGCTGACTTACGCGGGCAACTTGTCAACTTTGAAGGATGTCATGGATAAGCCAAACTTCCGCTTTGTCAAGCTGGACATCTGTGACCGTGAAGGTGTCTACAAGCTCTTCGAAGAAGAACACCCGGACGTTGTGGTCAACTTTGCCGCAGAAAGCCATGTTGACCGGTCAATCGAAAACCCAGAAATCTTCCTGCAAACCAACATCATCGGGACGTCTGTCTTGATGGATGCCTGCCGCAAGTACGGGATCAAGCGTTACCACCAAGTTTCAACTGATGAAGTTTACGGTGACCTGCCACTGGACCGGCCAGACCTCTTCTTCCACGAAGACACGCCGCTCCACACTTCCAGCCCATATTCTTCATCCAAGGCCAGCGCTGACCTCTTAGTTGGGGCTTACGGCAGAACCTATGGCCTGCCGGTAACTATTTCCCGTTGCTCCAACAACTACGGCCCTTACCAATTCCCAGAAAAGCTGATTCCATTGATGATTCAGCGGGCTTTGGACGACAAGCACCTTCCAGTTTACGGTGAAGGGCAAAACGTCCGCGACTGGCTCTACGTTGAAGACCACTGCAAGGCCATTGACCTCATCTTGGAAAAGGGGACGGTTGGTGAAGTCTACAACATCGGTGGTCACAACGAAATGCACAACATCGACATCGTTAAGCTGATCTGCGATTACTTGGGCAAGCCATACTCCTTGATCGAACACGTTACTGACCGTAAGGGCCACGACCAACGCTACGCCATCGACCCAACCAAGATTCACGAAGAACTGGGCTGGCTGCCAGAAACCATGTTCAAGGACGGGATCAAGAAGACCATCCAATGGTACCTGGACAACAAGGAATGGTGGGAAAACATCATCTCTGGCGACTACCAAAACTACTACCAGGAAATGTACGGTAAGAAGCAAGTTTTAGACGAAAAATAAGGAAGCAGGAGAGAAAATGAAGGGAATTATTTTGGCTGGTGGGTCAGGCACCCGCCTTTACCCATTGACTTTAGTAACCAGTAAGCAGCTGTTGCCAGTTTATGACAAGCCAATGATCTACTACCCACTGTCAACCTTGATGCTGGCCGGGATCAAGGATATCTTGGTCATCTCTACGCCAGCTGACACTCCGCGCTTTAAGGAGCTTTTAGGCGACGGGTCTCAATTCGGCATCAAGCTCTCCTACAAGGTGCAGCCAAGTCCAGACGGCCTGGCTCAAGCCTTCACCCTGGGGGAAGACTTTATCAACGGCGAACCATGTGCCATGGTTTTGGGCGACAACATCTTCTACGGCAACGGCTTTACCGACCTTTTGGAAAAAGCTGCTCGTGACGCCGAAGCTGGCAAGGCAACCGTCTTTGGCTACTACGTCAACGATCCAGAACGCTTTGGCGTGGTTGACTTTGATGAAAACGGCAAGGCCATTTCCATCGAAGAAAAGCCAGAACACCCAAAGAGCAACTACGCCGTTACGGGCCTTTACTTCTACCCAGCTGGCGTGAGTGAAAAAGCTGCCCAGGTTAAGCCAAGTGCCCGGGGCGAAGTGGAAATCACCACTTTGAACGAGATGTACTTAAACGCCGGCAACCTCGGCGTACAGCTGCTGGGCCGGGGCTACGCCTGGCTGGACACCGGGACCATGCAGAGCCTGGTTGACGCTTCCAACTTTGTCAAGATGGTGGAAGAGCGGACCAGCGTAAGCATCTCCGCCCCAGAAGAAATTGCCTACGTGCACGGCTGGATCGACGAAGCTAAGTTGCTGGAAGCGGCCAAGCACTACGGCAAGAGCCCTTACGGCAAGCACTTAAAGGCCGTTGCTGAAGGCAAGCTCAAGTACTAATTTTTGGATTTTTTTAAAAAGAAAGAAGATATCAAAATGGGTCAAATTAAAGTTGAAAAGAACGTCGGCGGCATCGAAGGCTTGGCAGTCATCACTCCAACCGTTCACGGGGACGACCGCGGCTACTTCATGGAAACCTACAACGAAAACGACATGAAAGAAGCTGGCTTTGACATTAACTTTGTCCAAGACAACCAATCTTCATCAACTAAGGGCGTTTTGCGCGGCCTGCACTTCCAAAAGCACTTCCCACAATGCAAGCTGGTTCGTGCTGTTCGCGGTGACGTTTTTGACGTGGCCGTTGACCTCAGAAGCGACTCTAAGACTTACGGCAAGTGGTACGGGGTTGAACTGACCGCTGAAAACAAGAAGCAATTCTTGATTCCAGAAGGCTTTGCCCACGGCTTCCTGGTCTTGAGCGACGTGGCAGAATTCTGCTACAAGGTTAACGACTTCTGGCACCCTAACGATGAAGGCGGCATGGCTTGGAACGACCCAGAAATCGGCATCGAATGGCCAAAATTGGTCGGCCAATACCCAGGCTCCGCTGACGCCAGCGGCTACTCCTTGGAAGACGGCACTAAGCTGACCTTGTCTGACAAGGACCAAAAGTGGCTGGGCATCAAGGATACCTTTAAGTTCTAATTTTCAGGAGGAAAAAGTTAATGAAGGTTTTCGTAACTGGCGTCAATGGCCAACTGGGCCACGACGTGATGAACGAATTGGCTAAGCGCGGCTACGAAGGCGTCGGCAGTGACCTTGCTCCAGAATACAGTGGGATCGCTGATGGCTCAGCTGTCACTGCTGCTCCTTACGTTTCTCTGGACATTACCGACGCTGCCGCTGTTGAAAAAGTGATCAAGGATGTCAACCCGGACGTGATCGTTCACTGTGCAGCCTGGACCGCGGTTGACCTGGCTGAAGACGACGACAAGGTTGCGGCTGTTCGCAAGGTCAACACTGATGGTACCCAAAACATTGCCAACGTAGCCAAGGAATTAGACGTGCCAATGGTTTACATCTCTACTGACTACGTCTTTGATGGCCAGGGCACTACTCCATGGGACCCGGACTTCAAGGGCTACAAGCCAATGAACGTTTACGGGGAAACCAAGCTAGGCGGGGAACTTGCCGTATCTGAAACTTTGGACAAGTACTTTATCGTCCGGATCGCCTGGGTCTTCGGTTTGAACGGGAAGAACTTTATCAAGACCATGCTTAATGTGGGCAAGACTCATGATGAAGTCAAGGTGGTCAGCGACCAAATCGGTACGCCAACTTATACTTTAGACCTGGCCCGCCTTTTAGTCGACATGATCGAAACCGACAAGTACGGCTACTACCACGCTACTAACGCTGAATTGCCGGAAACGGCCAGCGGCTATGATGAAAATGGCACTAAGACCGGCTACATCAGCTGGTACGATTTCACCAAGGAAATCTACCGCCAGGCTGGCTACAAGACCAAGGTGACCCCAGTTACTACGGAAGAATACGGCCTCTCTAAGGCAGTGCGGCCATTTAACTCCCGTTTGGACAAGAGCAAGCTGGAAAAGAACGGCTTTAAGCCGTTGCCAACTTGGCCAGACGCGGTGCACCGCTACCTGGAAGCTTTAAAGGCTGACGGTTTCTTTGACTAAGTAATATCAAAAGGCACTGGATGAAAAATCCGGTGCCTTTTGATTTGGATGAGGAAAAAGTCTGCTAGTGAAGGGCTAAAGCCGCTTACGGCGGTCGTTCAAACAGCGTCAAGAATAAAATTCTGGATAGTCAGCGGTTAATGCTGATTTTCTTGAGTTAAATCAAGGAAAAGCTAAGCTGGTCAGTTTACAATAGTCTTATCCTAAAGATGAGGTGACTCAAATGACTGAACAAGACAAGCTGAAAGACCGGCTGACGCCAATGCAATATGCCGTGACCCAAAACGCAGCAACTGAACCGCCTTATACCGGCGAGTACGACGACTTCTTTGAAAAAGGGATTTACGTCGATGTAGTCAGTGGGGAGGCCCTTTTTTCCTCTTTGGATAAGTACAATTCTGGCTGCGGCTGGCCAGCCTTTACCAAGCCGCTTACCAAACTTACCCAGCGCCGGGACCAGTCTTTTGGCATGGAAAGAATTGAAGTTCGCAGCCGCCAGGCTGATTCCCATCTGGGCCATGTCTTTACCGACGGTCCCTTGGACAAGGGGGGCTTGCGCTATTGTATCAACTCCGCTGCCCTCAAGTTTATTCCTTATGACCAGCTGGAAGCAGCCGGCTATGGTGAATACAAGGAACTGTTTAATTAAAATTGGAAAAATTATGTAGCCAAGTTAAAAAATATAAAAGACAAACAATACAAGTCAGACAATATAAGACAAAAAATCCCAAGATCATTGATCTTGGGATTTATTTTATGTGCCTGTGATTTTAGTCTAGCCGTTTTGTGCGTCATTTAAAACCTGGATGACCTCCAGACTGTGCTGGAAGGCCCGGTCGCAGGCCAGTTGGTCGCGGTTATCCATCATTTGAACAAAAGCTGCAAATTCCGGAATCATCCGGTGCTTGACGGAGAGCTTTTTCTCCTCATCTTGTCCTTCACCTAGGTCCAGCCGGTAGGAAGCAAGAGCCCCAGGGCTGCCAGCAAAGGAGATGAAGCCCTTCTCCCCGGCAATTAGGGATTGGTTCTTGAAAAAGGCTTGGGAGTCTTTGGCCGCGGTTAGAGTGGCCTGCTTGTCTTCGTAAGTCAAAATTAAGATACCAGAAGTGTCCACGTTCTTTTGCATGTTTGGATAGTAGTGGACAGCCTTTGGGGCTCCAAACAAGTCGGTTGCCAAGTGGATGTTGTAGACGTTTAAGTCAAGGAGGGCCCCGCCGCCCAGCTTGGGGTTAAAGGCAGGCAAGATTTCCCCTTGCAAAAAGGCATCGTAGCGAGAGGAGTACTGGGTGTAGTTGAGGCTGACCACGTGGACGGGTCCGATTTTTGCCAGGTCTTTCTTCAAGGTCTGGAAATTAGGCAAGTACACCGTGGTGATGGCTTCTGCGATCAAGCCGCCGTGCTCGTCTGCCGTCTTCTTTAGATCCAGCGCCTCATCAGGCGTAAAGACAAAGGGCTTTTCACAGATAACGTTCTTGCCGGCTTCGAGGCTGTCTCGGCACATCTGGTAGTGCATGGATGGAGGAGTTGCCACGTAAACCGTATCAACGTCTGGATCTTTTAGCATTTCCAAGTAGTCGTCATAGCACTTATGGATATGATATTTCTTTGCTAAATCTTGGCCCACCTGGGCTGACCGCTTGGTGGTGGCGATGGCAGCTAATTCTAGCCCCGGGATGGGCAAGGCTGTTAAAAAGTCGTGGACGATTTTGCCGCTGCCGATAATGCCTAATTTCATCTGGTGCCTTTTCCTTTCTTTTTTATTTTGATTTAAAAATTACTTGTTCAGCTTAGTGATGTCAACTGAGTTCTTCTTCACCTTTTCCGGCAAGCTCAATTTCTTTCCTTGGTTAATCTTTAAAAGAGACAACTTGGTCGTGGTCGATTTTTGCTTGCCTTGAGGCTGGTACTTGGCGGTCAATTTGACTCCGGTCAGGCGGCCCTTTTTATTTAGCAGGATCGTCATCTTGATCCGCTTGATGGTCGCCTTGACCATGCTAGCATCGCTGGTCAAAGTTGCCAGGCCGTCTTTTTCCGTGATGTCCTGCCACAAGTTTTTATTTTTACCTGTGTAGGTTAGCTTGTAGCCAGAAGCGGTAGAAGCTACCTTAAACAGCTTGGCTGACTGCTTGCTTAAATAGAGCTGGTCCATCTTCTTGATGGTGGCCTGGAACTGCTTAATGGTGGTATATTGGCTCAGCTTTGCCTTGTACCAGGCAGCTTGCTTTCCCTTGAAGTACTTAACGTAGGCGTAGTTGCCTTGCACCCACATGTTGATGGTCTGGTCGCCTTTTTCCGTTAGTTTGGTCTTCATTAAAAAGGGTGACCGCTGGTAGCTGACTTGACCGTAGAAGTGCTCGCTGCTGGATTTTTCGTCCAGCTGCAGCTGGAAGTTTTGGATGTCGGTCTTTTGGGCCTTTTTTAAAAGCGACTGGCTGCTAGGCTGGCTGCAGCCGGTTAGCATGAATAGTGCTAAAAATATCCCGGCAAACAGGCTTAAAAACTTGCCTTTTTTCTTACTTATCATGTGATCAGCCTCCTTTGCCTATAATTTTAGCAAATTGGCGGGGGATTGGTAAAATTGAGGCTAGAAAATTCGCTTTTTTTCGGTCAAAGACTTTGAAAAGCGGGCGATAGGCCGTATAATATTTAGTGAAACGTTTAATTTGCTAAAGGAGATTTTTCATGTCTAAATTAGTTTTAATCCGTCACGGTCAAAGTGAATGGAACCTTTCAAACCAATTTACTGGTTGGGTTGACGTTAACCTTTCAGACAAGGGTGTTGAAGAAGCAAAGAAGGCTGGTCGTTTGATCAAGGAAGCTGGTTTGGAATTTGACCAAGCTTACACTTCAGTTTTGACTCGTGCCATCAAGACTTTGCACTTTGCATTGGAAGAAAGTGGCCAACTTTGGGTTCCAGAAACTAAGACCTGGAGACTGAACGAACGTCACTACGGCGCATTGCAAGGCTTGAACAAGGCTGAAACTGCTGAAAAGTACGGCGACGAACAAGTTCACATTTGGCGTCGTTCATACGACGTTTTGCCACCAGTTTTGGCAGACGACTCAGAATTCAGCCAAGCTAACGACCGTCGTTACGCAAACTTGGACCCACACATCGTTCCTAAGGCAGAAAACCTGAAGGTTACCTTGGACAGAGTTATGCCATTCTGGGAAGACCACATTGCTCCAGACCTGTTGGCTGGCAAGAACGTGATCATCGCAGCTCACGGTAACTCACTCCGTGCTTTGACCAAGTACATTGAAAACATCTCTGACGAAGACATCATGGATGTTGAAATGAAGACTGGTGAACCAGTTGTTTACACTTTCGACGACAAGTTGAACGTTGTAAGCAAGGAAAAGTTGGACTAATTCCTTCTTTCCTTAAGAAAGCAGAGATTGGCTCTGCTTTTTTTCTTGCTCTTTTTTGCCTTTTAATCTTCTTTTTACCCAAAGTTGACACTGACTGTGGATAAATGTTAGCTTGTAAGAGAGAACTTAATTTTGATGACCATTAAAGGAAGGCTAGTTTTTACGATTTTAATAAGAAAACTAGAAATATGTTAAGCTAGCGGTACTTTTTTGCTACAATAAAGACTAATGTACATTTTTTGAATATAGGTAATTAGGCTATGGATAAAAAAGAGCAAAAAACATTTCCTGAAAGTCGGGTACAGGCGAAAAAGCGGAAGAAGAAGCTGATCAGAAATTGGATTATCGGCATTCTGACCGTCATCTGTGTGGTGGCGGCTGGGGTCGGCTTTTATGCTTCCCACCTTTATAAGACTGCGGAAAATGCAGCTAACAAGGCTTATGACAAGGAAAACGCCGTTAAGACTACTTACGGTGAGTTTAACGGCAAGAAATCCTTTGCCGTCCTCTTGCTAGGGACCGACACCGGGGCCTTGAACCGGACGGAAAAGAAGGGGAATACTGACACGATTATTGTCGTGGTCGTTAACCCGAAAAAGAAGAACTACACGATGATCTCCATTCCGCGGGATACCATGGCGGACATGGTGGGGGATGATTCAGACGACGTGCAAAAGATCAATGCGGCTTACTCCATTGGCGGGGCTAAGATGACCATGAAGACCGTGTCGAGCCTGTTGAACATTCCAGTCAAGTACTACGCTCTGGTTAACATGGGCGGACTAATGAAGCTGGTCAGCTATGTTGGCGGGATCTACGTGACGCCAAGCTTGACTTTTACCTATAATGAAATCAAGTTTAAAAAGGGCGTACGGCAGCATCTGAATGGGCAAGCTGCCTTGGCCTACAGCCGGATGCGCTACGAAGATCCTGAAGGGGACTATGGCCGGCAAAAGCGGCAAAGAGAAGTGATTACCAAGCTGGTCAAGAAGCTGGCAACAACCGATTCTTTGCAAAACTTCACCAAGATTGCGAATACCCTGTCTTCTAACGTAAAGACCAACTTGAGTTTCTCAGCTCTAAAGTCAATCTTGGCTAATTACTCTGACTGTACTTCATCAAGCGAAAGCGACTACCTGCACGGCTACAGCGCTTATATTGATGAAGCAGCTTACCAGATCGCTTCAACCAGTGAACTGCAAAGGATGTCCAACAAGATTAGAAAGCTTTTGGGCTTAAAGACCGAAACGATTTCTAACCGGGAAACCAAGTTAAACGCACTCAACATCGCTAACGGTTTTAACTTTAATTCCAGCAAGACGCAGAACTACACGATTTATTCAGAATCAAGGACGACCAGCGAAGGCGAAAAGAAGAAATCATCATCAAATTCCTCTTCGTCATCATCAGCGACTTCCAGCCAATCCAGCTCGCAAACGGCGTATAATACTAGTAGCAGTAATTCTACTAATTACTATTCGAATTACACCTATAGCTACAATACCAATCCATTTTCAGGAGGCTACTAGTGGAAGCGAAGATTATCGCGGTGCTGATTGGCTACATCTTTGGCAACTTCATGAGTGCCATGTTCGTGGGCAAGTTCTACCTGCACCAGGACCCGACCAAGTTTGGGTCGGGCAATCCGGGCACGGCTAACGTGGGGGCAGTTTTTGGCAAAAAAGCCGGCATTATGACTTGTGTTGGCGACTTGTTAAAAACTTTGCTAGCCATTGGCCTGGTTTACGCCATCTATCGTCAGCATTTGCTGATTGCCTATACGGGCTTAGGGGTGGTGATTGGCCACTGCTTCCCGATTATGAATCATTTCAAGGGTGGCAAGGCGGTCGCCGTCATGGCGATGACTACGGTTTTATATGATACCAAGGCGGGGCTGATCACTTTGCTGATCGCTCTGTTTTTAACGGCCGTCATGCAGAACCTAACCATCCCGCCCCTGGTCTTCATGCTGCTGTTTAGCTTTTATGAACTAAGCAAGTCAGTTGAAGCGGGTGTGATCTTTTTGATCATTACCGGGATTATGGCTTACAAGTTTAAGAAGGACATTTACGACTTTTTCACTGGCCATGGCAAAAGAGTGGATATTTTATACAGTATTAAGAAGAAACTTGGTATTTTAAAGTAAATCTTTAGTATTTCTTCTTATTTGCCCGGTATAATGAAAAATTGAAAATGCGAAAGAAAGAGAAGTAGTCTGATCACGATGAGTGAACCAATACAATCTAATAAAAAACATAATTTGTTGAAGATCGGCTTTTTGGTCATCACAGCACTAGTAATCTTGCTGCAGATGTTTAATTTTAAACGTTCGATGATCAGAAGCCCGTATACTTATTTGCGCTATTTGCCCACGACTGCTGAAAGTGTGACTTGTTGGTTCTTGCCAATGGTTTTTGGGGCAGTCTTTAACAAGCGGAAGTTGCGCTTTAATGAGGGTTTTAAGGCCTGGGCCGTGATGGAGGCAACCTTAATTGCCTACTACTTGGTCTACTTCATCATGAAACCCGGCCAAATGAACACCTGGTTCTTGTGGGGGATCTTCTTCCCGATCTTGACCTCCAGCTCGGTCCTCATGACGGGGATTGTTTTTGGCCTCTTAGTCCAGCCAGTGATTTATGATTGGCAGGAAAAGTTTAGCCACAAGCAAAGCTTGATGATCTTGACCGGCTTGACCTTTTTGGGCTTCGCCCTGTCAGCCGGGACCTACACTTTGAACTACTCAATTTATGGTCTTTACCTGATCCTGCCTTTTGCCTGGGGGATGTTCTTGGGCCGGATCAAATGGACTGCTAAGAGAACGATTTTGTCCATTTTGGCTGGGGCAGTTGCCTTTGTTTCTGTAGAAGTTGGCGTACCTGGCTTTGATGCTGTCTACTGGTCACAAGTCCTGCAGGGCAAAGCCATCAATGGATCATGGAACGAATTGTTCCTGATCAATGTAACCTCGCCATTTATCTGCTTGATGGCTTTAGCGGCTTTTGCCATTGCCCGAAAGGCCATCAAGACCTTGGAAGAAAAAGACTTAAGCTTCCTGGTCATCTTGATTGTCTTCATGCAGGCACCAGCTGCGCACAAGTTCATGGCCTCGCTAAAATACGGTACTGGCAGCCGTCAGCTCAACCGCTTGATTACTATCTTGATCATGTTTGCCATTGCCATTGTTTGGCACTTTGTTCTAGACCGCTACCTCTTCCGCTTCAAGCCAGTTAAGCGGATAAACAAGTTCTTGTATGAAACCAAGAGCTTTGGGGATGTTGTCGAATGCTGCTTCAACCGGGTTTGGGGCTTTATCAAGTACCACCGAACCAATCTGCTGACTTGGACCTTCTTCTTTATTTTAGCGTTTGCTTCCTTCTTGATTGAATCTGATAATCTGCGGATTCAAATTACTACGGCTGCTAACGTTAATGCTGTCGTTTGGTTGGTCGGAACCAAACTTGGCCCTCTGGTACTGACGACGATCTTTGTTGATGCCTTATTCACCATTCTTTATTTTGTGACGACGCGCTACTGGGTATCAATCATTACGACTACAACTGTCGTTTTGGCTTGGGCGATTGCTAACAAGATCAAGTTGAACTTGCGTGGGGAACCAATTTATCCAAGTGAATTGTCAGAAGTAACCAACGCTGATAGCTTGCTGAGTATGATTGGTGGACAAAAGACCTTGATCATGATTTTGATCGGTTTAGCTGCGGTTATTGCGCTGATCGTCTTTTGCGAAATTAAGTTTAAGGTGAAAAAGCGTGGCAACTGGAAGCGGCGTGGCCTCTGGGCTTTAGCTAGTCTTGCTTTGTTTATGACGCCTCTTTGGTTTAACCACCAAGGAACTCCGATTTACTACCTAAGCGGAGCTTTTGGCAACAGACAATCCTTCAGAAACCCTGAAAGAGATATCCAAGTCAACGGGCCAATTTTAAACTCTTTGAACTACATTGACTTGCAGATCATGGACAAGCCAGAAAATTACTCTCAGAGCCAAATTACCAAGCTCTACCAGAAGTATCAAAAGCTGGCTGACCAGATCAACAAGACCAGAAAGAACAACTTGTCCGATCAAACCGTGATCTTCAACTTGAGTGAAAGTTTCATGGACCCAACTACCTTCCCAACCATCAAGTTTGCCAAGGGGACTAAGGATCCAATTCCATACATCCACTCTTTGAAGAACTCTACTACTTACGGGACCATGCTGAGTGCTGGTTACGGCGGCGGGACGGCCAACATGGAATGGGAATCCCTGACTGGCTTTAACATGGGGGCCTTCAGCACTAGCTTGACTCCATACGTTCAAGTCGTGCCACAATACAAGTACTACCCAACCATTGGGGCTAACTTTACTTATTCTTCAGCCGTTCACCCATTCATCGGGACTTACTACTCCAGAATTGAAGACTACAAGCGGTTCAAGTTTAACAAGTTTGTCTACATTGGTTCTAAGTACAAGATCATCGATCAAAAGAAGCTGGGGACTAACTCTTACAACTCTGACTTCACCACTTACGCTAATGGCTTGAAGCAGATCAACTCTCGCAAGGGGGGCCAGTTTATCAACCTGATCTCCATTCAAAACCACATGCCATACAACAACTGGTATCCAAAGAACTACTACGCTGGTAAGATCTCAGGTGACCTCTTCAGCGATGGCGACGTGCGGACCCAGATGGCAACTTATGTAATGGGGACCCACTACACTGACCAAGCAGTTAAGAAGTTCATCAAGCAGATCGACAAGATTAAGAAGCCAATTACCATGGTCTTCTACGGGGACCACTACCCATCAATCGTTTCTCAATCTTACACGTCTAAGTACCCAGTTGAAATGCACTCAACGCGCTACTTTATCTACTCCAACAAGTATGCGCGTCAGCACGGGGCTAAGGCAAAGCTGACTTCTAAGACCAACTACGTCAACACTAGTGACTTCATCGCTATGCTGTTGGAACAAACCAACAGCAAGGTAACGGCATATCAAGCCTTGCTGACGGAAGTTCACAAGAAGCTGCCAGCTTTGACCATTTCCTACTCTGATGACTCCGGCTTCACGCTGGTTGACCAGAAGGGCAAGGAAGTTGATCCAAAGACCTTGACCAGCTCACAGCAAGCTCTGCTGAAGGATTACGAACTGATCCAATACGACATGACTGCCGGCAGCGCTTATGCTTTGAAGATTAAGGGTTTTTACACGATGAAAAAATAGACTAATTCTAAATTAGGAAAGAGTAGGAAGACAATTTAAGTTTTCCTACTTTTTTGTTAGACAACAATGGTTTAGCGATGCAAAGAAAAATAAAAAAGGCCTGGGATTGCTTGTGGCCGTTATTAACAGTAATGTTGCTGACCACAATCATTATTTGGCCGCAGCTTACGAGCAAAAGAGTGATTATTGTTAGAGACGCTGGCTTTTACTTTGGTCGTTTCTATGATGCAGCCATGCAGATTAAGACGGGCCACTACAGCTTTTTTCAAACTAATTACGGCTTTCAGCAAAGCGGCCGGGTGATTAATGCGCTATATGGCCCCTTATTTGCCTACTTTAACGGGGCTCTGCTTTTGCTATGCAACAACTGGTTTACCTATCAGGTTGTCAGCATCTATCTGCTCTGTCTAGTGGCGGCTGGAAGTATGCTGCTGCTGCTGCACTATAGCGGCGTCAAGAAAGTGATCAGTGTCTTAATCAGCCTGATTTACCTGAATATCGGCTTAATTCCCGCCTTCATCAACGCCAGTTCTTTTGGCGGCTGGGGACAGGCGCTCATGCCGCTAGTCTTGCTAAATGGCTGGCGAATGGTCAAGGATCCAAAGAAGCCAATTAATTGGCTCTGGCTCGGCAGCACTATGGGACTGCTCTTGCAGGTCCACCTGTTAAGTGCCTTGCTGGCCTGCTTGCTGTTAGCACCCTTCTTTTTGTTGGCATTGATCAAGCGCAAAAAGGTCTGGAAGGACTTTTTTAAAGCAGTTGCCTTAGCGGCAGTCTTAGGATCAAATACCATCTTAGCCTTGCTTTGGCTGTCAGCGACCAACCAGTTAGCCAGTCCAGACGCCTACAACCTGGCAGTCAGCGGCCTTAAACTGGTCAGCCAGCAAACCCAGCTGGGTAACAGCTATGGTCAAATTTTGCCGGTATTTGCGCTTTTGATTGCTATTGATTTTGCAGGCAACTTGCTTTTGAAGCAAAAAGGGCCAGCTGAGATACTGTTACTAGCCTGGTCAATGGTTTTATTGCTAATTGCATCAAACTATTTCCCTTGGGGCTATGTGCAAAAGCAGCTGCCGTTTTTAGCTACGAACTTCCAGTTTCCCTTTCGCTTGGTGACGATCATTTACCCGATGCTGCTCCTGTCTGTTGCCTTGACGGTTCAAAAAGTTTTGACCAAAAAGAATTTACCGATATTTGCTGCGGTTTTAGCAGCCTTGCTTTTTTTACTGGCACGGCCTGTATACCAGACTAACCAGCTAAGGACCCAGAAGCTCAGCCCAAAGAAGCTGCTGCAGACAAAATTGGCTAGACAGGGCTTGGACCCACTGCTTTCGGTCCTGAATTATGGTAGCCAGGCTGACTACTTGCCGGTGGTTAAAAAGGGTCCAGATATCGGTAAGGCTTACCGTAAGCAGATCGCCAGCCGCTGGCAAAGCTTTGGTCATCAGGTTTTGCCGAGAGGCAAGCAGCAGCTTAGCTGGACCAGCAAAGGTGGCAAGGTTATTTTGCCGCTAGTTGCCTACCAGCAAAGCCAGGTTGCCTTGAACGGGAAGGCGGTTAAAAAGCTAACCCGCAAGAGCGGTGGCTTCCCTGTCGTTGAAGCCAAGAAGGGGAAAAATACAGCCGTGCTGACCTTTGGCATTCCCCTGTGGGGGCAAGTGGTCATTTTGGGATGCTGGCTGTCTTGGCTGCTGCTGGCAAGCTTTTTCCTGATAAAGAGCTTGACCTTGGCGCGGAATCATGTTATTTTTATGTTTATAAAACGCCAGAAAACAGTAGGAGTTTGACTCAGCGTTCAGAGAACTAGCGGGTGGTGCAAGCTAGGCAGGTCAAATGGCCGAAATACGGCGCGGGGCAAGGGCCTCGTTAATCTCCCTTGGTAAGGCACAATTGTGCAAACGTGGGTGGTACCACGGCTAAAGCAGAACTTAGTCGTCCCTTGGATCGATGATCCAGGGGGCGTTTTTTATTGGAGGTAAAAATGGCTAATTTTGACATTTTGGAAGATTTGAAATGGCGCGGCGCCATCAACCAGGAAACTGACGAAGAAGGCTTAAGAGACTACTTGGCCAAGCATGACGACCTGGCTCTTTACTGCGGGACCGACCCAACTGGGGATTCGCTGCACATTGGGCACTTGATTCCCTTCATGATCTTGAAGAGATTCCAATTGGCCGGTTACAAGCCAGTGATCATCATTGGTGGGGGTACCGGGTCAATCGGTGACCCATCAGGCCGGTCTACGGAACGGATTTTGCAATCAGAAGAAACCATCCACAAGAACGAAGAAGCCTTGACTAGCCAAATGGTGAAGCTTTTTGGCACGGAAAACTTCCGCATCGTCAACAACCGCGAATGGTTGGGCAAGATGACCCTGCTGGAATTCCTTCGCGACTACGGCAAGCTCTTCCAAGTCAACAACATGCTGAACAAGGAAGTGGTAGCTAGCCGCTTGGAAAACGGGATTTCCTTCACTGAATTCTCCTACCAAATCCTGCAGGCCATCGACTTCTACATCCTGAACCGGGACTACGGCGTGCAAATGCAGATCGGTGGGGCCGACCAGTGGGGCAACATCACGGCCGGTATCGACTTGATCCACCGCTTGGAAGGGGCAGACCGGCCAGCCTTTGGTTTGACCATTCCGTTGATGCTGAAGGCTGACGGGACTAAGTTCGGCAAGTCAGCTGGCGGTGCCGTTTGGCTGGACCCAGAAAAGACCAGCCCTTACGAATTCTACCAATTCTGGATCAACCAAGATGACCGCGACGTGGTTAAGTACCTAAAGTACTTTACTTTCCTCAGTCACGAAGAAATCAACGCCTTGGAAGAAAAGGTTAAGACTGAACCTTGGAAGCGGGAAGCTCAAAAGAAGCTGGCTGAAGAAGTAACCAAGTTCGTGCACGGCGAAGCAGGCCTGGCGGAAGCGCAAACCGTTACTAACGCCCTGTTCTTTGGCAACGTTAAGGAGTTGACGACTAAGCAAGTGGAAACTGCCTTGGCCAAGGCGCCAAGTGCTGATGCCACTAGCGAGAAGAAGAATCTGGTAGACTTTTTGATCGATACTAAGATCGAAAGCTCCAAGCGCCAAGCCCGTGAAGACATCAACAATGGTGCCATCTACGTTAACGGCGACCGGGTACAAGATGTGGACTTCGTCGTTGACCCAGCTGCTGCCTTTGATGGCAAGTTCGTCATCATCCGCAAGGGTAAGAAGAAGTACACTTTGGTTCATGTAAAGGACTAATTATCATGGAAAAAGGACTCGTTTTAGTTGAACGGGTCCTTTTTTGGGTGGATATTGGCCCGAATTTTACTCAACTAAATTGATTTTTGAAAA
>NZ_AZDU01000060.1 GCF_001434815.1 Lactobacillus equicursoris DSM 19284 = JCM 14600 = CIP 110162
GTAGATGAGTAAGTTTTTGAGCGTCAATTTCTGTAGTTGAGTAAGTTTTTGAGCAGCAATTTTCGTAGATGAGTAAGTTTTTGAGCGTCAATTTCCGTAGTTGAGTAAGTTTTTGAGCATCAATTTCCGTAGATGAGTAACTTACCGCCATGTTAACCAGTACAGGAGGTAAAAAAACAGCTTTCCCTAACGGAAAAGCCGTTTTTGCTTGACTAAATTTTTGAAAAATTAGTACTTGAAGGCCAATGCACCCATTGGGTCCCATGGCAAAAGTTGAATTGGGTTCTTCTTGCCTTCGTCGTAAGCCTTCTTAACGTCTTCTGGCAGGAAGGCCTTGTTCAAAACGGCTTGGTAGACGAATTGGTCGAACCATTCATCGCTCATGACGAAGTAGCCCTTAAAGCCTGGCTTGTCGCCCCATGAGTTTTCGATCTTCCACTTGGTTGGCTTGTCGTCAACTAAGTCAACGGCGGTGATGACCATGGCGTGGTTCATCATGCTTTCGCCGGAGTCCAGGCGTTCAGCCTTGGTCATGGAGAAGTCGAAGTCAAAGAGTTGGTCTCTTTGGTAGAGCTTGGTGTCAAGGAGCCCGGCTTGCCGGTCGCCGCCCTTAGAAACGTCTGAACCAAACCAAACTACTTCGCCTTGCTTTAACTGGTTGATGATCAAGTTCTTGAATTCGGATAGTTCCAAGTTCAAGTGGCGAACTTGCCGGCCGCCAACCACGTTGCCCAGGTATTCAACTGAGAAGACCTTGTTGTAAGGCTTGTCAGCCGTTGGCCCGTTGATGACTGAGATGTAGTTTTCCAGGTCCCAGCCAACGTACTTCTTGAAGAAGGATTGTGGAGTCAAGTCCTTGTCGATGTGGTAGTTGCCTTCGTCGTCTTTGTATTCAAAGTTGAAGGTCTTTGGCGGCAAGCCCAAGCTAGTGGCCAGCATGCGGAAGATGGCGTCAAGGAGTTCTTGCTTCTTGGCTTCAACTTCGTCTTCGCTCTTGCCGGCGTTGACCAGTTCGCGCAGCTCCAAGCCGCCCTTGCGCAGCATGGTGTTCAAAGTGTCGTCCAGGGCACGGGAGTTTTCAGAGTTGGCCGTTTCTGGGTAAACCTTCTTAGGCACGATGCCGTACTTTTCGATCAAGCCGCAAAGCATGTCCCATTGACCGCCGTCTGATTGCGGAGTGGCAAAGAGGAAAGAAACCTTGCGGTCGCCCAGTGGCTTGTCAGCTGAGCTAATCACGTTTTCAAAGAAGAAGTTGGACTTTTCAAACTTGTCCCAGAAGAAGGTGTAGCTTTGTGACAGTTCAAAGCCCTTCAGCTTGAATTCCTTTTGAATGGAGTGGCGCATGGTGTTCAAGGCACTGAACATCCAGCAGCGGCCGGATTGCTTTTGGTTGGTTACTGAGCCAGTATCGATTTCAACTGAGAAGCTTGGGTCCAGGTCAACCTTGGTTTGGGTGCTTTGGCTGGCTTTGAAGATGCCGTTGGTTTGAGCGGCGTTAGCGGCAACTGGGTAGGCTGGGTGCTTGGCCAGGTTGTCGGTAAAGTTTTGGATAGTGTCAAAGCTGATATCTTTTGACATATGAATCCTCCTATTTCTGTTACAATTCTAAAAAATGCTGATTATTTGGCTACAAGCTTTATTTTAGCCTAAGGGCCGGGCTTAGTCTATTGAATTTGCTCAAATGGCGGGAAGATCCTCTTTAATGTTCGGGTATTTGGCAGAAAAAAGTTTCAAGTACAGAAGATGGTCCTGAGTCCTTGTCCTGTCTAGCTTTAACATTTTGCCTTTTTAGTAAAAAAGCTGTCATGATGCATCTTTTGGCCAGTGACTTGCCTTTTCCATTGTCAGCTCAACTAGTGTAAAATAAGAGTCTGAGAAGAAAAGGAGCGAACGAATTTATGAATAGAGTAAGAGGCTTTGAAGTTGTCAAAAAGTACCAGGATCAGGGCTTGACCTTGCCTAGACGCCAAACCATGGCTAGTGCGGGCTACGACATCGAGGCCGCTAGCGACATTACTATCCCCAGCATCTGGACTTTAAACTTCGTCAGGATCTTCCGGCTGATTAGAAACGGCCACGAGCTGATTGAAAGCGACCGCTTGGCTGCTGAAAAGGTCTTAAAGCCGATCCTGGTGCCAACGGGTATCAAGGCCTACATGCCAGAAGATGAGGTCTTGATCTTGGCCAACCGGTCATCCAATACTTTTAAGCGCAACCTCTCCTTGCCAAACGGCATCGGGGTGATCGACAGCGACTATTACGACAACCCCAACAACGAGGGGGAAATTTTTGTCCAAGTGCTCAACTACGGCGTCCGGCCCCTTCATATCAAGAAGGGCGAGCGGGTTGCCCAAGGAATTTTTATCAAGTACTTAAAGACCGACGACGATGAGCCAATTTCCAGTCAAAGAATGAGCGGCTTTGGCTCAACCGGCAAGAAGTAATTTTTTAAAAAGGATAGTGACAGGAAGGTGGAGCGATGGCAAAAGTCAGAACGCGGTACAAGTGCCAGTCATGCGGCTATATTTCGGCTTCCTATCTGGGCCGGTGCCCGAATTGCGGGGCCTGGAATCAGTTTGAAAAAGAAAGCCAGGAAGTAAGGCAGGCCTCAAATAAGCAAACGCCCAGCCGGATGATGGCCAGCGTGGGGACTAAAGAAGCAGTCAAGCTGTCCCAGGTTAAGGCGGAAAAAGAAGAGCGGGTCTTGACCAAGTCTTCTGAATTAAACCGGGTGCTGGGCGGCGGGATCGTGCCTGGCTCTTTGGTCTTGATCGGCGGGGACCCCGGGATCGGGAAGTCGACCTTGATGCTGCAGATCATGAGTGACTTGGCGGAAAAATATAAGGTCCTTTACGTGTCCGGGGAAGAATCAGCCAGCCAGATTAAATTGCGGGCCGACCGGCTGGGCTTGGGGCAAAGTCCGATGATGCTCTACCCAGAAAGCAACATGGAGCATATCCGCGACCAGATCGATGATTTAAAGCCGGACTTTGTCGTCATCGACTCCATTCAGACCATGAATGAGCCAAGCCTCGACTCCATGGTGGGGTCGGCCTCTCAAGTCCGGGAAGTTACGGCGGAATTGATGAAGATCGCCAAGCTGGACCAGATCACGGTCTTCGTGATTGGCCACGTGACAAAAGAAGGCTCTATCGCTGGGCCCAAGATCTTAGAGCACATGGTGGACACGGTCTTGTACTTTGAAGGCGATGAGCACCATGCCTACCGGATTCTCCATTCTGTCAAAAATCGTTTCGGTGCCGCCAACGAAATCGGCATGTTCGAGATGAAGAATGAGGGGTTAGCCGAAGTGACCAACCCGTCAGCGGTCTTTTTGGACGAGCGTTTGCCCAATTCCACCGGGTCAGCCGTCGTTGTTTCCTTAGAAGGAACCCGGCCGATTTTAGGGGAAATCCAGGCTTTAGTGACGCCAACCGCCTTTGGTTATGCCAAAAGAACGACGTCTGGCCTCGACTATAACCGGGTGTCCCTGCTCTTGGCAGTTTTAGAAAAAAGAGGCAACCTGATGCTGCAAAACCAGGATGCCTACTTGTCGGCGACTGGCGGCATCCGCTTAAATGAGCCGGCTATCGACTTAGCCATTGCCATGGCGATTGCGTCCAGCTACTATGACAAGGAAATCCAGTCAACCGACTGCTTTGTGGGCGAAATTGGTCTGACCGGGGAAATTCGCCGGGTCAACCAGATCCAGGCCCGGGTCAGTGAAGCGGCCAAGGTTGGCTTTAAGCGGATTTTTATCCCTAAGCATAACTTAAGCTCTAGCTTAAAGAGCGAAGGGATTGAACTGGTGCCCGTGGTTAGCGTCCGCCAGGCTTTGAAGCTGCTTTTTGGCTAAGTATAGGAAAATAATAATTGAAGACTTGATTATTTTGGCTCTAAAGCTACACTATGTTTGGAGACAAATAATACTTAATTATTTGTTTTTTATCATTTGTGATATTTTGATTAGGAGAGATTATGACAATTCCAGTATTTTATTCAATCACCGATGACTTTACGCCATACGCAGCTGTATCCTTGAGCTCTTTAGCCAAGTTTGTTGATCCAAAGAAGGACTACACGGTTACTTTTTTGCACCAGGGCTTGTCCAAGGCTCATGAAGAAAGTCTGGCTAGCTATGCTAAAGACAATCTGCACGTGGAATTTTACGAAATGTCCGATGCGCTTTTGAAGCCGATCCAGGACCGAAAGGAAAACTACCTTCGCGGCGACTTTTTCACCATGTCCATTTTTTACCGGCTCTTTATTCCAGACCTTTTCCCGCAATATGACAAGGCCGTTTACATCGATTCTGACACGGTTGTAAACGATGATATTGCCAAGCTGTACGAAACGGAATTAGGTGACAACCTGATCGGAGCCTGCGTCGACTCATCTATTCAGTTTGTGCCGGAAATGCTCCGCTACATCAGCGAAGTCTTGACCCTGGACCCAAAGAAGTACATCAATTCCGGGATGCTGGTCATGAACGCCAAGGCCTTCCGAGACGAAAAATTTGTTGATAAGTTCTTTAGCCTTTTAGGCCGCTATCATTTTGACTGCATCGCTCCTGACCAGGACTACTTAAACGAAATCTGCTCAGGCCGGATCAAGTACGTGGATGGCCGCTGGGACGCCATGCCTAACGAAAATACTGAACCTTTGGCAAATCCTAGCCTGATTCACTATAACCTCTTCTTCAAGCCATGGCACTTTACCGGCATCCAATATGAAGATTACTTCTGGCAAGACGCTAAAGACACGGTTTATGAAGCGGAACTTAAGGCGGAACTAGCCAAGACGACCGATGAAGACCGGGATATCGAGCGCCACAAGCTAGACCACATGCTAGGCAAGCTCGATACGACTTTGCAGGATCCTCACAATTGGGCCCGGGTCAAGGAAAGTGAACAAGTAACCTTATAGTAAATAAACATTAAAAGTCGCTGAGAAATCAGCGCTTTTTTTCTCAAAAAACATGACAGGGCGTTAGATACCAGTTACAATTGAATAAGTTAGAAAAGATAATCGATCTACAATATTTTTCCTTAAGAGCGAAAAATAAGGAAATTGGGAAAAGAAAATAATGGTGAATCTGAAATTACAGAATGCGGTTGAAGATTTTCAGCGCTCCTACTTAAGAAATGGAGAGATTGCCGACCAGCAGGTTGTGGCTCTTTTGGACTTGTTTAAAGAAGAGTTGGATCTCGCGATGATCTACGTCTGTGAAAACGCGGCTGAGGGCAAGCAGTTTCTCTATCAGTACTGTTCAAGTGGTGACAAACAGATTGCGATGCACCGGGGTCTTTTGATTGATGAAAATGATGAATTTGATCGGTTAAAAGAAGTTGTAAATAAAGAAAATCCTTTAGTGCTGACCAATGAATTGGCAATTGGTGATTTCGCTTTAAAGTCAGGCAACTTGGTTTATGCTTTTATCAGCGTCGGTCTTTTGCAAGGAATAGTCAGTTTTGAGGCTAAAGAAAAGAGTCATGCCTGGAGCCAGGAAGAAAAGGAGAGTCAAGCTGTCTTAGCGCGGATTCTCTGGCCCCTGATCTGCAGCGACCAGGTTAAGGCTCAAAGCCGGATCTTGAATGCCAAGGTTAAGGGCAGCTCTTTGGCCTGGATCTACCCCAAGGTTAAGACGGTGATTTTTTCTAAAAATCTGCGCGACTACTTTGGCTTAAACAAATACTACCAGCTAAAGAGCGCAGCCGACTTTTGTCAAAACTTTATTGCCTATTATGAGCAAGAAAAGGTGCTCTTGGCCTACCGGGAGGCAGTTGAAAAAGGCACTGCCTGGGTGGCCTGCCATGCCTTTCAAGATCCAGACAAGTTTGAGGTAAGCTTTTTTGTCAACCGGCGCGGAGTTAAGGGTGAAGCAGAACAGGTTGTGGCTATTTTAGAAAATGTACAGCCATCAAGCACTGAGCAGCAAGAACGAACTTTGCGCCTTGAGGCCTACCGGGAATTCCAAGGCGTCTTTAGCCGGGACAACCTGTTTGAGCTCTTTATTGACCTGGAAAAAAAGCAGGCGACCATCTTTAAGGCGCCCTTAGCATGGCAAAAGGGATTAAACCAAGAAGTCGACTTTGACCAGTTGATGCGGCTTTTTGCCATTGACCAGGTCTTGCCGGGCAGCCAACAGCAATTTGTCAACTCGATTAATGTCGATCACATCAAGCAGACTTTGCAGAAGAAACGGAATACTTTCTTAACTGCCCATGTCAATGTCGATGGGAAAAATCGCCTTCTAGAATTTGAGGTCATCCAGGGTCAGGCTGGCAACTACGATGAGCCGCAAACCGCTATTATGGTGGCCAAAGACGTGACTGACAAGGTATCCCGCTATGATTCCTTGACCGGTCTACTTAACATGCACCATTTTTTGCTAGAAAGTAGGCAAAGACAGGAGCCGCAGGGGCAGTTGCTTGTCATGAATATTGATAATTTCAAGCTCTACAACATGCAGCACGGGCTAGAGCAAGGCGACCAGTGCCTGGTAAAGATTGCGGATCTTTTGAAGGGGCTTTACCCTAACGCGACTCTTGGTCGCTTTAGCTCAGACAACTTTTATGTTTATGACCCCGAGCCAGGCGATTGGAAGTTAAAATTGATTAAGCTGCAGGAGCGGCTGAAAAAAGAAGCCCTAACTTCTCCAATTTGGATCCGGGCGGGTATTTACAACTATGATGAGCCAATCAGTGTGGCCCTGGCCTGTGATCGGGCAAAAATTGCCTGCGACCGGGCTAAGGAATTTGCGGAGCAGGCCTGGTGCCTTTACGCGCCCAAGATGCAAGAGCAAGAAGAATTAAAGCAGTACTTAATTAACCACCTGGATGAGGCGATCGAAAGGCACTACCTGCAGGTTTACTATCAGCCGGTCATTAGGACGTTGACTGGGCGCTTGTGCAGTGCCGAAGCCCTGATTCGCTGGATTGACCCTGACAAAGGGATGCTTTCGCCAGGTGATTTTATTCCCCTTTTTGAAGAGAAAAATCTTTCTTATAAGGTGGACCGGTATGTGATTCAGGAAGTAACTAAGCTCTTGCGCGATCGGATTGAGAACGGACAGACTGTGGTGCCAGTCTCAATCAATTTTTCTCGGGCGGACTTTCAAATGATGAATCCGCTAGAAGAGTTGAATCAGGCCATTCTGAAAAATCACCTTAGACGGTCGCTTATTCACGTCGAAATCACGGAAAGTGCCCTAGCCAAGGATGTAGAAGGACTGAAAAATTCTATCCATGATTTCCGCCAAGCTGGCTACCAAGTCTGGATGGATGACTTTGGCTCTGGCTACTCTTCACTTAACTATCTGAAGAACTTTGAGTTTGATGAAATCAAATTGGACATGATCTTCATGAGAAACTTTGACGAAGCGTCAAAGACGATTTTGAAGGCCTGTGTCCGCATGGCCAAGGCCTTGGGCATCCATACCCTGGCTGAAGGGGTGGAAAATAAGGAGCAACTGGACTTCTTGCGAGAAATTGGCTGCGAGCGAATTCAGGGTTTTTACTATAGCCGGCCTTTGCCGTCAAATGACTTCTTTAAGATGGTGGCCGAAAAGAGCATTGAAGCTGAGGAATGGGAGCAAAGCAAGTTCTACCAGGAAGTGGGCTTGGTGGACCTAGCTGGAGACCAGCCGCTAGGGCTATTATTTGATGATGGGCAAAAGTTTAAGCGGATTTTTGTTAACGCAGAATTCCAAAAGGAAATCGACCGGTCGCCTGAGATCTATGAACGGCTGTTCCAAGAAGGTAATGACTTAAAGTCCAGTTTCGGTCAGAAGTTTAGAGAACTGGCTGAGCGGGCCCGGCAGGGGGAAAGCAGTCTAGCCGACATCCAGCAAAAGGGACAATTCCTGCGTCTGCAGGTAGACTCGATTGCCAAGGGCGACTTTGGCCAGATGTTGCAGATCAATGCCTGGGATATTACGGCCCAGTTTTAAGATGAATTGAATATCAAAGCACAAAAGGACGATCTTAGATCGTCCTTTTGTCATTTTTGCAGGATTTCGCTAATTTTTTTGAAAAAGTTTTTGTGGAAAAAAGGGAGAGAAAATGGTAAAAGCCGAACAATTTATCCACAAGCAAAAGTGATTTTGCTTCACTTGCTGAAAAATTAACAACTGAAAAAGCAATATTTCTTACAACGCTTCCTGGCGTTTAGGGCAAAAAACTGTTATTTCATAAGATTTGACTTATCAGCTAAAACAAGGTAAAGTATTAATTGTCTTCGAGAGGAAAGCCAAAGCGCTTACTTAAGAAAAGACAATCAAAAATATTTTAGAAAAGCTGTTGACAAGAAGTTGATAACTTGCTAAGATATAAAACGCTGCGTCGCTAAGACGCAAGTTAGTACTTTGA
>NZ_AZDU01000061.1 GCF_001434815.1 Lactobacillus equicursoris DSM 19284 = JCM 14600 = CIP 110162
CGTCCTAATGGATCGCGGATATCTATCCTTCAATATGATCCAGCACTGCAATGTCAATCCCTTAACTTAATGACATTGCCCAAATGGGAAGCGATTTTTTCGTTAGCGATTTAAGCTCTTCGGCTAATCCACGAACTTGACAGCCGTGCCGTAGGCGACGACGGATTGCATGTCTTCGCCGATGGAGCCGGAGTCAAAGCGCATCATGACCACGGCATCAGCGTCCATGCTTTCTGCTTCGACGCGCAGACGCTCCAGGGCAACTTCCCGGGAAGTTTGCAGCATCTTGGTGTAGCCTTTGATTTCCCCTCCAAAAAAGCTCTTCAAGCCGGCACCGAAGTCAGAGATGGCATCCCGTGACTGGGTGGTCACGCCAAAGACTTCGCCCAGGACTTCGTAGTTATGGCCAGGGATGTGTTCGGTCGTTACAACTAACAGTTTTTCACTCATGTTTGTTTCTCCTTTTTTAAAAAGTAAAATCATTATTGAACTAAGCCTAAGTTTACCACAAGTGTGGAACTAGTAAAGCGGCGTCAAGAAAAATTTGGTTTAAAAGCGGCTCTATTAATCGTATAATTGTAAAGGTATTTTGACTAAAAAGAATTGGGGCAACGATGGAAGAAAAGAGTTTTGTTAATTTGAATGAGAAGACGGTCGCAACGATCAAGGTGGGCCTGGGCACCACCCTCTGGGGGGCGTCGGGGCTGGTCGTCAAGGGGCTGTTCAACCTCAGCCCCCACATCAACGCGGTCTGGATTTCGCAGGTTCGGATGATTGTGGCTGGCTTAATCTTGATTGTGCTGGCCCAGCTGAACAGGCATGAGCCCATGGACGTGTGGAAGCACAAGGACACGACCTTGCGGATGATTGCCTATGGGATCTTGGGTATTTTGCCAGTCCAGTTTGCCTTTTACGAATGCGTCCAGCTGTCAAACGCGGCGATGGCAACGGTCATCCAGTTCCTGGGGCCATTTTTCATCTTAGGCTATTTGGCGGCGACTAAGAAGCAGGTCCTGCGGCCACTTGACTTCATCTCAGCTATTGCCGGATTTGGCGGAGTCTTTTTGCTAGCAACGCATGGGAACATCCACGACCTACGGATTTCCCCGCTAGCCCTCTTGTTCGGGCTCTTGTCTGCCGTGGGCGTGGCGACGAGCAACACGATTCCGACGCCTCTGGTAAAAAAGTACTCATCGATGACGGTGAGCGGCTGGGGGATGCTGGTCAGCGGGATTGCCCTGATGGCCCTGCCGCAAAATATTGCAGGCATCCCCTTTGGCGATTGGCGCTTGTGGCTGGGCCTGGCCTTTGTCTTGATCCTGGGCACCATCGTTCCGTTTGTTTGGATGAACGAAGCGCTCGTTCACCTCTCCCCCGCTGTCGTGTCGCTGCTGGACGCTTTTGAACCGGTGGCCTCTACGATTGGTTCGGTTCTGATCTTTGGCCTGGTCTTGCTGCCAGTTGACTACATTGCCATTGTGCTGATTATCGCTGCTACTTTGGCGATTTCGATGAAATAAATTGCCCTACCCCTTCTTCACGCACCGCGTTGCCACAAAGGTCGGGATGTGGAGCTCATGCAGGTGTCCTTCGCCGTTAGTGTCCTCGTAAAGGTCGGTCAAGGTCAGACCGGCTTTCAGCTGTCCGCCAATTTCCTCTTCCAGGCTGTGGGAGAACTGGACGCCGCTGTCGTCTTTTTCCAGCTGGGCCATTTGGTCCGGATTCTTCAGCGGGTTAAAAGGCATAATGTTCACGACTTCCGTCTCTTTTTCGTCAGCAAAAAAGTAGTTGATCCCGTTGTCAAAGCCCATCAAAAAGGCGCCGCCCGGTGTCAGAACCCGCGCCACTTCGTTAAACATGCCTTGCAGCTCTGCAATGTAGCAGTTAGCGACCGGCTGGATAACTAGGTCAAAAGCGCCATCTTCAAAAGGCAGGGGCTTGGTCATGTCGGCCTTGACGATCTCGATGTCGTAGCCTTCCCGCTCCGCTACTAGCCGCTCGCTCTCTAGCTGCTGGTCAGAATAATCCAGTACCGTGCACTTGGCCCCGGCCGCAGACAAAATTGGCATCTGCTGGCCGCCGCCACTGGCTAGCCCTAGGACCTTTTTGCCCTTGAGATCCCCTAGCCAGTCTTTTGGCACAGGCTTGGTCGGCGTCAGCAAGATGTCCCAGTCGCCCTTTTTGGCCTGTACTATAGTCTCGTGATCAACTGGCTTGCCCCATTCCCAGCCTTCTTTGACCCAGCGGTCGATGGTTTCGGCGTTCACGTCTTGGTAATTCATAACTGCCCCCTTTTTTTGGTAATTCCTTTTAGGAAAAATCTTAAATCAAAGACTGCACGATGTAGGCGACCTGCCAAAAGGAAAAGAGGTTGTTCAGGTCGTCGACTACATGGTAGAAGAGGCAGCCTTGAGTCAGCGTTGCCTCTAGCAGAGTCAGGCTGATGTAAATCAGCAAAAACATGATGTTAATCTTGAAAAATTGTTGCACTTCTAATCCCACTTAACATATTAAATTTTATGTAGTCTACTTAACGTCCTCATAACCGGGCTTGGTCAAAACGTGCTTGGCATACGAGCAAGTAGCGCCTACCCACTTGCCTTTGCCCCGGGCCTGATTGATTACGCAGTCCACCAGCTGGCGGGCATAACCCTTGCCGCCGTATTCTGGATCGACCACCGTTTTGACGATGATCCAGTGGTCGCCCTTTTCCTCATAAAGGCACTGGCCAACCAGTTTTTCTTCGTCATATAAAGCTGCGCGATTTTGCCCTTCTTCATAAACAAGCTTCATACTATCAGTTCCTAAAATTGCTCTCTCTAATTCATCTGCCGTGGCCACTAAGACAGTTGCGCCATGCTTTTTTAAAAAGTCAACGCTTCTAAAGCCCCAAGTGACGGCGATTTCGTCCATCTTGGAGTTGGCCGCGGTTTGAATGTCAATTTCGGAATCCCCGATATAAACGCACTTGTCTGCAGTAATCTCTAAGGCATCAACACAGGCCAAGGTCATGTCCGACGCCGGCTTTCTGCGAATTTCGTCTTTTTGCCCCAAGGCAAAGTCAAAGTAGTCTGGGAAAAGGTCACTAACCAACTTTTGGACGGCCTCATCTGGTTTGTTGGAGACAACCGCGACCTTAACACCGGCCTTCCGCAAATGTGTTAGCAGGTCCAAGATCCCTGGAAAAGGTCCAGTAGCCAGGTTGCAGTGGGCTGCGTAATATGGCCGGAAGATGTCCAGCACCCGGTTAACCTCAGCTTCGGTCACGCTGGCCGGTACTTTTTCGTTTTTAGTCCCAAAAGCTACTAGGTCCTCAAAGCTGGTTCCGGCTTCATAGGCCAGCGCCCGGCGGATGGCCACCACTACCCCGCTGCCGAAAAAGTTTTTGGTATGGAGCACTTCATAGTCATGCCGGTGGCCAGTTTCTTCCATAGCGTAATTAAGAGCGCTAGTTAAGTCTTTACTCGTATTTAAGATCGTCCCATCCATGTCAAAGATGGCGGCTTCATATTTCATTATTTTCACCTCGCTACCATTATACAACAGGGTCAAGGTAAAATTTACCGACAGCTCCTTTTTGCCTTATACTTAAGTTAAGAGAAAAAAGCTTTTAGAAAGGGGATTATTATGCAAGATCGCAATACCTTTTTATCAAAAAAGATGTCCTATGCCTTAAGACACAATCCGGATAAGTACGGGATTGAGCTGGACGAATATGGCTACACTGATTTAGCCCGCTTTATCAAGGCCTTAAACCGAATGCATCGCTTTGATCCGCCGGTAACGGAAGCTGAAATCCGGAAAATGATGGCTCAGGCTAATAAAAAGCGGTTTGAGATTAAAAATGGCAAGATTTGTGCCCTTTATGGCCACTCAGTGCCCGGAATTATTATTCGAGCCGAGGCTAAGCCGCCTAAGTTTCTCTACCACGGAACAGCTCGGCGCTTTTGGCCCAGCATCAAGGAAAATGGCCTCCTGCCCATGGGCAGACAGTACGTCCATCTGTCGGCGGATACCGCCATGGCAAGAGAAGTCGGCCTGCGCCGTGATAATCGCCCCGTGATCCTGCAAGTTGATGCTGAGCGCGCCGCCAAAGACGGAATCAAGTTCTACTATGCCAGCCAAGAGGTCTGGCTCTGTGACCAGATGCCGAGCAAGTATCTCAAGGTCTGGGACGGCAATAATTAGTCAACTTTAGGAGCATAAAGCTGAACTAGAGTAAATTTGCCATCATGATACTGCAGTTTCAAAATCGCACAGTTAGGCAACTTTGGTTCAATGGCAAGCTGACTACTGTCGACCTTGGTCATGACAAAGTTGGCCATGGCTCCGCCGTGGGAGACAGCCAAAACATTTTTGGCATCGACAGGCTCCATGATCTTCTTGAGCGTCGCTTCCATCCGGTCAGACAGCTCAGTTTCACTTTCACCGCCAAAATGGGCATAGTAGTCGCCAAAAGGATAAGGCGGATGCAGGAACTCATCCATAGCTTCAAAACTGCCAAAATTCATCTCTTTGAGCCCTTTTAACCGCTCATATGGGTATTTACCATGAGTAGCAATTTCCAAGGTGTCACAAGCCCGCTCACTGGTGCTGGAGTAGCAGTAGTCGAAGGTCACGCCTAAGTCATCTAGAATTTTACCAGCGGCTTGGGCTTGCTTGATGCCCAGGTCCGTTAAAGGCGAATCGCACCAGCCCTGGATCTTTTTTTCGACATTAAATAAGGTTTGACCGTGCCGCATGAGATAGAGTGTTTTAGTCATTAAGCTCCCCCTATCTTAATTTTGGTTCAAAATAATCTAACAAGGAAAAATGTCCGTCTTCGTAGGAAAGCTTGAACAAGGTGCAATTAGGGATTCCAGGTTTAAGCTTTTTGACGTTATATTGATTATAAGACCGGATAAAGTTGGCGATGGAGGCCCCGTGGGAGACGGCTAGCACTGTTTCATGGTCTGGTCTTTCCATAATTTCAGTTAAAGTCTTAACCATCCGCGCCGCAACTTCCGTTTGACGCTCGCCACCGTGGCCAGCGAAAAAGTCTCCGTATGGCAGAGGTGGGTTCAGGAATTCGTCCATAGCTTCAAAGGTCCCAAAATTCGACTCCTTTAGCCCCTTTACCCGCTCGTAAGAATACTTGCCCCGGGTGGCAATTTCCAAGGTGTCGCAGGCCCGTTCGCTGGTTGAAGAATAACAGTGATCAAAGACCAGGCCAAGATCATTAATGGTGTTGGCTGCTTCTTCAGCTTGCTTGATGCCAAGATCGGTTAAAGGCGAATCGCACCAGCCCTGAATTTTGTGTTCGGCGTTAAATAGGGTTTGACCGTGCCGCATGAGATAGAGTGTTTTAGTCATTTTTGTTCTCCTTTTTGATTGCTTTTCACTACTTACATAGCTTAATTATAGTCCAGGGAAGCGCTTTTACCAAGGGCCGTGAAAATTGAAGAGAAAAGAGAACAGGATTCTGAAAGATTCAGAATCCTGTTCTTTTTATGATACAAAGCTAATAGTCCCATTCTTTTTTCGCTTATATAGCTAGGGTATTAAAAAAGCATCCCCGAAGGGATGCTCTAAGAGATACAGTAGATGTTTAATTTGCTAAAAACCTGGAATAAAAGCAATGGCCACAGCGACAAGATCATCATCATGTTGGACACTGACGTGAGCTCACCGGACTTAATGGATAGCAATTTCTCGGTTGCTCCGGAAATTCCTAAAAACATGGTTCCTAAGCCGCTGGCCATGATTAAGCCCTCATGTACTCGGTCTTTTAACAAGCCACCAAAAAAGTAGCCGATGGTGCCACCGGCAATGATGGCGGCAATGTTGATAAAAGTTCCTAGTCCTGGCATTTCTTCACCTCATAAACTCAATGCTTTAAGTATAGCAGACTGGAAACTTTTTAAGCAAAAACTCAGGATTATCTTAAATTTCTTCACCCAAGTAGGCGGCAACTTGGTTTACGTCCTTGTCGCCCCGGCCGGACAGGTTGACCATTACGATTTGATCAGGCGACATCTCCGGCACCATCTTGATGGCTTGGGCTAAGGCGTGGGAACTTTCGAGAGCTGGGATGATCCCTTCCGTTTCTGACAACAATTTAAAGGCGTTAACTGCTTCGTCGTCGGTGATTGGGTAATATTCAGCCCGGCCAGTATCCTTCAAATAAGAGTGAACTGGCCCAATGCCTGGGTAGTCGAGACCAGCGGAAATGGAGTAAGCTGGTAAAACCTTACCTTCGTCATCTTGCAAGACGTAGCTCTTCATCCCGTCGTTGATGCCGACCTTGCCGTTGGTCAAAGTCGCGGCATTTTCCGGGGTGTTGGCGCCCTTGCCGGCCCCTTCAGCGCCGATCAGACGAACTTCTTTGTCAGGAATGAACTCACCGAAAGCCCCAATTGCATTCGAGCCCCCGCCAACGCAGGCAATGATGGCATCTGGCAAACGGCCAAGCTGGGGGAGGAATTGCTGGCGAGCTTCCCGGCTGATCACTCTTTGGAAGTAAGCGACCATTTGAGGGTAAGGGTATGGACCAACCGCTGACCCAACCAGGTAGTAGGTTGTGTCTAAGTTTTGAGCTAAGTCGGCAAAAGCAGTTGCAACGGCATCTTCCAAAACGCCCTCATCACCGCCAGCTGGGATCACTTCGGCCCCCATCAGCCGCATCCGGAAGACATTCAATTTTTGTCTTTCGCAGTCTTTCCCGCCCATGTAGATGGTGCACTTCATGCCAAAACGGGCAGCGGCTGCGGCGGTAGCCACCCCGTGCTGGCCAGCCCCGGTTTCGGCGATGATCCGCTTTTTGCCAAGACGCTTGGCGATTAGGATTTGTCCCAAGGCATTGTTGATCTTGTGAGCGCCCAGGTGGTTTAGGTCTTCCCGCTTCAGGTAGACCTTAGCCCCGCCAAGACGCTTTGTGAGAGATTCGGCAAAGTAGAGTGGCGTTGCCCTACCCGAGTAGTCTCTTAACAGCAAGTCCAGTTCAGCTTGGAAGTCTGGGTCATTCTTGTCTTTTTCAAATTCGACTGCAATTTCATCCAAAGCTTGTTGGATAGCCTCTGGTACGTATTGCCCACCGAATTCACCGTAGTACATCTTGTCGTTATTAGTTGCTTGTAAAGTCATGATTAGTCTCCTCTATTTATGTATGTATTTATTTTGTATAGAATTAAAAAGTATACGGAGCCTAACCTAAATAGTCTATTTTGGGATAAAAAAAGACTGAGCTGCTATCCAGCTCAGTCGCTTAGTCAATAGAAACGATTGCTGGCATAGACTCCTTGATCATCAAAATCAGTGAGTCTACACCAAAATGATTGTAGCCTCACTTGTCTTGCCAGTCTTGCCAAAGCTTCAATGCAGTCATTTTCAATCGTTCCTTTCTAGTAAAATTCGTTCTTCTTTAAACTTGATTCTATCTTAATCTCATTCTCAGAATTTTGCAAGCTTTTTTGCGAAAAAATTAGCGATTTTTTCTTCGGTCGTGTTTAGGATCCATGTAGTACTTCCGCTTTTCTTGGTACATTCGCTGGTCAGCTAAGGCCATCAATTCGCGCAGGCCGCCACTGACAACTTCTTTAGAACTAGCCATGCCGACGGATAGACTGATCTTGAGCCGGCTTTTGCGGTTATACATGGCTATATTGTCTTTCAGCTTGGTCAGCAGCTCTTTCCCATGGTCTGGTTTCCCAATGGCGACAATGGCAAACTCATCCCCGCCCGTGCGGAAGCACCGGCTGCCGCGGAAGGTATCATGGATGACCAACGCGGCTTCCTTGATCAGCATGTCCCCTTCTTGGTGACCGTAGGTATCGTTGGTCCCTTTTAAGCCATTAAGGTCAATGGAATATGCTACGACTTCCTTGTCCTGGATATTTTTGGCAAAAGTCTTCAGCTCCTTTTCATAGGAATAGCGGCTGCCAAGACCAGTTAAGGCATCGGTCGTAATCAAGTACTCTTGTTTGGTAATGGTTTGATCGCTGAAGTTGAGGTTGTTATTTTGGAATAGGAGCAAGATGATGATGTAGCCGATAGTGATCGAGATGCAGGAGGTATGGATGAACCTGTTTGATAAGTCCTGCAAGATGACGCCTAAATAAACAACGCAGCCAATATAGTAGGTAATATACTTTTGTTTCTTACTTATCCCCTTGCTAAAGTGGTTAAAAGAATCCGCAATCACGATCAGAATTATCACCCAGATCAGCGTAATCACAACATGGTATGGACCGTGCTTAATTGCCTTATTAGGACCAATTGAAAGGTTCCATCCGGTATAAAC
>NZ_AZDU01000062.1 GCF_001434815.1 Lactobacillus equicursoris DSM 19284 = JCM 14600 = CIP 110162
AAGTTTATGTGCAACGCCTTACTCACTTGAGCCAAGTATATGCAGCCAAGCCGTTTTTCGACCTTTGATTCCCCCAAGTATATGCAGCCAAGCCGTTTTTCGACTTTTGATTCCCCCAAGTATATGCAGCCAAGCTGTTTTTCGACTTTTGATTCCCCCAAGTATCTGTAGCCAAGATTTTTTCTCAAAAGTCCATGGCTAGCAAGGTCTGAGGGACGGCCCACGAAAAAAGCTGCCCCCGAGGGGCAGCTTAACTTATTTTTTCCGCTTGTGGTACTTGGTGGCCGCGGTGTCGATGATCCTTTCGGTAAAGACGACCGGTATTGACTGGGGGTCAACCGGCAGGCCCTGGGCCAGATTTTTGCCTGGCAAGACGATGACCTTTTTAAAATACTTCTTCAGAGGCGTATCAGGGTTCATGGTCACCAGGTAGCTGTGCTTAAAGTGGGAGATGGACTTCGGCAGGGGTGAGGAGCCAAAAAGCTTGGAAATCCCGGACACGGAGTAAAAGACCGCCGTGGAGTTTTCATCGCTTAATGGAAAAAGGTGCTCGCCGGCAGCCAGGTTGTCGCCAAAGTAGGTCGACTTGCCTAGGTCCCGCAGGCCCATGCTCAGCAGGCGCGCCGGGAGTTCAGAATAGTAGATGCCAAAAATAAAGTTGGTCGAGCTGGTCATCAAGACGTGGGCCAGTTCGTCGACATCACCCTCATTGGCCGTCCAGACCTGGTTGATGGCGTCGTGGTAGTCCACCAGGTATTCGTTGGTTGAAACCAGAGACTGCTGGCTTTCCTGCTTTTTGACGTAGTTTAAGAGCTGGAACTTGAATTCCTTAAAGCCGGAGTAGCCCATCTTTTGGCAAAAACGCTGGACAGATGCCAAGGATGTGCCGGCTTCTTCAGCCAGGTGGTTGATGGTCAGCGAGTCGAAGTCAGTTGAATCGGCGGTGATTTTTTTCATGATCTTGCGGTCGGATTTGGATAATTCCGAAGCTTCGACCGTAAAAAAGTTAGTGATATCCATAATAATCTCCCACTACTGATAATTATACTTAAATTTTATCACAAATAATGATAAAAAAACCGCTGAGCCTATAATTTTATCAATTTTCTTTAGCAAGCAAGTCGTAGTAGAGGAGTTCACCGACGGCATTTTGTCCCTGAACGATGGCCTTGCGCTCCTTGAGGCCCTGGTAGTGGCTCAAGAAGCAGACATCGTAGTAGTGGTCGCCGACAAAAATCCGCGCAATGTCATGCTCGGTATCGTCCAGTTCGCCGGTTTTAGAATATGAGCAGCCCTCAGGCAGGTACTGGAGCAGCTTGTTGACGGATTCTTGGTAGTGGAGGGCCTTTTGACAGACCTGGCCAAAAGGCGACTGGTCATCCAGCAGCCGGTCAAAGAGCTGCATGGCGGTTTCGGCGGTGATGTAGTTTTCCCGGTCGGTCACCTCCATCAGGTAGCGGCCCAGGTGCAGGCCAGTAAATTTGTCTTCAAACCAGTCTGCCATTTTGTCAAAGCCGGCAAAGTCGATCAAAAAGTTGGTAGCAGTATTGTCAGAGTCTGACAACATGAGGTCGAGAACATCGCGCAGCTGCCAGTCCCTTTGGGCCAGGTGGCAGAGCATCCCGCCGTCGACGATTTTGTCGTCGGGAATGGTCACCACCTGGCTGAGGTCTACGGGATGGGCCTGGTAATAGCAGGCTACCGCCAACTTAATTAAGCTGGCAGACTTGAATTCTTGGCTAACCAGGGGACTGGCGTAGAGGACCTTTTGATCATCGCAAACCAGCAAGGCCGTTTGCCCCGGCAGGGGGGCCAGGATCTGGTCAAATTTTTTCACATCAAGCATTTACTTCACCCCAATCTGGTCGCCGGAAATTTCGGCATAAAGCGCTAAGTCGGGATCTTGCTCTGCCATGAAAATGGAGTCCAGGTCCGCAAAAACGGTGTTCGGGTTGGCCAGGTAAAAGGCGCAAGCGGCTGACAGGGATTCGATCGATTCGATCATGCTGCCGACCATGGTCTTGATGCCGTTACTTTCGGCTAAATCGTTGATTTTTTGCGCTTCTGACAGCCCGCCCGTCTTCATCAGCTTGATGTTGATGTAGTCGCAGGCGTGCATTGTGATCAATTTTTGGGCATCGCGGTAGCTTTCTACGCTTTCGTCAGCCATGATGGCGTAGGGACAATTTTTAGTCAAAAAAGCCATGGAATCAAGGTCCCAGGCAGGAACGGGCTGCTCGATAAAGTCGATCAAGAGGCCCTGCTTTTTCCAGTAAGTGGCCGCTTGCATGGTCTGCCGGGCATCCCAGGCCTGGTTCATATCAAGGCGCAGGTGGATCATGGGGCCGACCGCGTAGGCTAGGTCTTCGATCAGCTTAATATTGCGGTCTAAGTTGTCAGCGCCCAGCTTGAGCTTTAAGGACTTAAAGCCCTGGTCGACCATCTTTTGGGCTTCGGCAATCATCTGGTCGCTAGGACCGATGCTGATGGTATAGTCGGTTTCGACAAAGCCGGAGTTGGCGCCGAGCAGCTGGGTCAAGCTTAATCCCAAACTAGCTGCCTTAGCCTGGTAGAGGGCGATTTCCACCGCGGTTTTAGCTGGTGCATTGTGGACGATGGCGTCCTTTAGGCTGGCAAGGAGCGGCCGCCAGTTGGTGATGCTTTGACCGACCACGACCGGCTTGATGGCATCGGTGATAACGGCAGCGGTGCTAGCTACCGTGTCGCCAGTCACTTTTTCGTTCGGGGTGCAGGTGCCGATGCCGGTCACGCCGTTAGCCAGGGTAACCTTAACTCTGACGGCATTGATCTTGTCGACCCGGTGCAGGGCCGTTACGAAGGGATGCTTCAAGGGGATCTGCTTTAAAGAAACGTCTAAGTCTTGAATGGCAAAAGGATCAGTCATTTATGTTCTCCTTTTTCTTTTTTTAAAAAAGCTAACTGTTACAAAACTAGTTCGTAGGCCAGGCGGCGGGGGTCGTGATTATCGCTTTTGACAGTAATCACGCCGCGCTCTTGAAAGCCAAGTTTATCTGCTAGGTGCTGGATGACGCGGTTTTCAAAGCCAGTGTCTAAGCGAAAGGCCTTAACGCCTTGTCTTTGCCCTTCCTCCATCACCAGGGTGATCAATTTTTGTGCCAGGCCTTGTCCGCGAAAAGCTTGGCTGACGGCAAAGCGGTGGAGGGCCCAGTAAGGACCGTCGCAGTCCCAGGAAATAGCTAAGTAGTTTTCGTCAAAATCGGTGGCGGCTAAGTAGGCAGCGGGGACGCCGTCCACAGTCAAGACCCAGCCATTCTCGTTTTTGAGATCTTGCTCAATATCGGCGTCAGCTGGGTAGCCATCCTGCCACTGGGTGGAGTTTTGGCTTTTTAACAGGCTCTTGGCATCGTCAATCATGACCATGATGGCGTCAAGGTCAGATGGTGTTGCTTGTCTTAATTCAATCATTCTTGTACCTAAAAGCTAATCGTTGATGTGGCTGCGCAGGTAAGTGTACTGCATCCCGCTTTCGAGCTTTTGCGTGTCCACGCCCACGGCTTGGGCTAAGGCGTAGGCAAAGGCCCAAGAAGTAGCCGGGCCTCTGCTGGTAATCACCTTGTGGTCTTCATCGGCCACAGCGGGGGTGTCCACGTAGGTGGCGTCAGGATTTTCGCTTGCGACTTGTTCTTTAAAGTCAGGGTGGGCAGTCCACTTAGCATTTTTCAGCAGGCCGTACTTAGACAGGGCAATCGGTGAAGCGCACATAGCTGCGTTCCACTTGCCAGCTTCTGAGCGCTTTTGCATGATTTGGGCCAGCTTATCGCTTTCTCTTAAGTGCTGGGCGTTTGGCGCACCGCCAGGGAAGGAAACGACGTCGTAGTCAAAAAGCGAATCGTCTACCGTCTTGTCGCACTTGATTAAAATGTCGTGCCCGCCTTGAATGTCCAGCTTGTCTAGGCCCACCATGTCACATTCGATGCCGAGCCGGCGCAAGACATCCACTTGGCTTAAGCCTTCAACTTCTTCACAGCCATCTGAAAATACTACTGCAATCTTTGCCATATTTTTCTCCTTACTAGCACTTTTCATTTTTTATTAATATAATCTACTTTCTATTATACAAGACTGTTACATAAATTGCTTTGGCCAAGCTGGCCTGTAACCATTTTGAAACAGTAAGCAGAACTTTTGTCATTGAAAATAGGCAGGACCAGAATAGCTAAAGCCCTTATAAAAAGTAAGCTGAAATATTTAGGATTATTGCGGACCCTAAAAAAGTTATAATAAACAAAGATTGAAAAATAGAGGAGAAGAAATTGCTGTTTATCTACCTGCTCACCATCGGCTTTTTAGCCGGCATCGTGGCCGCCATCGCCAGTATGGCATCTTTAGTATCATACCCAGGCCTCTTGGTTGCCTTAGACCCGGTTACGGCCAACATGACCAACACGGCCGCCTTGGTGGCGACCGGTTTTGGGACTTTAGCCTCCAGTTTGAAAGAAATGAAGGGCTACTGGCAAGAAATGGCCCGCTACGCCTTTTTCCAGTTAAACGGGGCCGTGATTGGCGGCTATCTCTTGTTAATGTTTCCGGGCAAGGTCTTTGAAAAACTTGTCCCTTTCATGGTTCTTTTTTCCGGTGCCTTGCTTTTGCTCAGCGGTCGCAAGCAGGCTGAGAAAAAGCCGATGACGTCGGTTAAAAAAATCTTGAACTACCTGGGCCTCTTTATCGCCGGCATCTATGCTGGCTACTTCGGCGCCGCCAGCGGGGTTTTGACTTTGATCTTCTTGACCGCTCTTAGCGATTCGCCTTTTGTCGTGATCAACGCCATGAAGGGGCTGATCGGTGCGTTGGCCAACTTTGTAGCGTTGATGATTTTTATCTGGCACGGCCGCATTAATTGGGGCGTTGCCTTTCCTTTGGCAATTGGCCTCTTTTTTGGTGGCTATTTTGGCCAAAAGATGATTAAATATTTAAAGCCGGCTTGGGTCAGATGGATTACGGCATTCTTTTCAGTGCTTTTGGCCATCTACCTGGGCTATAGTGCTTACAAGTAATTTTTGGACAAAAAGATAAAAAATAGACAAATTAGGGAGGACAAATGACTACAGAAGTATATCTCGTGCGCCATGGTGAAACCTTGTTCAACCGCTTGGGCAAGGTTCAGGGCTGGTGCGACACCCCCTTGACAAGTCAAGGCATCAGCGACTTAAAGAAGACGGCAGAAGCCTTGGCAGACGTGCATTTTGACAACATGTACTCCTCAGATTTGAAAAGAGCCATCGATACGGTACACTTAATAAAGGACGGTAACCGAGTTTCCCAGATTGGCAAGATCAAGAAGTTCCCGGAATTCCGCGAAGTCTTCTACGGTTCTTTTGAGGGCAGCGAAATTGACCATATCTGGAAGGCAACTTCCCGCACGGCAGGAATCCGCGAAACTAGCGACGTGACCGAAATCATCAACACGATCGGCATCTACAAGTTCCGCGAAGTCGTGAAAAAGGCTGACCCCCGGCACCTGGCAGAAAATACGGAAGAGTTAAACCTCCGTATGGCCCGGGCCATTGACCGCCTGAAAGCCGCCACCCAAAGAGAAAAGCGGGTTTTGCTGGTTTCTCACGGCGACTTTATCAAGACCCTGGGCATCAAGTACTGGGAACAAAGCGATGGGCTCCACGACATTCCCTTCCCAACCAATGGCTCGGTAACCCGGGGCGTTTTAACTGATTCTGGCAAGTTTGAAATCGTGGACTACAACTGCCCGCCAGAAGAATTTGAGGCTTAAAGATGCAGTGGAATACACACACTTTTACTTTTATCTTGCTGGTGCTTGTCGGCTTGTGGGAGCTCGCTAGAGGCTACAATGCCCAAACTGCCAAGCCAGACAATAAGTTGACCATCCGATCTTACTACCTGACCGGGGCCTTTATTTTAGCGATCGCGCTTTATTACGCGGTGAAGTTGTGGGGTTAGCAATGGACATTCATTCTTGGTGGGTCCCATATGCCGTCTTGCTGTTTGGCATTTGGGATCTGGTTACCGGCATCAGCCGGGCCGTTAAGGCGAAAAAAGGAGAAAAGACCAAGGGCCTGAGCAGCAGTGCCTTTATCATTTTGGGCGTTTTGTTTATCATTACGGGTATTTGGTCTTTTTGGGCATAGAAAGAAAGTATTTTTAGACAATGGTGAAATTGGCACTGCTGCGGCATGGGGAAAGCCAGGCCAACGCGGCTAACGTATATACAGGCTGGAATGACGTCCCTTTGACAGACAAGGGACGAGAGCAGGCACGAGCTGCTGGGGAAAAACTAGGCGCAATTGCGGACTTTTTCCCCAGCTTAATCCACACCTCCGTCTTGTCTCGGGCAATCGAAACGGCCAATATTGCGGCTGAAGCGGCGGGCTTTTTAGCTGTACCAATTAATAAAACTTGGCGGCTGAACGAGCGCCATTATGGAGCTTTACGGGGCCTGAACAAGGACGTTTCTCGGAAAATTTTTGGCAAAGAACAGGTCCTAGAGTGGCGGCGCGGCTTTGATGCGGTGCCGCCAGCTCAAGGCTCGCCCACGATTGACCGCCGCTACCGCCTAGTTGACCCGCGCCTGCTCCCGCGGGCCGAAAGCCTGCACCAAACCCAATTGCGGCTTTTGCCTTACTATGAAGATGAGGTGGCCAGCCGCCTCAGACAAGGTCAAGACCAGCTGATCGTGGCCCATGGCTCCAGCCTGCGGGCCCTGATTAAGTACCTAGAAAAAATCAACAATGTGGAGATCTTGAAGCTGGAAGTACCCAATGCCCAGGCGATTGTGTATACTTTTGACCAAGATTTAAACATTGTGGATAAGATCATTACCGACTAAAGTCTGCTTTTGGCAGGCTTTTTATTTTTTCTAATAATTTGGCCTTTTTTGCACATTGTTAAGGAATAACTCTGATTTTATGGTAAAATTTATTTTGATATTTCATATGTTTGATTAAAATGGAGCTAGCTATGCGCAAATTATTTCTTTTAAGAGGCGCACCCGGCTCTGGTAAATCCTCTTTTATCGCCCGGCACCACTTATTGCCATACGCGATCAGCGGGGATGCGATTCGCTTGCTTTTGGCGGATCTCACGGTTTATTATGACCAAAAGAGTGATGTATTGCATCAAGTCATTCCACGCCATGTGACGGACCAAACCAAGAAGATGAAGGACAACTTGGTTGAGCATAAGATGTCTTATGGGGAAACCGTCATTGTGGACGGCACGCACATCGTAGCCAGTGAAATTGACCACTACAAGAAGTGGTGCGAAAAGTACCACTACGAGTGCTACGTTGTGGATTTGATGCGGCACCAGACTCTGGAGGGCTTATTAAAGAGAAACCAGATTCGGATGCAGTATGACTGGGTTAAGCCAGAAGTCATCAAGATGATGTACAATTCCTACATGGCACACCCAGAATTGCCAGATTGGGTAAGGGGCATCCAGCCCAACCAGATGGAAGCGGCCTTGATGCAAAGGGAGAATAACTTAGATCGCTATTCTCACGTGATCGCCGTTCCTGATGACGTGAAAGAAGAAGACTTCCCTCACGTTCATATTTCTAATTTTTACTTTTCTTTCAATGACCGCTTTACGGCTAAGTATGGTACTTACCGCAATGTGGTCACGATTGCCAAGACCAAGGAAGAAGCAGTCGACGAATTCCGTCTGCCATACTTTGCCTTTAAGTTTCACCACAAGCACTTCTTGATTTCGGCTTATCCGCTACGTAACGAGATGCTGGATCCGATCAAGAAGGTCAAGGGGACTTGGTCTTACGCGACCGGTTTGTACAACGTGGCTGACTTTGTCCAGGAATTCCCTGAAAACAAGCAGTCTCACGTCCACCAGTTCAGCTTAAGCAAGTTGGACCGGACCAGAATTTTGCATATTTGGTAAAAAACAGTTTTCCCGTTAGGGAAAGCTGTTTTTGCTTGTAAGGCGTTGCACATAAACTTACTCAACTAGGGGGAATTTTTTGAAAAAAGCTCACACAAACATACTCAAGTGAGTAAGGCGTTGCACATAAACTTACTCAACTAGGGGAATTTTTTTGAAAAAAGCTCACACAAACATACTCAAGTAAGCCAAGCAGTTGCCCGAAATTTACTCAACTAAACGTTGAAT
>NZ_AZDU01000063.1 GCF_001434815.1 Lactobacillus equicursoris DSM 19284 = JCM 14600 = CIP 110162
CAGACGTTGAGTGTCTAATAATGACAGCTCAACTCCATTGGACTTCAGATTGAGAACGAGCCTGTTCTTTGGAAGCTTATTCCTAGGTCTGAGTTTGTCCTTCGGCAGCTCGAGCGGTACGATTTGATGTTCAGTCATAATATCGTGTTCCTCCGTATTCAATTGTTAAGAACAGTATATGACTATTGACTGGGGGTTGATAGATACTGCGCTATTGGGTGCTTACGGTCTATTTCTTTGTTTCTGTCATTTTTAGAAGCTCAATTTTCCTTGTTCGTAGCTGGCCTAAGCTTAATCTACCTGGAAAGATCTAAGGAGCTCTAGAGATGGAATTTTTACCATATTAAACAAGCATGCAAAAAAGCCTGGACCAGCGTCCAGACTTTTTTACTTATTTCTTCTTGTGACGGGTAAAGAACAGCTTGATCGTGCCGCCAACTCCCAAGGCTTGCCGCATGTGGTCCGCCGGAACGTACTTCCGGATGGCCCGCAGGGTTTTCTTTGGGTCCTTAGTCGCAAAGATGAACTTGCCATCTTTCTTGGTTCTGATTTCAAAACGCGGGATATATTTGCCCTTGAAGTGAACGTCAGCTACGACATAAGTGACCTGATCCCAAGGAATTTGGACATAATCTTCGACATTCTTTTCGTTGTAAAATTCATAAGCTTCATCGCCGATCATGATCTTGCCGTAAACCGGCATGGTCCGAAACCAAGTTGCATTGGTTGCCAGATCGACTTCTTTATTCATTGATTGAGCCATGATTGATTTTTACATTAAGCCCCATACGTGGAAGAGGATACCAACAACGAAGATCCCCAAGATAATAACGATTGGTGAAACTTTCTTCTTAAGCAGCCACATGCAAAGGAAGGTAAGCAGCAAACCAGCCAAACCTGGGATCAAGCTGTCCAAGTTGTTTTGCAAGGTAGTAACCTTGTACTTAGACAGTGACAAGCCAGCAGCTTGTTGAGTCAAGGCTTCGCGGATACCAGCTGCACCCTTTGGCAGCTTGCTCCAGTCGATGTAACCACCAGATTGAACTGGCGTCTTGGAAACTTGAACAGTAAAGGTAATGCTTACCCAACGTTCGATCAAGGCACCCAGGACGAACATACCCATCATGGCAGCCCCACGAGTAACCTTCTTCAAAAGACCACCTGAAAGGTCGGCACTAATAGCGGCACCAGCCTTGTAGCCCAATTCTTGAGTGTACCACAAGAAGGCGATACGGATAACGTTCCACAAGACGAAGAACAAGATTGGCCCCATGATGTTGCCATCGACGGCCATTGAGGCACCAAGGGCACCGATAATTGGACGAATGGTGTACCAGAAGACAGGGTCACCGACACCGGCCAAAGGCCCCATCATACCAACCTTAACACCTTGGATAGCTTCGTCGTCAACTTCTGCACCGTTTGCACGGTCTTCTTCCAAGGCCAGGGTAACACCGATGATTGGTGAAGCAAGGTATGGGTGAGTGTTGAAGAAGACCAAGTGACGTTGCAAAGCAGCAGCCATGTCTTCCTTCTTTGGGTAAAGCTTTCTTAAAGCTGGGATCATACTGTAGGCCCAACCACCGTTCTGCATTCTTTCGTAGTTCCATGAACCCTGCAGAAGTTGTGAGTGCCACATAACATCCCAACGATCACGCTTTGATAAAGTTACTTTCTTTTCAGTCATGATTTTGTCTCTCCTTTCTGGCCTGATTTTTAATAGTCATCGATGATATCGCCAAGCGGGTCACCAGTACCTGCTGCAGCGCTATCGCCAGAACCCTTGCTTACGTTAGCTTCCAAAGCTAAGTACATCAGGGCAAGAGACAAACCAATTGCACCGAGGGCGATCAAAGTCAAGTCCTTAACGCCGGCCAAAGCAAAACCAATAGCGAAGAATGGCCATACTTCACGGCTAGCCATCATGTTGATAACCATAGCGTAACCTACGGCAACAACCATACCACCACCGATGGTCATACCTTCTGAAAGCCATGCTGGCATTGAGTTCAAAGCGTTTTGAACAGTTGAACTTGGAACAGCCAAAAGCAAAGCTGCTGGGATGGCAATACGCAGACCTTGAAGGCAGACAGCGATCCATTGCCATACGTTGATCATTCTCCAGTTACCTTCTTCAGCGTGCTTGTCCATGATGTGAACAATGGCCGTTGAAATGGTACGAACAATCATGGTCAAGAACAAGCCGGCTACGGCCAAAGTGATGGCCAAACCAGTGGCAGTACCAATACCCTTGGTACCTTGACCACCCTTGAACAAGATCAGGGCTGAGGCTACGGCTGCCAAAGCGGCGTCAGGTGCAACAGCGGCACCGATGTTAGCCCAACCCAAGGCGATCATTTGCAAATAACCGCCGAGGACAATACCTAAAGTAAGATTGCCAGTAACTAAGCCAAGTAAAGTACAAGCAACTAATGGTTGGTGGAATTCCCATTCATCCAGGATACCTTCCATCCCGGCAAGGAAAGCTACCACAATCACCAAAATGACTTGAATAGCATTTAAGTTCATTTTTAACTCCTTTTCCCACTAATTCTTTTGTTCATCAAGCAAGCTTTGTGCCTTCTTCAGAATTGAGTCCATGTTTTCTGGGTTGTCTGAAGGAACCTTCCGAACGTCGAACTTGATGCCCATCTTTTCGAGTTCACGGAAAGTGTCGACATCAGTTTGGTCCATTGACAAAACAGTGTTGGCATTAACCTTGCCCTTGCTGTATGACATTGAGCCAACGTTCAAAGTCTTGATATCTACGCCGTTCTTGATCGTTGCCAGAGCGTCTTCTGGGTTTTCGAAAAGCAAGAAGGCATGAGTAGTACCAAAACGTGGGTCCTCAGAAATTTCCTTCATCTTCTTCAGCGGAACCGTGTGAGCCACAGTGCCAGCTGGAGCAGCTTCGCGGATCATGCTCTTACGCAAGTTGTCCTTGGCAACCTTGTCAGAAACCACGATAACCCGGTCTGGGTGAAGTGATGGAATCCAACCCGTTGCCACTTGACCGTGAAGCAAACGTGAGTCAATTCTAGCACCAACGATCTTGATATGACCGTCGCCTAATACAGTGCCTTCAGGAATAGCTTCCTTAGGTGCGTTTGATGCTTGTGGTTGAGCGGCCTTTTCTTCCTTAGGCATTAAGTCTTCAGGCTTGGTCTTGATACCATCCTTTGCTGGCTTAATGATCGCCGTAGCAATTTCCTTTGCCGTAGCCTTGTCATTGATCATTCTTTGGGTCAATGCTTCGACTACCATTGGCAAGTTCATGCCAGAAACGATTGCCCAGTCATCGTGACCATCGAGCAAACCGTTGGCTTGGTTGAAAGGCGTGCCACCCCACAAATCGACCAGGAACAAAACTTGATCTTGGTCAGCAAAAGAAGCAACAGCTTCATTCATCTTACCCTTAATATCATCTGGGCCTTCTGAAGGCTTCAGAATGACATGGGCAAAATTGTCTTGTGGGCCAAAGAGCATTTGTGCAGATTCAGCAATGCCGTCTGCAAAACCGCCATGGCTAGCTAAAACAATTCCTACCATGATATTTCCTCCTCAAAAACTTCGGTACATACCCATTATACTATATAAACCGCTTACGTAAAGGGCCAACTGAAACCTTTTTCAGTTTTTTGTTAAATTTATCTTGAGAAGTGAAAATCATTCAAAAGTGTAAGTATTTTTTTGAATACTGTAAAAAAATAAGCACAGGATCAAATTGATCCTGTGCTTATGAATTCGTAGCGGAGTAGCAGAGATTCGAACTCTGGCGCCAGTTTCCCGACCTACACCCTTAGCAAGGGCGCCTCTTCAGCCACTTGAGTACTACTCCAAGTCATATGCATTAATATTAACAAAGAAATTACGAATGGTCAACACCTTTTAGTCAGTTTTTCTTTTGTAATTTTGCTAGTAATTTCATCGCTTACTGAAAAGTACCTTATGATTTCAATCACAGCGCTTTTTAGTGATAGGAAAGTTGAAATGTTAAATTTTGCTGAGTCTTTGACTTGCAGACAGATTTTTTTAATGATATAGTGGTAAGCAATTCAGATTACCTGCAAGCAATCTTTAGTAGGCAGGCAGCTCAGAGTTCAGAAAACCGGCGGTTGATGCGAGCCGGGCAGGCTGCTGGTCCGAATTACGCGTTTGCACGCTAAGCGGCGTTACTGCTAAAGAGGTGAACTGCGTTCACGAATTGCGGGTGGTACCACGTTTCTTTCGTCCCAGCTAGGCTTTGGCCTGGCTGGGACTTTTTTGTTTTGGGAGAAAGCAATGAAAGATAAAATCAATTTTAAGGAAGCTGTTGTTATTTTAATTGGCATGCTTTGCGTTTTGGGAATCGGCGTGATTGGCCTGGGCCTGTCGCCCCAGCTGCCAGTTTTAACCGTGATCGGCCTGTTGATCTTTTGGCTGGAATTTCGCGGGCACTCTTTTAAAGAGCTCATGAAGGGGATCACCGAAGGCATTTCGACTGCGATTGTGCCAATTTTTATCTTCTTATTAATCGGTAGCCTGATCGCCGTCTGGATCCAAGCCGGGATTATTCCTTCTTTAATGGTGGTGGGCTTTCACATGATCAGCGTCCACTTTTTCCTGCCATCGGTCTTCTTGGTCTGCTCTATGGTGGGCTTGGCCATCGGTTCTGGCTTTACCACCATTTCAACGGTCGGCATCGCCCTCTTCGGGATGGGCAACACGCTGGGGATCAACCCGGCAATTACTGCCGGTGCCATCATTTCCGGGGCTATTTTTGGCGACAAGATGTCGCCACTGTCTGACTCCACCAACCTGGCCTCAGCCGTGGCCGAAAGCGACCTTTTTGACCACATCAAGAACATGATGTGGTCGACCATCCCAGCCTTCTTGGTTTCGCTCGTCCTCTTTTTCTTCCTGGGCCAAAGCAGCAAGGCCGCCTCTTTAGCTAATATTACGGCGGTTGAAAATGTATTAACTAAAAACTTTTCCGTGTCGGCCTGGGCAGCCCTGCCAATCATCTTGATGTTCGTCTGCGCCTGGAAAAAGGTGCCGGCGATCGAGACGCTTTTTGCCAATATCTTCTTGTCAGTCGGGATGATTTTTATCCAAAAACCAGCAGGCTTTGGGGCCAGCAGCCTGGCAAGCCTAATCGAAAGCGGCTTTGTATCAAAGACCGGCAATAAGGCTGTCGACGCCCTCTTGACCCGGGGCGGGATCTCATCGATGATGGGCACTGTTTCCTTGATCATCATGACCCTGGCTCTTGGCGGGATCTTGATGCACGTGGGCATTATCGAAAGCGCCATGAAGCCCTTGATCGACCACTTGAAAAAGCCAGGCAGCCTGATTACTGCCACTATCTTGGCGGGAATCGGCATCAACCTTTTCGTCGGCGAGCAGTACCTGTCAGTGATTCTGCCCGGCAACGCCTTTAAGTCTGCCTTCAAGAAGCTTCGCCTGTCGCCCCTGGCCCTCAGCCGGGTTCTGGAAGACGGCGGCAGCGTCATCAACTACCTGATTCCGTGGGGCGTGGCAGGTTCCTTCGCCGCCTCCACCCTGGGCGTGCCAGTCTTGGCCTTTTTGCCCTTCACCTTCTTTAGCCTCTTTTCACCAATCTTCTCGATCTTGAGCGGCTTTTCCGGTGTCGGGCTGAAGTGGGACAAGTAAAAAACGCGGCTTGTGGGACGCGAATTTACTCAACTAAGCTGATTTTTCTCATAATTTGTCTCAAAATTGACTCAACTAAAAGCTGATTTTTAATCTTTACTTTTTTCTTTACTCAACTAAAACAGTTATTCTCATTTTTGGCCCCGTTGTTTACTCAACTAGGGCCATTTTTTTAATGTTCAATTCCAAAATTGACTCAACTACCTAAAAAATTTTCATCAAATATTTTTCGAGCTAGTCCTTTTTCTTCATTGGTTAAGATTGGGTTGCTTTCAATATTGTTCAAAAAACGATTTTTCCATTCAAGGTTTAACATATCGTGTGCTTGATAAGTAAAAGCCACCCCAATAATCTGATTTGACTTGCCACGCTCAAACTGATAGCTTAATCCCCTAAAAAACGGGGCCAAATAGATGACCGACTTCCTAATAATTTCTGACGCAACTTTATGATTTCGGTAGCTTGGCGGGATTGCCAGTAGGTGGCGCAAATCTTGAAAAGATAGGCGACACGAGCCATATTCAGCCGTTGAAACTAGCAATCTAAAGAGCGTCTTTGCCCATTTATACTTGATTTGGCGCAGTAAATTATAATTCCATGAACACAGATCTCCATTGTATCGGCTGAGCTTTTTATCGACTGCCACCTTCATTATGCCCGCTGAGTACTCCGCCTTAACAAAGAGACCTGTTTCTTTCATAAATGCAGCCACTTTAACAAGGTTGTTATCTAAATATCTGGGACTCTTTGATGGCAAAAAAATCGCATCTTTTAGTTCATTTTTAGTTAGCGTAATTAAGGATCCACCTTGTCCATATGCCTTTCCTACGATGTACCAAAAAGCATTCTGTTGAGGTCCGCTTAAACCAATAAGTGGAATTTTATTTAGATGGTTGTGGTAAGTGACGATTTGATCAGTCGGAACATGATAGCGGCAGGCCATGGATACTTGATTAATCTTTTCCAAGTCATCACTCGTGAGATTGAAAGTAACGTTGTCTTTATACCTTCTTCTATCAGATACTGCACCGGTTCGAATTACCCTAGCAATTTGCTGAACCTGTTCCGTAGTAAAAAGGGCATTAGTTTCACCATTGCTTATTCGCAGATTTAGTTCATTCAGTTTTAACGCTTCTGAACCAGAGTGCAGTAATTGGCCCTGATTGATGATCTCAAAGTCAACTGCTCCTGTCCGATCAACAATTACTAGAAAAGTTTTAACTGCAGTTGACGGAATGTCGATTTTGGCATCAGCCAAACAATCTAATATTGCTTCTTTGTGAAAGGCAAGCTGATCATTAATTTTTGAAGAAAGAGCTCGAAAATCAAAAGTACCATGATCAATACTTCGTGCTTTCACTTCCAAAGCGAAAATTCCCGTATCAGCAACAACGAGATTATCAATCTGATTGTCGCTCCTTGACCAGTCTCGTCCATATTGATAGGGCAACACCACATTATGGAAAATCACTTTTTTAGAATTGCGTATCTTGTTAATAGTTTGAGTAACAAGTTGCTCGCCTGCCGCACCAGCCAATAAGTAGCTCACGTTATTCAGTTGTTTGGCAGTTAATATTGGCATATTTAAGCTGGAATAAACACGATTATATTGCTCAAAAAGCTCATTAAGCTTTCGGAGCTCCCAGACATTGCTTAACGAAAGTTGTCTTAAACAGTCATAGTTTTTATTTAGCAGCTTCTCTAACTTTACTGCAGACTGAATTGCACGCTCATTGGAAATTGTTCTTTCGGTTCCGGTCGTAAACCAGTGGGTAAGGTTATTAGTCATTTTTTTGCCTCCACTTATTATTACAACTTTTTTGCCCGAAATTTTTTCGCTATCTGCGTTTATATAACAAACTTAAGGAAACGTTCCAAAGTGTTCTAATAGGCAGACAATTTTGTAAAAAGTCGAAACTACTGTCAGCTCGCTGACGCCTCAAAAAGAGCCTGTAGCACGTCTTTCAAGCCAAGCAGTCAATTAACTAGGACAAGCTTAGCCGCAAATTTGACTCAACTAAACCGGACTTTTTAATAATCGCGGCAACTTTTTACTCAACTACAGAAGCCTTTCTCATAATTGCTACACGACTTTACTCAACTACAGCCATATTTCTCATAATTCTTCCTATGTTGTACTCAACTACAGGAACTTTTCTCATAATTCTCCCTAAAATTGACTCAACTAGTTCTTCGTCTCTCATAATTCGAATTATTAAAAGCTAAAACGCAGTTGAGTCAGTTTTGTACTTGAAGATTAAAAAATCGGTCGTAGTTGAGTACGACCAATTCCTAATTATTAAAATGCTGCTGGTAGTT